>JAISNR010000109.1 GCA_031276135.1 Eubacteriales Family XIII. Incertae Sedis bacterium | reverse complement strand
TCGCTGGGCATGCTGCCCTCCGCGAGCCTCTCCGCGAGCGGCGTGGGCATGTACGAACCGAGCCACGGCTCCGTGCCCAAGATGACGGGCCTCGACAGGGCAAACCCGATGGCGACCATTCTCTCCGCCGCGATGCTGCTGCGCCACAGCCTCAAGCTCGAGGCCGAGGCGAGCGCCGTGGAGAACGCGGTCAGGGCCGTGCTCGCGGAAGGCTACAGGACGCCAGACCTCCATACGGAGGGCAAGACGAAGGTGGGCACGGCGGAAACCGGCGACCTCGTCGCCGCGCGGGTAAAGCGGGGCTAGATTCCTTTATTCATAAAAATTCCAAAGGAGAAATATTATGGAAAAAATAAAGATACAGACCGCCGCCGCGCCGGCCGCCATCGGCCCCTATGTGCAGGCGAACGTCCTCGGCAAGCTGATCTTCACCTCGGGGCAGATCCCCATTGACCCCGCGACGGGCGAATTCGCGGGCGATACGATCGAGGCGCAGACCGACCGGAGCCTGAAAAACATCGCCGCCATACTGGAGGCGGCGGGCAGCTCCATGAAGAACGTGCTCAAGACCACGGTGTTCCTGCGCGACATCGACCATTTTGCGGCCATGAACGCCGTATACGCCGGATTCTTCGATGCGGACGCACCGCCCGCGCGCTCCGCCGTCGAGGTGGCGCGGTTGCCCAAGGGTGCGCTCGTTGAAATCGAGGCCATCGCGTACATTGGCGAAGCATAAGGGATCAACATGAGGCTCAGAAAGGATTCCGACGATCTGCGGGAAGAGGACATTCTGCTCATCGCAAAGGTTTCGGACGCGCTGGCCCACCCTGCGCGCATCCGGATATTCCGCTATATCCTGCTTTGCAACGCGGAGCGCAAGCCCGTATGCAACAAGGACATCGTGGCCGGCTTCGACTATTCGCAATCCACGATCTCGCAACACATACAAAAGCTCGCGAGCGCCGATCTGGTGCGGGTGAAGCGCGAAAACGCGTTTTCCATGTACTTTGCGAATATCGGCATACTGAAAAAATACGTGGACGCGACGCAAAAATTCCGTTAGCCTCCGCGCGCGGCCGGCATCTGCGGAGCGCCGGCGCTTCGACATCGATGCGGCTGCGGCCGGCGGCCGCATTGGAGATAAAATGACGATTCATTTGATCTGCGTCGGCGCCCTGCGGGAACGCCATTGGCGGGAGGCGTCGGACGAATACCGCAAGCGCCTCGGGAAATACTGCACATTGACGACAGACGAAATCAAGGAGGCGCGCGTGCCCGAAAAGCCCTCTCCCGCCGAGGTGTCCGCAGCCAAGGACGCGGAGGGCCGCGAGCTCCTTCGCCGCGTCAGGAGCGGAAGCTATGTCATCGCGCTCGACGCGCGCGGCGCGGCGCTCTCATCCGAAGCCTTTGCCGAAAAGCTCGCCGCCCTGCCGCACGCGGGCGCCGGCCGCGTCGCCTTCCTCACGGGCGGACCGCTCGGCCTCGCGGACGCCGTGCTCGCGCGCGCCGATCTGCGCCTCTCGCTTTCGGAGATGACCTTCCCGCACCGCATGGCGCGCGTCATCCTGCTGGAACAGCTCTACCGCGCCTTCAAGATCCTGCGCGGAGAGGCGTATCACAAATAGCGGAGGCCCGGCGGGGCGGACGCGCGGTTTTGCGCTCGATCCCGTCCCGGCTCGCTTCGCGATGCGATTCCGGGCGCCGGCACATTACAATTCCTTCCATTTATATGGAATGCCCGTGCCCAAAAACCGATCCAGAAAATCGTGCGGATCCAAGCATTCCGACGAAATCACACCCTTTTGACAACCCGCGACGGCCATCTTGGCCCCGATGACGGCGGGCAGGGCGACGTTGATCAAGGCGGTCCCGAAGAGTTCGCGCAATTTCGCGCCGTTCGCCGTCATCTTCGGAAGATGCACCCTGTAATGCCTTTTGACGCCGTCCTTTTCCCCCTCCATTTCGATCATCATGCACACGTGGGACAGGCGGTCGAGCTCCTCGTATTTGGACGCGTCCTCCTCCAAAAAGGCGTTTCCGGACTTGGGAAGCAGCTTGACGAGCAGGTCCAGCGGTTTGACGAGCGCGCCGTTCACCTCGACGGGTTCCTCGGAGGCAAGACCGGCATGGATGAACGCGGCGGGCTGCGGCGCCACATAATACTTGAAATCGCAATACCGAAGCCCCTTGCCGATGAAGCGGGGCATGGAAAGCGGCTCTTCATGCGCGTGGTGCGAAACGAGCATTTCCCCAAGCGGCTCCGGGAAGGCATAGCGCTCCAAGCCGCTGTAAGCGCCCAGAATCCGCAGCTTGCCGTCCTCCAAGACGTACACATCCTCCGCGCAGTCCAAAAGCGCCTGCTTCGGCGACCAGCCGGGATTGTACGGCGTGACCATTTCCTCCGCGCCGAGCTTTTTCTTCGCCAGACGCAGGCGGATGCTCTCCACGCGATCCAGTTTGTCCGCGTACAAGCGCGTGACGACATTCAAAAATCCGGGCGCCATACCGCAGCCGAGCACGGCCGTGAGGCCGGCGTCCCGAAATTCTTGATCCAGAAACAGGGGTTCCCCTTTGTAGAACTGATCGAAGAAGGGCTGATAAAACGCCGTGTTGACGTAGTGCGCGCCCGCTTCCAGAGCGGCGCGCATCACGTGCTCGCCGAATTCCGGCAACACGAGGTCGATGACGACGTCCGCGCCCTCCGCCGCCTTCGCGAGGGAGCGTTCCGAACGCGCGTCCACTTGCTCCGTTTGAATTTTCGGGCTTCCGATCTTCTCCCGCACGCGCGCTGCGGCGGAAGGGTCCAGATCGCCGAGCACGATCCGCGAAACCGCAGGATCCCGCGCGAGAACGGATGCGCAGGGACCGCCTTGACCTCCGGCGCCGACGATAAAGATTTTCATGCAAACTCCTTTCCGATGCGGATCTTCATGCAAATGTCCTCATTCCATCGGGAATCCGCCGACCGGTCCGCGCCGAGCGCCTCGCCGGGATCACCATATGCCGGCGCCCGGAGATTTCGGATCGATTTTTACGGCAAAATATTTCAGGACGATCCCCGTGATCAGATAGACGACGGAGAGGCACTTAATGGCGAGGATGATGAACGCAAACGGATCCGTCCCTCCATACACTTCCATGTAATATTCGCCCCAATCGGCCTCGTACCAAGGGAAGAACGCGAACGCGCCGATGACGCCGAGCGCGCCGAACAGCAGAAAGATGATCGCCGTTCTGTGCAGATCGCCCTTGCCGAGCTTCGTCCGCGGATTGCTCGGATACGCTTCCGGATCGATTTTGCTCATCCCTCCGTACATCCGCCGCCAGATCACATAGACGACGGGAGAGGAAACCAAGCCGGCCATGCCGCCCAAAAAATAGTCCGCGCCGTTCAGGAACAAGGCGAACAGGGCGATGAGAATCGCGGGGCTTACGAGAAGCGCCACGCCGCGCCGCCCGAGCGGAATGCGGAACGGCCGCTCCATGTCGGGTTCCGTGTAGCGCAATCGGGCCGCCGAGAAAAATACGAGAACGTAATCGACCATAAGCAGCATCACATCGACGGTCACGAGAATGGAGAAGTCAAAGGTGCAGGCGATCAGGCAGAAAACGGTCATCGACAGGATGCCGACATAGGGCGTGCGAAACCGCTTGTGCAGTCTGCTGATGGCCTTGGGCGCGAGATTGTCCTCCGACATCGAGAAAAATCCTCTGGTCACGGCGACCATCTGCGTGTTGAAAATGGAAAGATTCGAAAGGGTTGCCACAATCATGAACACGGGAATCCCCCAAGAGCCGAGGATCGCGAGGGTATGGCCGAAGGATACGCCGCCCGTGGTGGACCATTCCTCCCATTGGCCCACGGAAGCCAAGCTCGCGACGGTGGGCAGCACATAGGACAGCGTGGTCAGCGGAAGGACGATCAAAAGGCCGCGGTAAATGACGCTCTTGTCTTTGATTTCGCCCGCGAGATTGGACATGGCCGTATAGCCCGAATACATCCACATGCCGATGGAGAGGCTTGCGCCCACGCTCGCGAAGAGCGTATAATCCTCCGGAATGAGCGGGCTGACGGGGTTGTATTCCCAATGCGTGAGCCCCGTGACCGCAATGACGGCGAAGGTGGCCAGAATCGTGATCGAAATCACATTGCTGACCCAACTGATCTCCCGCAGTCCGCGAATGTTGATATAGGAAAAGATGAAGATGAAGGCCGCTTTCAGAAGATAGGATTGCACGGGGCCCATCGGTACGACGAAGCCGACATAGGAGACCGCGAGAACAATGTACAGGGTGTTGTCCAGATAACAGGAGAGCGTCCGGCACCAGCAGGCCTGAAAGCCCCAAAATTCACCCAGGCCCCTCTGCACCCACTTGTAAAATCCGCCGACCTCCGGCATCGCGGAACCGAGCTCGGCGGACACGAGCGCTTGGGGGCCCGCCCACAGAAACGGCAGCACGCACAGCATGATCACGGTCATGCCGGGCCCGGATTCCGGAATCATTTCCTCTATTCCGAACGCCCCGGCCGCGACCAGGCAGTACATGATCATGACGGCGCTGCGCAGACTGATGTTGTGTTCTTTTAAACGCGTTGGCCGCGCGTCGGTCCGTTCCGACATTGTCCTCTCTTCCATTTTCCTCTCCTCATTTCCAAGCGGCGCGTCCGTTCAACGACGGGACTGCTCCTTTCGGCGCGCCGACCGCGGGCGGAACCGCCATCGACGGAGGCCCCGGACATCAGGCGTCCCCCAATTCTTCGACCGTTTCTTCCCATTCGTTGCGGTAGCCGCTCTCCCGCATCAGTTGGACAAAGCGTTGCGGATCGAGGTCCTGCGGATGAATCACGCCTTTTTTCGCGCCCTCCGCAGCCATTTTGACGCCGACCGCCGCAGGCAGCGCAACGCTGATCAGGGATGTGCCGTAGGTGTCGTACATGTGTTTGCGGGGCACGTTCATCGTGGGAACATGGATCAGATAGCGCAATTTTTTCCCGTTTCTGCAACCGATGATCTCGGTCATGATCGACACGGCGCTCGTCGCGTCCAATTCCTCGAAGCGCGACGGATCCTCGTTCAGGAAGGCGTCGCCCGGATCGGGGATAAAGGAAAGCACGACATCCAGCGGCTTTACCGACTGTCCGCCGATGTCCCGCGCTTTGTCGCTTCCGAGGCCCAAAACCACGATGGGCGCGACGGCCTTGTTTATATAATACTTGAAATCGCAGTATTTCAACCCCTTGTCCGCGAAGCTCTGCGGAATGTTGAAGGGCTCTTCGTGCGCGTGATGCGACACCTGCCGCCTGCCGACCGGCGCCGGGAAATCCCAGATCTCCGGTTCGGCGAAAACTTGGTCCATTTTGACAAATTCGCCGTTTTCGAATTTGTAGGTCGGCACGACGAAATCCAGCAGGGCCTGCTTTGGGTTCCAACCGGGATTCCACGGATGCAGAATCTCTTCTTCTTCGGGAATGCGCGTGTCCCGCTTCGCCAGCCTGAACTTTATGCTTTCCACCGTGTCCAGACGATCGACATAGTATCTCGCGACGACATTGGTGGCATAGCCCGAACTCATGCCGCAGCCCAAAACGGCGGTGCGGCCTTTCTCCCGAAACGCGTCGTCATATTTGAGGCGCGCGTCCGGCCGAAGGCCGTGCTCGGAAAAACCTTCGTAGATGTACTCCTCCCAAGCGGTGTTCAGATAATGGACGCCCGCCTTCAAAGCCGCCCGCATGTTGCCCTCGAAATACGCGGGCGTGACGAGATCGACGATGGCGTCAAAGCCTGCGGCGGCGGCCGCAATGCCGTCCTCATCCGAAGCATCCGCCGTTTCGATGCGAAGCTTCGGACTGCCGATGCGGGCCTTTACTTTTTCAAGAAGCCCCCCGTTGATGTCGCAGAGCTTGATTTCGGAAACGGCGGGGTCTTTTGCGAGGATGGACGCGCAAGGAGCGCCTTGTCCGCCCGCGCCCAAGATCATGATCTTCATACTGCCCTCCTTTCTGCGCGCGAAGCCGGTTTCTTTTTGCCGAACCGCGATCGCGCGAACCGTTCCTCACTCCAACGAATCCGTGAGCTTCACATCAAATGTCATCTGCTCCCTGTTTCGGACGACCTTGACCTCGACCACATCGCCCGACTTGTAACGCAGCAGGTGCTTGATCAGCGCGGAGCTCGTGTTGATCTGCTTGCCGTCCACCTCGACGATGACGTCCCCCTCTTTGATCCCGGCGGCTTCTGCGGGGAAGCCCGGCGTCAGGCGATTGATATAGGCGCCGCTGTACACGCCGAGGTCCGTTTCCGGGTTGTTTTGCAGGAATTCCGATACGTCATAGGCTTCCACGCCGATATAGACCCTTTGGAATTCACCCGTCGCCTTGACGCTGTCCACGATGGGCTTGGCCGTGTTGATCGGGATCGCGAAACCCATGCCCTCGCCGTTTTGATTCCGTGCCGTGTTGATGCCGATCACCTGACCGAGGCTGTTGACCAGGGGCCCGCCGCTGTTGCCCACGTTGATGGCCGCATCCACCTGGATGAGGCCGTCCATCTGCACGGCGTCCGCCTCCGTGCCGCCGCTCGACGCCACGATCGTTCTGTCGAGGCCGCTGACCACGCCTTGGGAAACGCTGCTGCGGAAATTCAGGCCCATGGGGTTGCCGATGGCGGCGATATAGGAGCCGATCTTCAGCAGGTCGGAATCCCCGAGCTCGGCTGCGGTCAGATTGTTCGCCTCGACCTTTACGATGGCCAGATCGAGCGTCCGGTCATTCCAGATCACGTTTCCCTGCACATCGCGCCCGTCCTCCAGGAGCACCGTGATCGTATCCACCTCGCCGTCCAAAACCACGTGAGAATTGGTCAGTACGTAGCCGCTCTCATCGACGATGATGCCCGTGCCGACGCCGCCGGTCCGCTCGTCGTAGGTGCCGAAGAAGAATTCCCGCGTGCGCGTGCCGACCGATGTGATTCCCACCACGGAAGGTATGACTTTGGCGGCGACGGCCTCCGTCGTGCTCACCTGATCCGTCGGGTTGATCGTGATCTGCCGGTTCTCTGCCGGATAGAAAAAGTTTCCCGTTTTGATCGCCGCGACGCCGCCGCCGAAGCCCGCGCTCGCTGCCAACACGAGGCCCAATAGGACCGCTATGACCTTCTTTGCGTCCACGCCGCCGGCGACGCGGTCGGCGGTCTTTTCGCCGATGTCCGCATAGGCGGCCTCCCCGCGCCACGGATACTGCGCCGCGGCCGCTGCCGCCGCGGCGGCGTATGAATCGGAAAGCCTTTCGGACTCGCCGGCAGGATCCGCCGCAGGGCCCCATGCCTCATCCGGAGGACGGGGCGCGGCAGTCTGCGGTTGTTCCCCAAAGGTCCCTTCGGGCCCGGCTGCGGGCTTTTCCGGCGGCGCGTCCGCGTATTCCGGCGCGGGCGGAGGTGGAGGCGGAGGTGTAAAGGCGCTTATGGGCTTGATCGTCGGCTCGGCTCTCGGCGCGGGCGGGGGAGCGGGCACATCCGCCGCGCCCGGCGCGGGCGCTTCCGCCCCTGCTTCCGCGGCGGCGAAGGGCGGCGGCGCGTCCGCAGAGCCCGGCGCTTCTGCGGACGCGGACGGCGGTACGGGCGCGCTCGTCGGTTCGGTTGCAGGCACCGGTCCGGGCGCGGCCGCGGCCGTCGGTCCGGGTGCCGGCGCGGGTCCGGGCATCGGCGCGGCCGTCGGTTCGGGTCCGGGTGCGGGCACTTCCGTCGGTCCGGGTGCGGGTGCGGGCACTTCCGTCGGTCCGGGTGCGGGTGCAGGCGCAGCCGCCGGTCCGGGTGCGGGCGCGTCCGTCGGCGCGGGTGCGGGCATCGGCTCAGCCGTCGGTTCGGGTCCGGGTGCCGTCACGGGTTCGGATCCGGGGGCCTCTGCGGCTTCCGCTTCCTTCTCGGGACGAGGATCGGCGACCAGTTTGCCGTTTTCGATCCGCACCCCCTCCCATTTTTCCTCTTCAATCGTATCGACAACCCTGCCGTCCTCAAAGACTATGATGGTTTTCCCCATTGGAACCTCCATTGCAGCCTCTCCGGCTGCCGCAACTGCCACATGAATTAAACTGTTAGAGCAATATTAACCTGAAAATGTGAGAAATTTGTGTGTGCGAAAAAATTTCGGCAAACCGGCAAAGCGCCGCGCAGATGTTGCAAATTACTGCGCATAAGCCGCAACATATGTTATGATTCCCTTATCGTCCGTGATCTTCCATGCGGGCAAAGCCGTGTCCCCCACGGGCGATTCCGCCACCGGCCCGGCGGGATCGACGCGATAGACCAATTCCATATCCCGAACGACGACGGCTTCTTCTTTGTCCTTTTCGGGCAAAAGCTGCAGGAGGGCCTCTATCGGTCCGAGGATTTCGCCCTTCGTGTCGTGCAATTCGAGCGGCGTGTACCATTTGCGGCGGATTTCCGCAATCCGCCCATCCTTGATCGTGCAGAGGATATAGCTCTCCTCGATGGGAATGCCGTCGAACACATCCCTGTACCGAAGGGTCGTCGCGCCGCCGTCCGTTTCGAAGGGCGCCGCGAGCTCCGTGTTCTCCGTCATGAGGCCGCAGCGTTCGAGCACGGCGTTCGCCGCGCTGCGCAGGGATTCGCGGTCGTCGTCCGGAATCGGCGCCTGCTCCGCCAGCGCTTGCTCGATCCGCGCCCTGTCCTCCGTTTCCGGGCGGACGAAGAGCACGGCCATGGGCGCGGGTTGCTTCGGTATCTCCGTTTCGAGAAACACCTTGTACTCGGTCAATATTCTGCGCCGGGTGTCCTCGTCCTCGGCGGCAGACCTCTGCATTTCGCGCAGCACATAGGCGCCGAGCAACAACAGATTCGTCACGAGCAGGGCAACGATCAGAATGTTTTTCGCTTTGGTCCAATCCATCGCAACGCTCACTCCCCGTAATATCCCGCGGGCGCACCCGTATAGAGGTCGAAATAAAAATCGACGCCCTGCACGGCCAGCGTCCAGACCGGCAACAGGTTTTGGCCGGCGGCGGGCGCGCCCCGCTCGTCGCGGCCCCTGTAGAAAAACGTTTCCGACGGCCGCAAAAGGCCGGATGACAAGCCCGTCACCATCTCCGCCACGCTCTCAAACACGCTTTCGTCGTCGGAAGCGCGCCCCGGGGGCGCGGCAAGACCCTTTTCCGACAGCACCCCGTATATGTACGCGAAATGCTCCGTCAGGAGGTCGAAGGGCGCAAAAACCGCATCCGAAGGCAGTCCCTTCCCCGATTCGCGCGCCGACGCATCGATCATATCCCGCTTGTAATAGCGCACCTGCCGGCCCGCCACCTCGACGGCCAAGGGCTCCGAATCCGCGTAATACACGGTATGCCCGTCGATGTCGAGGCCGAACGAAAAACGGTAGGCCTTTTGACCGTCCGCGAACGAGGAACGCACGTCCCGCAGATAGACGCGCTTCTCCGCCGCCGCACGTTCGCCGGGTTCTTCGTGCGAAGCCACGAACGCGAGCGCCGTCGTCAGCGCGCCGAAGAAGTCCGTGCTGCCGCGGTCCGCTTCCGACGCGCTGTATTCGAAGCTGCCGTCGCGGTTGATCACGAGTACCTTTTCCCCGTATCCGTACATGTAGACGATCGTGCCGTTTCCCTCCGTGATCTTTCGCGTGAAGTCAAAGCTTTTCCCGAAGAAGGCCCGCGTCATCTCGCGCATGCGCCCGGCGTCGTCCTCGTCGCCCGGATCGATGCTGCGCGCGTAGGGAAGCGCCGCCAGTGCGCCGGACGCGTCGAGCGGCAACAGGGTGTCGTTTTCGACTCCGGAGAAAGCCCTGAGCGGGTAGTACGTCGCATTGTCCGAGGCTTCGATATGGGCGATCAGCTCCTTGAATCCGGCCTCCCCGTCCATGGCCAGCCTGTAATACCGGTCGCCGAGCCGATCGCACAGGAACAGGCTCTCGGGACTCGCCTCGGAGTAGGCCGCACAGGTGAAGGCGTCGATGACGCCGATCTCTGCCGGGCGCGGCAGGTCGAACGCCGCGCAGAAGTCCGCCATCGGAATCGCGAACGCAAAATCTGCGCGGACGGACCGCGCGCGCATCACGTCCAAGAAATCCTCTTTGCTTATGGCGCCGACCGCGATGTTGTCGGAAGCGAGGAATTTCCGCAACCCGTTCATGAACGCAGGCGCGTCGCCCCCCGCGAAGCCGTACCACAGCGAAGCCGTTTCGGGCGGGACCGTGTAGTTCTCGGCGCCGAAATTGACGGTGATCCGCTCCGGATACAGGACATCCTCCACAGGAATCGTTCGGACGCTCCCGCCGTCCGCGCCCGGAACGCGAAAGCCCGCGCCGGCGTTATCGCTCCACAAAAAGTACAAAAGCAGTATCGTGGAAAGCACCAATACTACCAACAGGATGTTCTTTAACCGTTCCGCGACCGCCGTCCCTGTGTTCATAGACCGCGCGTCAATTCTTGAAGAGCTTGTTCAGCAGGCTCTGGAGAAACTGCGACGTTCCCGATTTCGGCGTTTCGAACACCTTGGATTCCTCTTCTGTTTTTTCCTTTACAAGGATGCGGTATTCCTTGTCGAACAGGACGGCGCCGTCCGCGTCCGCCGTTTCTATGCGAATCATGTAGACGCCGGGGGCTATGTCCTCAACCTTGTGGGTGAAGAAGCTGACGGCACCCTTGGATTCGAAGCTCGCCGTTTCCATAATGGGAACGAGCCGCTTTTCCTCCTCCTTCTTCTTGTCGTATTCCTCGAGCTCCTCGGTCTGCACGAGCGCCCAGTCGGCGTCGGTTTTCTGCTGCAGCTCATACGCGCTGACATGCAGGAACTTGCCGGTCTGCGTCACCTTCACGGAGATGAGAAAGTTGTTCGTCACGATGGGTTCGTTTTCGGAAGGATTCACGAGCGTGACGGCCGGATCCGCCGCCGCAAAGGAAAACGGCGCGAAAACGCAGAGGGCAAACATCATCGCCGCCGCAAGCAGAAATTTCCTCATGCGCCACGCTCCTTTCCTTATACTGCTTTTCATTTAAGATTCCGCTCCAACATGCGGCTTCGCCGCATTCCTCCGCTCTCAGCGTTCGCTTCGGGGCAAAAAGGCAATTTATCCCTCCCGTCGGTTCGGGACTTGTGGAGCGGGCAATTGAAAGCAGTATCTATTGATTCGCTCTTCGTCATTCTATGAATTGCGAATCAGTATTACATTTGCACAAAATACGCCAATTCCAGTATACAGTATTGTTGTTACAGCAGTATTACGGCGGTTTTAAAAACGCTTTACACCGGGGTTCCGCGCAGAAGAACGGCGCGAGCGCGGCAGTCGGGTTGTCCGACGATCCCGACGATATTATGTAAACCGATGTTTGCCTGCAAACGAACAGTTTTGAACACCCGAAAAGCGGCTTGATTTTGCGTGTTTTAATGTTTTTCCACATGGACGGAAAAATTGCATACAATTTTATTCACGAAAGCCTGTGGATAGCGCTGCGGGGAATCCTGCTTGGATTTTCAGCACGTGTGCGCAAATGCGCGCGTGCGGAGCGTTTTTTGTCCACAGGCTGTTCGCGTTTTATCGACAGGTATTTTCTTAACAATATCGGCATGTTTTCCTATTGCGGCATCCCGAATGCTCGAGGCGCAGGGGGCGCAATCGTTTCGATTGCGCCCCCTGCGCTCACTGCGCTCATTGCTGCCCGTGCTTCACGATCTTCAAATCCGGGGACACGATCAGAGTGGCTTCCGTGGCCTCTTTCACCTGCTCTGCGGTGTAGCCCTCGTTCAGCTCCGTGAGGACGATGCCCTCCGGCCTGACCTCCATGACGCCCATCTCCGTTATGATCAGGTCCACGACGCCGATGGCCGTGTAGGGCAGCGTGCATTCCTTCAGGATTTTGGGCTTGCCCTTCTGCGTGTGCGTCATCGCGATGATCACCTTGCGGGCGCCGACCACGAGATCCATCGCGCCGCCCATCCCGGGGACCATCTTGCCCGGCACGATCCAGTTCGCGAGGTTGCCATGCTCGTCCACCTCGAGGGCGCCGAGGATCGTCGCGTCCACGTGACCGCCGCGGATGATGCCGAAGGATGTGGCGCTGTCGAAGAACATCGCGCCCGGGTTCACGGTCACATACTGTGCGCCGGCGTTGACGATGTCCACGTCCTCGCCGCCCGGCGCCGCGGCCGCGCCCATGCCCATGATGCCGTTCTCCGACTGGAGGATGATCGTGACACCCTCCGGCAGGTAGTCCGCCACGAGCGTGGGCAGACCGATTCCCAAATTGACCACATCGCCGTCCTTCAATTCCTGCGCGACCCGCGCCGCGATGAGCGCTTTTATATCTGCCATGGTTTTTCACCTCCCACGATCACATCCACAAAAATTCCCGGGGTAACCACATGGTTCGGGTCTATGTCGCCGATCTCCACGATCTCGCAGGCGCCGACGATGACGCAGTCCGCGGCGGCGGCCATCATGGGATTGAAGGTCCGCGTGGTTCCGTTGTAGACGGTGTTGCCGAACTTGTCGGTGACGGAGCCGCGGATCAGCGCGAATTCGGCGCGAAGCGGCAGCTCCAGCAGGTAGTCCTTGCCCTCGACGTTGATCACCCGCTTGCCCTCTGCGATGATCGTGCCGACGCCCGTGGGCGTCAGGAAACCGCCGATGCCGAAGCCGCCCGAACGGATGCGCTCGGCCAAGGTGCCCTGCGGCACGAGGTCGCAGATCAGCTTGTCCTCGGGCACGTCGGTGTTCATGCGCTGCGCCACCTCGGGGTTCAGGCCCACGTGCGAAGCGATCAGC
>JAISNR010000040.1 GCA_031276135.1 Eubacteriales Family XIII. Incertae Sedis bacterium | reverse complement strand
GCGCCGTCGCGGATCAGCTTGTTGCAGCCGAAGCTCATGGCGCGGTTGATGTTGCCGGGAACGGCGTAGACGCTGCGCCCCTGCTCCGCCGCCCGCTCGGCCGTGATCAGCGAGCCGCTGTGCAGACCGGCCTCGACGACGGCGGTCGCGATGCAAAGCCCGCTGATGATGCGGTTTCGCAGCGGGAACGTGAAGCTGCGCGGCATCGTTCCGGGCTCGAATTCGGACAGGACGAGGCCCTTTTCGAGTATCTCGTCCATCAGGCGGACATTGCGGGCGGGGTAGCAGACATCGACGCCGCAGCCGAGCACGGCCACGGTCTTGCCGCCGGCGGCGAGCGCGCCCCTGTGCGCCTCCGAATCGATGCCGTAGGCCATGCCGCTGACCACGGCGAGCCCGTACTCCGCGAGGGTCCCGGCGAGGTTTGCCGCAGCCCATTTGCCGTAGTCCGTGGCCTTGCGCGCGCCCACGACGGCGACGGCGGCCTTCGAGGCCAGAGAGATGTCGCCGCGGTAATAGAGCTTTCGCGGCGGATTCTGTATGAGGCGCAAGAGCCTGGGATAGCGGGGGTCGTTCATGTCCACGCTTTGGATCGGGTATTTCTTACTCATGTTTCCAACATTCCGGAACTTCGGTAGCGGATCGCCTCCGCCAAATGCGCGGCTTCTATGCGCGGCCTCCCGGCCAGATCCGCTATCGTCCGCGCCACCTTCAATATTCGGCTGTAGGCCCGCGCGGAGAGCGCGAACCTGTCGTAAGCCGCGCGCAGGAGCTCCGCGCCCGCGCCGTCCAAGGCACAATGCGCCGCGAGCCCGTTCCCGGACATCTGCGCGTTCGGCGCCCCCTGCCGCGCGAGCTGCCGCGCCCGCGCCGCCGTCACGCGCGCGCGGATCTCCGCGGACGATTCGCTCTTGGCCGATCCCGCCAGATCGCCGTACACGAGAGAGGGCACGTCCGCGAATATGTCGATGCGGTCCAGAATCGGGCCCGATATGCGCCGCGCGTAACTCTTGACCGCCTCCTCGGAGCAGCCGCACTTCCCGCTCGGATGTCCGTACCAGCCGCATTTGCAGGGATTCATCGCGCAGACGAGCATGAAGCGCGACGGGAAAGTGCAGGTCCACGCGGCCCGCGTGATCGTGATCGAGCCGTCCTCGAGGGGCTGGCGCAGACTTTCGAGCACGTCCCGCCGGAATTCGGGGAATTCGTCGAGGAAGAGTACGCCGTTGTGCGCGAGGCTCATCTCTCCGGGCTTGGGGTTCCTGCCGCCGCCCGCCATGCCGGAGGCCGAAACGGTGTGGTGCGGGGAACGAAACGGCCGCTGCGCCAGCAGGGGCGCGCTCTTGTTCGTCAAGCCGGCGGCGGAATGGATCGCGGTGGCTTCGATCATCTCCTCCATGCCCATGGGCGGCAGCACGGACGGGATCCTGCGCGCCATCATGCTCTTGCCGCCGCCCGCCGCGCCGGTCAGCAGGATGTTGTGCGCGCCGCTCACGGCCACCTCGATGGCGCGCTTGACGGAGGGCTGCCCCCGCACATCGGAAAAATCGAGGCAATCCGCTTCGCGCGCGGCGAGGCTGTAGGGCGGCGCGGGCTCTATCGGCCGCTCGCCGCGCAGATGCGCTATGATCTCGCATATATGCTCCGCCGGATACACGCGGATCCCCTCCGCGATGGAGGCTTCAAGCGCGCTGTCCTTGGGGATGAACAGGCTGTCGATCCCGTCCGCGCGGGCCGACAGGGCCATGGGCAGCATGCCCGTCACGGGCCGGAGGTCCCCGTCCAGCGAAAGCTCGCCCAGAAACATGGCCTTTTCGGATATGGGACCGAGCTGTTCGCTCGCGGCGAGCAATCCGATCGCGATCGGCAGATCGTAGATGGGGCCTTCCTTCTTCGTGTCCGCCGGCGCCAGGTTCACGAGGATGCGGCGCATGGGGAATTCGAGGCCGATGTTCTTTATGGCCGCGCGCACCCGTTCCCGCGATTCCCGCACCGAGTTGTCGGGCAGACCCACGATCACGAAGCCGGGCAGACCGTTCGTGATGCTCACCTCCACGGCGACGCCGAAGCCCGAAACGCCAGAGAGTCCCGCCGATTTGATTACATGACTTCCCGCCACCTTCTCCTCCTTTCAATTCTTCCCGCGCTCAAAACGCTTCGCGGATGTGCCGAATCCACGCGCGGCCGCCGTGGACCAATATCTCGATCACGTCAAACCGCAGATGTTGTTCCGCCGCCGGCGCTGCGCGCGGAAGCATCGACAGATAGACTTCAGCGACGCGCGCGAGCTGTTTTTGCTTCTGTTCGGTCACGGCCTCGCAGGGCAATCCGTACAGCAGATCCGCGCGCGTCTTTACCTCCGCGAACACGAGAACCGCGCCCTCGCGCGCCACGATGTCGATTTCGCCAACGCGGCAGCGAAAGTTGGTTTGGAGCACGACGAAGCCCTTGCCCTCAAGGTATCGCGCGGCCCGCCGCTCTCCCCATTTCCCCAGAGTCAAGGAACGCCCTCCTTCCGCCGCCTATGCACAACCGGCCTTCCTTGCCGACGCCGGCAAGGATTATATTAACATATATTTATTTTATTGTCAATACATAATTTAAGTTTTTTGTAATAAATAGGATGGAAAAGAAGATGAGCGTCGGACTGACAAGATAAAAAGAAAAGACAGGTGCAAGAACGCAGGGATTTTTTGTTCGAGCTGTTGAAAATCATCAAGCATTTCTTTCCGGATTTTTGGAAGAAACCGGGATATGGAACTCGTGGAGCAGATTGGTTCGGGGATGAGCCGCATTTTGAAAGCTTATGACCGCAATATATTTGAGCTTTCGCCGAGTTTTACAATTGTGACCTTTCCGTTTGAAGAAGCGTTTATCACGCCAACCGGCGAAATAAACGGCACGATAAAATCAACTCTCGAAGTGTTAAGGCAAACTCCAAAGGCGACAATCGCGCAGCTTGCCGAGCTCACCGGCAAATCGCAGCGGATAAAAACGCCGCTTGCGTCGATGCGTTTAATGACGGATCTGCTTGAAAACGCCCCGGAAGATAAGCGATCCGAGCTTACCGACAACATTCGTTTGAGCCTGAACCGCACGGAATGGCTCGTTTCCGCGCCGCTGAAAATGGCGAAACTCGACTCCCCGCAGCAGAGACTGCGGGGCATCAACCAACTCGTTCCGCTCGACCCAAGCACGCAGCAGAGACTGCGGGGAATCAGACCCGAAGCGATTGAACACCGAAACGCGCATGGAAAACGTGGATCGCATATTGTCCAAGGAGAGAAAAACCTTCCGCATCACAGCGCTTAATATTGCAAGTGACTGTTGCAATCTTCACAGCCCCGGGCCCCTCGCGTTTCGCTTGCGTTTTTGCGGAAAGTGTGAGAAAATAAGAAACACCGCGACGCTTGGACCTTTGCATGGGAGGCGCGCGGCGGCGAGGAGGAGGAGATGTCTGACACGGAAAAACCTTCCGGATCGGCCGGCGGGCCGGTTGCGGCGAATTTCATTCACGCGATCATAGACAGGGATCTGGCCGAGGACAAGTACGCGGGGCGGCCCGTGCTCACGCGCTTTCCGCCGGAGCCGAACGGCTACCTGCACATCGGCCACGCGAAGTCCATCTGCCTGAACTTCGGCACGGCGGCGAAGTACAAGGGCCGTTGCAACCTGCGCTTCGACGACACGAACCCCGTCA
>JAISNR010000164.1 GCA_031276135.1 Eubacteriales Family XIII. Incertae Sedis bacterium | reverse complement strand
GGACGGCATATTTGTGGGCAGGGGCGTCGGCCCGGACGCGCTCGGCGCGATCAACATCGCCATGCCCTTTGTCCTGTTCATGGGGGCGCTTTGCACCCTGATGACCGTCGGCGGGATCACGATCACGGCGATTCGGTTGGGGCGCGGCGACGAAAAGGGGGCAAACGACGCCTTCCGCCACGCCGCCCTGCTCGCTTCCCTCGTCGCGGCGCTCCTGATGGCGGCGGGCTTGGGTTTTCCCCGCCAAATGGCCGCTCTCATGGGCGCCAACGGCACCTTCCTCGACATGACCGCCGATTACATTTTCTATTACAGCGCCTTTTCCCTGCCGGTGGCCTGTGCCTTCATCTTGCAGGGCTTCGTGCGCAACGACGGTTCCCCCGGTTTGGTGGGCGCGGCGGTTGTCGCCGGCGCGCCCCATCGCGTTTACCGGATTAAAAATATCCCGCACCGTGATAAATTTCGATACTTTCACAGCGGCGGCCGTGAGTGCGAAGCCGAATTTTTTTCTCACCGAGGCGGGCAAAGCGGCGGCAGATTTTCAACATCTTCAGCGGCGTCAGGAATAACAGAAACAGACCGAAGCGGCTGCCGGGATTCAGGAGGAAGAACGGTCCGCCGTCAAAGACATATTTCCGTACTTTCAAATTTCCGCGCCTGTAAATCTCAAATCGCGATACACAACGTCCCTCCCGGCGGGAAGAACGGAACTTACGCTCACTCGCAAACTTCTCATCACCCCCAATTCTTGCAGCGTTTTCGACACGACGGCTCCGCCTTCAAAAGAAACAAGATACCTTTTGTACTCGCCCCGGGGCAAAAGCGACGCCGCGCCGCAGTGCGGGCAACGCCCGAGATCGGGCCGGAACGCGCGCACCGCGGCTTCAAAAAGTTCGATATCCGAAAAAAGATTCAAATCGGTCTTGCAAAGCGCTCCGAAAAATCGTATCATCTTTTTGGCATGCGGACTCCCTTTCTTTTTTGGGGATGAAGCGTGGGTAAAGAGAAAGAACGATGCGGGCAAGCAAGGGTTCTTTCTCTTTTTGTATGGAATACACAATAATGGAATTCGCGCCGCGCGTCAAGGTTTCTGCGAAAAAAAAAACGTGTCGCGGAGGGCGACACGAACTTATATGCGCGAAAACGCTTTGCTGATTTTAATTTGACGTTATGCCTTTGGAATTGAAGATTGTAGGATGTCGCGTGACATTGAGGATTTCATTTTACCATTTTTTTGACAAGGCATAACTGCGCAAACACCAAGGGCAAGCAAGCGTCGGAAAGGTCTGCAAAAAAAGATTTTTTGGGCATTGACATTTGTCCCGCTCCAAGGTTTACACTGAAAACAAAGGGATTTTCAGGAGGAGCGAAGGAAACCATGAGCGAGGAAAAATTCGATGCCATCGTCGTCGGCGGCGGTTTGGCGGGTTCGGCGGCCGCCTATACGTTGGCGCGGGCGGGCCTTGAAACGGCGGTCATAGAGCGCGGAACCGCCTGCGGCGCCAAGAATATGACGGGCGGCCGGCTCTACGCGCACAGCCTGGAAAGGCTCATGCCCGATTTTGCCGAAACCGCGCCCTTGGAGCGCCGGATCGTGAAGGAGCGCATCATGCTCATGAGCGGGTCGGCGGCGACGACCGTCGAATACGACGACGAAGCGTTTCGGGAGCGCGCGGGCGCGTCGTATTCGGTCCTGCGCGCCAAGCTCGACCCCTGGCTGGCGGAACGGGCCGAGGAAGCCGGCGCGATGTACGTGACGGGCATCCGCGTGGACAAATTGCTGCAAAAGGACGGCGGCGTTTGCGGCGTGGTCGCGGGCGACGACCTCCTGTACGCGGATGTCGTCCTGCTGGCCGACGGCGTGCACTCCCTCTTGGCGCAGAAGCTCGGCATGAAGAAGGCCCTCGCGCCGCATCAGGTGGCCGTGGGCGTCAAGGAGGTCATCGGCCTCGACGAGAAAACCGTTTCGGAGCGCTTCGGCGTGTGCGCGGGACAGGGCGTCGCCTGTCTGGTCGCCGGGCGCCCCACGGGGGGCGCGGTCGGCGGCGGTTTCCTGTACACCAACAGGGACAGCATCTCCCTGGGGACGGTCGTCACCCTGAACCACATCGGCGGCGGCGCGGGCGTGAAGGTCCCCGACATGGTGGAGCGCTTCAAGGCGAGCCCCGCGATCGCCCCGCTGATCGAGGGCGGCACGCTGTTGGAGTACGCGGCCCATCTCGTGCCCGAGGGCGGATATCACATGATGCCCGAGCTGTTCTGGAACGGTGTGCTGACGGCGGGCGACGCCGCCGGCTTTGTGATCAACATGGGCTACAGCTTTCGCGGCATGGATTTCGCGATCGAGTCCGGACGCCTGGCCGCCGAAACCATCCTCCGCGCGAAGCGGCAAAACGACTTCTCCGCCTCCTGCCTGTCCCATTACAGGACATTGCTGGAACAGAGCTTCGTCATGCGCGATCTGCGCCACTATCAAAACATGCCCGCGCTGATGGACACGCGGCAGATCTACAACGAATTTCCCGCGCTGGCGGCCGAGATCTTCGGCGGGCTCTTTCGGGTGGACGGTTCGCCGCCCAAGAAGCCGGCCAAGCTCATCGGCGCCGCCCTGCGCTCCGTGGGTCTTACGGAATTGGTTAAGCTGGGCGCGAAGGCCCTGGGTACGCTGTAACGGCAAAGGAGTGAGAGCATGGCGACGATGCGCGTGGACGACAAGTTGGGATTTGTCCGTTTCAGGGTTGACGAGCAAAACCCGCATATCGTCCTGAACGAAGAGTATGACGACGAGAAGGAGATCCGCCTGCTCGTGATGGCCTGCCCCGCAGGCCTGTACGCCTATGAGGACGGGAAGCTGTCCTTCAATTATGAAGGCTGTCTGGAATGCGGAACCTGCCGCGTCCTGTCCCTCGGCAAGGCGATCGAGCGTTGGGACTATCCGCGCGGCGCGAAGGGTGTGGAGTATCATCAGGGATAAGTTGTAACCTTTCCCGCGCCGCAATTGCCTCCGCTTTGAAAAAACTTGACATTGGAACAGTACCAAGGTGTATAATACATTCGGTTGTAACATTACCGGAAGGTTCCGGCGGCCGTTTGCGGCGCCGGCGCCGAATGCAAGGAGGAGGAAGAACCATGAAGAAAAGGACTTTACTCATTTTGTTCGCCGTCATGCTGGCGGCGGCGACGGCTTTCACGGGCTGCGGCGGCGGAACGTCGGGCGGCGACGAGGCCGGAACGGAGGCGGAGGCCGGCGCGGAAACGGAAGGCGACGCGACGGAGGGGACGGCGGAAAGCGATCTCACGGCGCAGTATCACTTCGGCATGAACGTGTGGGGCACGGCGCCCATCCTCGAGCTCTACGGAAACGAAGCCGTCTACGCCGTCGAAACGATGGGCATGACCTATGACCGCGCGAGCGACGACAACAACGCCGACAAGGAATTGCAGAACATCCAGAACTTTATCTCGCAGGGCGTTGACGCCCTCGCCATTCAGGGCGCGGGCGCCACGACGATCCCGCAGATGGCGCAGATGGCCGCAAGCGCGGAGATTCCCTTCGGCCTCTACATCTTCACGGGTACGCCCGAAGTGCGCGAAGCCTTGAACGCCAATCCGTATTACGCGGGCGCCGTCGCTTCCGACCTGGAAGCCGACGGCCGCATCATCGGCGAAAAGGCCTATGCCGACGGCGCCAGGACCGCCTGCATCATCGGCGGCAACAAGGGCGACTTGAACATGGACAACCGCTCCAAGGGCTTTTATGACGGATTTGAAGGCGCGGGCGGCAAGGTCGTGGCCGAGGAACGCTGCACGGACAACAGCGAGGCTCTCGCGAAGGCGCAGTCCATGTTCTCGGCGAACAAGGACGTTGACGCCGTCTACATCATGGTCGGCGATTACACCGAAGGCACCTTCACGGCGATGGATCAGCTCGGAATCACGGATTGCAAGGCTTACCTGTCCGCAATCAACGCCGGTTCCGCGCCGTTCATCAAGGAAGGCAAGATCGCCGCGGGCTCCGGCGGCACCACCTTCGCCTGCAACATCGGTCCGACGCTCATCATCAACATGCTCGACGGCCATATCATCAAGGACGCGGACGGCAACGCTCCCTTTTTCGCGGTGCCGACGTCGCTCGTGACCCTCGAGAACGTGGACGCTTACATCGAGGTGTTCCTCGCGGAAGGCGCGCAGCCCATCACGCCCGCGATGATCGAGAAGCTCTGCTACCGCACCAACAAGGACGTCACGTATGACACCTATGTCGAATCCATCGCGAACGATTTCACGGT
>JAISNR010000023.1 GCA_031276135.1 Eubacteriales Family XIII. Incertae Sedis bacterium | reverse complement strand
GAATTCCGTGTACGGTTCCGTCACCCGTTCGTATTCTTCCACGCTTACGTTCTCCCGAACATTGGCGCTTTTTTCGTTGCCCCATTTATAGTTCAATTCGCCCAAATCATCGCCGTGATTGTCACGATAATAAGAAAACCAACATTTACTGCGATAATACCTGCGGGGCGAAAAGGGCAGGATGTCCGTTCTTTCCCCGCTTTCATATTCTTTGAAATATATGTATCTGTATTCGTAAGCATCTTCGTTGAGCGGGCTGTCGACCATGTCGAACGTGAAGCATGCGGCGCCGCGTTCGTCCGCCTTTATGATCTTCGGGCGGTTCGAACTCGGGTACTTGATCCTCGACTCCTCCTCGGACATGTCGGTGAAGTCATCCGGAAGGTAGACGTGAAGCCTTCTGTCGAACAGCGGCGTTCGCACGAAAGCGAAGAAGCGATCGTTGATTCGCACGGGGCCTTCCGAAACGCCTGTCCTCTGTTCGGCGCCGATCAGGGCGTCGGCGAGTCTTGCGATCCGTTCGTCGTTCATGTCTCCCTCCGTTCGCACCGGTCGTTCTTTCGTCGGATTGCCGACATCTTTTTATTCGATGGCTTTCCGTCATCCTGCTTTGCTGTACATCTCACCGTCAAACGCATATACAAACTGGTACTGTTCCCCGCCCGCATACGTCGTGATGCCGAAGTCGTGAAATCCGTTTGTCTTCGTGCTCAGTATGTCAACACGGACATATTCCAAATTTTTGAATTTTGG
Source organism: Eubacteriales Family XIII. Incertae Sedis bacterium (assembly GCA_031276135.1). Classification (GTDB taxonomy): domain Bacteria; phylum Bacillota; class Clostridia; order Peptostreptococcales; family Anaerovoracaceae; genus JAITLA01. The sequence goes on along the minus strand of JAISNR010000023.1, from coordinate 7,534 downwards.
ATTCAATTCAATCCAGTCCCTGAAGGTGTTCTTGGAAGTCTCCCTGTCGGTTTCCGTCCAGATGTCCAAGGTTATGTTGCCCAAACTCCCGCTGTTGGCCGAAGAAATAAAGTACGCGATGACGTCTTGTTTTCCGTCGTCGTCCATGTCATACTCCATAGCGAAAATATCATAAATGGTCCTTTTTGTATGAACAATGACGTCAGCAATGTCGTACGCGTACCAATCGGCATATTGTTCCGTGCGATTCTCCATCTGCGGTATTATGTCGCGGCAGACGATGTCCCCATCGTCGTACAGGGCGAAGTCGTTCGGAACGAGTACCGGCTCCGGAATGTCGCGCTTTTCCGTGCGAGGGAAGTCCAACCGGAAGAGTTCCCCGACATGTGCCTCTTCTTGCGGTTTGGCGTCGCTCAAATGCAAATCTCCGTCCAAAGCGGAGTTTATCGCATGCAGAGGAAAAGCGGAACAAACCAACAGAATCCCCGCCAAGAGGGCATACAAAAGAACACGCGTTGTGTCATTTGATTTCATTGATATTGTGTCCACTGTAATTTTTCATATACTCTGCCGCAGGGGTTTTGTTCCCGTCCGCTGCGTAACACAAATCTTCGTTTATTTTCATGGTTCTGCAAACCCTTCTGCGTCTACCCCACCAAATGCGCGGTCATCAACAAGCCCGATTCCGTTATTCTTATTGCCGTTCATTTTCTCAAAATGCTCAACATAGTCAGGCCGATAAGTTTCTAAGAAAAAATCATTGAATTGCTCAGTAAAACATTCATCCACCTTAAAATGATTACTTGAAGTTTGCATATACACTTGGCAAAAGGCACGGGGAACCATGCCATGTGGGCCGGCGCCTGTCGCAAACAGTGCAACAACCACAAAATCAACATAGTGATCATTATTCAAATCCGCAAATTTCAAATCAAGAATCCCATAACAAAAATTCATGTATTGCGGGGAAACCGGTTGCAATTCACTCATTACGATCCCTTCATAATCGCATAAGTACAATTCAAGGAATTCATAGTTTGAATTTCCTTGGGTTGTCGCCAATATTTTTCGCGGGAGAATGCCATTCTCATAATCTCCAAAATTAGAATATGCCGATAACTGCTGAATGTCGGATCCAAAATTTTCAACTTGCATTTTGGAATCGTTTAAAACGGAATTGTTTGAAAATTTTCCATCCATCAAAATGCCGGCAACGACAACGATGCAGATGCCGGTTAACAGTATGCAAATACGAAAACGTTTCATTCTGCTCGCTCAAACTCCTCCGTACTCGAATAAATATTCAGCTTCCTTTTTGCATCCTGCCGTACAACCGGATCAATTCCATAGCATTCATACGCCGCATATCCAACTGAAAGGATAATGCTCTTATAGAGTTATTCTCACCGGACAAACGGAAGGCAATATCATTATAAAATTGATCGATGATCCCGTTATTCTTATAATTCCAATATGTCGCAAACGAAGCCTGTATATTTGGATCGTCTTTCATTCGATCCAAAATCATTTCTGCGTACATATCCGCTTCATTTTCCCATCTTGTCAAATACTCGGACAAACGTTGACTGATGGCATCCCTGCTGAAGTCTGTCGCTGTCGCTTGATCGATTTCTTCAAGATACGCTGTTTCAATCGGATGGTTCACTGCGTACACATTATTTATGGAAACCGATTTGTCTATAATATCCAAAAGCTCTGAATCTTTCGTGCCGGCATCGACAAGATCGGACATTTCCGCGTTTTCGGATATCCCGCCGTATCCCGACAGAAAAAAACAACAAGACGCGACCGTCGCACCAAGGCAAAAGGACAACAATATTGTGAATGTTCTCTTTTTCATGCCGGCGTCACCTCATTGCGTTTCGATACAGGCATGGCGAACAAGGTTCAAACCATTCTTTGCGGTTCAATGTCCCAATTGCTTTACCCAGTAGTACCAACCGCCGCCGCCCATCCACATTGTTGCGTCCAAACAAATCAGTTCCAAGGCATTCATGCGGTTCAAATTCATCCGGAATTCCGCCGACATCTCGGAGTTGTCCACACCGGACAAATAGATCGCCATGTCATCGTAAAATCGTTCGGGAGTCCCGCTATTTTTATACTTCCAATATTCGACAAACAATGTTTGCGTTTCGGGATTGTCAATCAGCCCATCCGTAATTTCTTTCATGTACGTTTCCGCTTCATTTTTCCATCTCATTGAATACTTTGAATAAAGACTTCTCCTGTCGTCTGATTCTTCCGCTTCATCCATTTCTTCAATATACGCTGTTTCAATCGGATGATTTACTGCATACACAATGTTTTCTGCAAGCGATTTCTCAATAACATTCAGAATCTCCGAATCATCCGTGCCGGTATCCGAAATAACCGGCATTTCCTCATTTTCGGATATTCCGTTGTATCCCGACAAGAAAAAACAACTCGCAACCGCCGCGCCGAGAAAAAAGGGCAATAATATTGTGACAACTGAAGTTGCGTCTTTCCATACATCCTTTTTGTTTTTTAAGCGATTCATGATGAGATAAGTCACCGGCTTTCCAAGATAATTCGTTTTCGGCTCTGAAACCAATTCAGGTGCGCCGCGCAAGCCCCGCCGACATAATCCAATTCAGCGCCATGGCGCTAAACCCGCGCTTGTTCTCGTCATGTGCGCTTACCATGCCCTTTCGTAGCTATTATATCACAGCATGCTCTAATGAAATAGTCATAATTTGTTTTATGCGATTGCCCTGTCAATCTGCCAAAAATCGATTTTACTGTAAATTCAGATTTATTACAATTTGCCCGAACGCAAAAAACCGTTTGACAAGACGGGCCTGCACCCCTTATACTGTAAAGCAATTCAACAAAATATCAAGAAATGCTATGACGGAGCTTTTCCCGCCCCGCAAAAGTCGTTGCAGAGAGCCGGCGCATGCTGAAAGCCGGTACGCTTTGGGTCAGGGATTCTCTCTCCCGAGCAGAGTTTCCGAACGGGGCGCGAGGCGCCTCCATTAAGAAACTACGGCAGGTTCCGTGATCAGGACCGAGGATTTGTTGGAATCCGATGAGTTGACCGGCTTTTTGCCGGTAAACGGGGTGGTACCGCGGTAAATTTTATCGTCCCCGGGGCAGCGACGGCTCCGGGGATTTTTGTATGCACCCGGGGTTCGGGAAAAGCCCGGGGATGTCGCCCGGGGCGGCCGGCGCAAAAATCGGCGCGCAAAGGCCGTGCACAAAACGAAAAGGAGGGTGATACATCATGGCAAGAACGATCAAGATCTTCGACACGACGCTGCGCGACGGCGAGCAATCCCCGGGTTGCAGCATGAACCTGAAAGAGAAAATCAAGATGGCCAAGCAGCTCGAACGCATGCGCGTCGATGTCATCGAGGCGGGTTTCGCGATCTCGTCCCAAGGCGACTTTCTCTCCGTCAAGACGATCGCGGAAACGCTGAAGGACTGCACGGTCGCGAGCCTCGCGCGGGCCGACGGGAAGGACATCGACCGCGCATGGGAGGCCGTGAAGGGCGCCGTCGATCCGCGCATACACCTCTTCATCGCGACCTCGTCGCTCCACATGGAGCACAAGTTGCAGATGAAACCGGACGACGTGTACGAGCGCGCCGTCGCCATGACGGCCCGCGCCGTGAAATACTGCGGCAACGTCGAGTTTTCCGCCGAAGATTCGACGCGCAGCGACCCGGAATTCCTCGCGCGCGTGCTGGAGGGCGTGGTCGCCGCGGGCGCGACGACGATCAACCTTCCGGATACCGTCGGCTACACGACGCCCGACGAACACCGCGCATTCTTCCTGAAGATGCGGGAACTGGCGCCCTCGCTCGAGAAGGTCACGCTCTCCTGCCACTGCCACAACGATCTCGGCCTTGCCGTCGCGAATTCGCTGGCCGCCGTTCTGGGCGGCGCGGGACAGGTGGAATGCACGGTCAACGGCATAGGCGAGCGCGCGGGCAACGCCGCCATGGAGGAGGTCGTCATGGCGCTGCACACGCGAAGGCCCTTCTACGGCGCGGAAACGCGGATCGCGACGCAGGAAATCATGCGCTCTTCCGGGCTGCTGGCGCGCATCACGGGCGCCGGCGTACAGCCGAACAAGGCCATCGTCGGCCGGAACGCCTTCGCGCACGAGGCCGGCATCCACCAGCACGGCGTCATGCAGGACCGCCGCACCTACGAGATCATGACGCCCGAATCCGTCGGCCTGAACAAGAACAACCTCGTGCTCGGCAAGCATTCGGGCAAGCACGCCTTCCGCGACCGCGTCAAAACGCTCGGCTACGAGCTGAGCGACGCGGAACTGGAAATCGCCTTCGAGAAATTCAAATCGCTTGCAGACAAGAAAAAAACGGTATATGATAAGGATATCGAGGCCATCGTCGCGAAGGAAGCCGTGCAGGTTCCGCGCACCTACCGCTTGGACAGCTTTGTGATCAACAGCGGCAACACGATCACCTCCACCGCCGTCATCCGCATGCTGCGCGACGGGAAAATCTACGAGAAGGTGTCGCGCGGCGAGGGGCCGATCGACGCCGCGTTCAAGGCCGTCGAGAAGATCGTCGGACGCGAGCTGACGCTGGAGGATTACCGCATCGCCTCCGTCACCGAGGGCGAGGACGCCCTGGGCGACGCGAGCGTGCGCATCAGGACGGTGGACGGCGCGGAATTTTCGGGCAGGGGCCTCTCCACCGACGTGATCGAGGCCGGCATACACGCCTATGTGAACGCCGTGAACAAGATGCTGTACGCCGAATCGGAAGCCGCCGGGCAGGCTTAAACGCTTAAAGAAAGGAAATGATTCAAATGGGCATGACCATGACACAGAAGATCCTCGCCGCGCACGCGGGCCTGAAGCGCGTCAAGGCGGGCCAATTCATCGAGGCCGCGCTCGACATCGTTCTCGCCAACGACATCACGGGGCCGCCCGCCATCAAGGAATTTGAAAAAATGGGCACAAAATGCGTATTTGACGCGAACAAGGTGGTGCTCGTGCCGGATCACTTCACCCCCAACAAGGACATCAAGGCGGCGGAGCAATGCAAAATCCTGCGCTCCTTCGCCGCCGATCGCGAGATCGCGCACTACTTCGAGGTCGGCGAGATGGGCATCGAACACGCGCTCCTGCCGGAAAAGGGCCTCGTCGTGGCCGGCGACGCGGTGATCGGCGCCGATTCCCACACCTGCACCTACGGCGCGCTCGGCGCTTTCGCCACGGGCATAGGCTCCACGGACATGGCCGCGGGCATGGCCACGGGCAAGGCTTGGTTCAAGGTGCCGGCCGCGATCCGTTTCAAACTCGTCGGCAGGCCGGGCAAGTGGGTGAGCGGCAAGGACGTGATCCTGCACATCATCGGCATGATCGGCGTGGACGGCGCCCTCTACAAATCCATGGAATTCATGGGGCCCGGACTCAAGCATCTCTCGATGGACGACCGGCTGTCGATGGCGAACATGGCGATCGAGGCCGGCGCGAAGAACGGCATATTCGCGGTGGACGAGCAAACCCGCGCGTACATGAAGGCGCACAGGTGCAAAAGCAAGACGCTCAAGAAGCGCATCCGCGTCTACGAGCCGGACGCGGACGCCGTCTACGAGCGCAGCATCCGCATCGACCTGTCGGAAATTCGACCGACGGTGGCCTTCCCGCACCTGCCGGAGAACACGCGGACCATCGACGAGGTCGGCGACGTCCGCATCGATCAGGTCGTGATCGGCTCCTGCACGAACGGACGCTACGAGGACATGAAAACCGCCGCGAAGATATTGAAGGGGCGCAAGGTCGCGAAGGGCGTCCGCTGCCTCATCTTCCCGGGCACGCAGCGCATCTATCTGGACTGCATCCGCGACGGCTTCGCGGAGATCTTCGTGAAGGCCGGCGCCGTGCTCTCCACGCCCACCTGCGGACCCTGCCTCGGCGGGCACAGCGGCATATTGGCGGCGGGCGAGCGGGCGATCTCCACCACGAACCGAAACTTTGTGGGGCGCATGGGCCACGTGGACTCGGAGGTGTATCTGGCGAGTCCGGCGGTGGCGGCGGCTTCGGCGGTAAAAGGCATTATTGCGAACCCGGAGGAATTATAGGTGTATTTATACGGAGGCAAAACTATGGGTACAGCGCACAAATACGGCGAAAACGTCGATACCGACGTCATCATCCCGGCCAGGTATCTGGTGACGTCCGATCCCGCGGAACTGGCCAAGCACTGCATGGAGGACATCGACGGGGCCTTTGCCGCGCGGGTGCGGCCCGGCGACATCATCGTCGCGGGCAAGAACTTCGGCTGCGGGTCCTCGCGCGAGCACGCGCCGATCGCGATCAAGGGCGCGGGCGTGGCCTGCGTCATCGCGCCGACCTTCGCGCGCATATTCTATCGCAACGCGTTCAACACGGGGCTGCCCATCCTGGAATCCGATGAGGCCGCCGCCGGGATCGACGCGGGCGACGAGGTGGAGGTGGATTTCGCGACGGGCGTGATCCGCAACGTCACAAAGGGCGAAAGCTATCGCGCGGAGCCCTTCCCGCCCTTCATATCGCGGCTGATCGAGAGCGGCGGGCTCGTGGAGTACGTGAAATCCGCGAATCAGGTATAATCGGATTTTTTGGAAAGGATTAATGTATGGATTTCAACATTGCGGTCATCAAGGGCGACGGCATCGGCCCGGAAATCGTGGATCAGGCGATCAAGGCGCTCGACGCCGTCGGCGCCGCCTACGGCCACAGCTTCAGGTACGAGGAACTCTTGGCGGGCGGCGCGGCCATAGACGAAACGGGCAAGGCGCTCCCCCAACATACCGTCGATGTGTGCAAGCGCGCGAACGCCGTGCTGCTCGGCGCGGTCGGGGGCTGGAAGTGGGACAATCTTCCGGGGAACGAACGCCCCGAAACGGCCCTGCTCGGTCTGCGCAAGGCGCTCGGCCTCTTCGCCAACATACGCCCCGCCCTGCTGTTTGAAGAACTCGCCGGCGCCTGTCCCCTGCGCCCCGAACTGACGGAGGGCGGCATCGACCTCGTCGTCGTCAGGGAACTGACGGGAGGCATCTACTTCGGCGAGCGGGGCGTCAAACAGACCGCCATGGGCGAGGCGGCCTACGACGTGGAGATCTACTCCGAGGGCGAGGTGCGGCGCATAGGCGCCATAGCCTTCGACATGGCGCGCAAGCGCGGGAAGAAGCTCACGAGCGTGGACAAGGCCAACGTGCTGGACAGCTCCAGACTGTGGCGCCGCGTCATGACGGAGCTGGCCGCGAGCTATCCCGACGTCGAGCTTTCGCATCTCTACGTGGACAATGCCGCGATGCAGCTCATCAAGAATCCGCGGCAGTTCGACGTGATCGTCACGAGCAACATGTTCGGCGACATCCTTTCCGACGAGGCGAGCATGATCACCGGCTCGCTGGGCATGCTGCCCTCCGCGAGCCTCTCCGCGAGCGGCGTGGGCATGTACGAACCGAGCCACGGCTCCGTGCCCAAGATGACGGGCCTCGACAGGGCAAACCCGATGGCGACCAT
>JAISNR010000012.1 GCA_031276135.1 Eubacteriales Family XIII. Incertae Sedis bacterium | reverse complement strand
ATGGTCGCCGAGCGCTTCACCGTCTCGTCCGACTTGATGGCCATGAAGCGCACCAGAATGTGCGGCATTCCGAAGTAGCCCAGCCCCCAGGCCAGCTGCGAAACGACGGAAACGGGGGTCTGCGCGCCGCCCGCGCCGTCCCCGAAGGGATCCAGAAATGCGGGCGACAGCGTCGCCCGCGCCGCATCCGCGCCGCCGATGTCCGCGAGGGCGCATATGGGAACGGCCAGAATCGCGACCAGCATCAAAAGGCCCTGCACCAAATCCGTCCAGCAGACCGCGGCAAAGCCGCCGAGGAAGGTGTAGACGAGGATGACCAACACGCCGACGAGGAGCGCCGCCTGATAGTCCATGCCGAACACCTGCGAAAACAGCGTGCCGCTCGAAACGAAGGCGGAGGCGGTGTAGACCGCGAAAAAGATGATGATGAAGGCGGCGGACACGGTGCGGAGCAGCTTTGAATCGTCACCGAATCGGTTCTCGAAGAACTCCGGCAGGGTGATGGCGTTGTTCGCGGCGATGGTGTGTCGGCGCAGGCGCTTCGCGACGAATATCCAGTTCAGCGCGGTGCCGGCGGCCAACCCGACCGCGATCCACATCTGCCCCGTTCCGAGCGCGTAGACGGCGCCCGGCAGGCCCATGAGCAGCCAGCCCGACATGTCCGAGGCCTGCGCGGACAGGGCGGCAACCCAAGCGTTCAGCTTGCGCCCGCCCAGAAAAAAATCCGTGAGATTTTCGGATTTGCGAAAGAACGCGGCGCCTATGCCGACCATGACCCCGGCGTAGATGATGAAAGCGATGATGATCCAAGCGACGTTCGACATGTGATTTGCTCCTTGCTTTGCCGCCTTGCGGCGGATCTCCGATACCTGTTGCGCGCCGGCGGCGGCCCGGATCCCGTCCCTCCGGCCCCGCTATTCCAGCGCCGACCGCAGGATGGAAAGTCCTTCCTCTGTCTCCTCCTCGCCGATGTTCAGCGGCGGCAGCAGGCGCAGCCTGTCCTTGGCCGTCAGGATCAAAAGCCCCCGCTCCGCGCAGGCGGCCACGGTCTTCTTCGCGTCCCTGCCCTCCAAGGCGACGCCGATCATGAGCCCGAGCCCGCTGACGGAATTGACGGCCGGCATGCGCGCGAGCGCGTCCGTGATGCGCGCGGCCTTGCGGCGGACCTCAGACAGAAAGGCTTCGTCGATGCGATCCAGGATCACCAGGCCGCCGGCGCAGGCGACGGGATTGCCGCCGAAGGTCGAGCCGTGCTCGCCCGGCCCGAGCGCCGCGTCGCATTTCTCGCCGAACAGGATGGCGCCGATCGGCAGGCCGCCGCCCAGCGCCTTGGCTGCGGTCACGATGTCCGGCTTCACGCCGAAATATTCATACGCAAAAAATTTCCCGGTTCTTCCGATTCCCGTCTGGACCTCGTCGACGATGAACAGGATGTCGCGCTCCGCGCAGATCGCCGCGATTTCCCGCACAAAGGCTTCGCCCAGCGCCACGACGCCGCCCTCGCCCTGCACCGTTTCGATGATGACGGCGCAGGTGTTCTCCGTGACAGCCGCGCGCAATTTCTCCGCGTCGTCCGCGGGTACGTAGACGAAGCCCTCGAGGAAGGGGGCGAAGAACTTGTGGAAGGCGTTTTGCCCCGTGGCCGACACCGTCGCCATCGTCCTGCCGTGGAAGGAATTCTCCAGCGTGATGATCTCCGGGCGCTCGATGCCGCGCTTCTCGAGTGCGTATTTGCGCGCGGCCTTGATCGCGCCCTCGTTGGCCTCCGCGCCGGAATTGCAGAAAAACACCTTGGAAAGCCCCGTCCGCTCCGTCAGACGCTTCGCGAGCAGCGCGCAGGGTTCCGTGTAATAGAGGTTGGACGTGTGCTGCAGCGTGGCGGCCTGCCGGCCGACGGCCTCCGCCCACTGCGGATCGCAGTAGCCGAGCGCGTTGACGCCGATGCCGGACGTGAAGTCTATGTAGCGCTTGCCGTCCTCGGAGCGGCAGACCGCGCCGCTGCCCCATACGATGCTCACGTCGCTGCGCGCGTAGGTTCCGAGTATGGTTTCTTGATCCAGTTTTTTCAATTCTTCGTGTTTCATTTCTCCTCCGTTCCGCCGCGCGGGCGGCGGGCAATCGCTTTGCCTTCTCCGCGTTTCATTTTATAAAGCGCGTGCCGCCTCCGCCTTCGGGCGACAGCGCGCGAAGCAGTGCGTGCGGAACGCGCCCGTCTACGATGCGCGCCTCGGCCGGCCCGCCCGCTTCCTCGACGGCGGCGGCGCAGCACAGGATCTTCGGGATCATGCCCCCGCGAACGACACCGCGCGCGATGAGCTCCCGCGCTTCGCCGGCGCGCAGCGTTTCGAGCAGACTGCTTTCGTCGTCCACGTCGGCGAGCACGCCCTTGACATCGGTCATCAGGATCAGCTTCTCCGCCCGCAGCGCGCCCGCGATCGCGGCGGCGGCGGTATCGGCGTTGACGTTGAAAAGCCCGCCCCGGCCGTCGACGCCGATCGTGGCGACCACGGGGATGAACCTTGCGGACAGAAGCGTTTTGAGCAGGTCTGCGTCCGTCCTCTCGATCTCGCCGACGAAGCCCAGGTCCAGCTCGCCGCCGCGCTTTTGGACGCGCAAGACGGCGCCGTCCGCGCCGCATATCCCGACGGCGGCGGCGCCGGCGGCGTGAAGCAGACCCACGAGTCCCTTGTTGACCTTGCCGGCCAGCACCATGCAGACGAGCTCCATCGTTTCGGCGTCCGTGCGCCGCAGACCGTCGACAAAGTCGGGCGCCTTGCCGATTTTGCGCAGCGCGGCGTCGATTTCGGGGCCGCCGCCGTGCACGAGCGTGATCCCGGCGCCGAGCCGCGAGAGCAGCGCAACGTCGCGCATGACCGCGTCCTTGCACGCCGCGTCCGACATGGCGGCGCCGCCGTACTTCACCACGATGTCCCTGCCGGCGCAGCGCCGCGCAAGGGCCTCCGCTTCGGCGGGCGGAAGCGCGCCTTCGGAATATGCCGCAGAGTGCGGGCTTGTTTCTATTTCCATCGCAATTCCCACAACTTTCTTTTTATGTCAAAATCATTAAAACCCAAGGGTCCGTTCACGCCGCGTCCGATCTCGACGTCCCGCTTGACGCGTTCCCCGTGAAAATCCGAGCCGCCCGTGACGACGAGCCCGTGTTTTTCCGCGAGCGAGAGGTAGAGCGCCGTCTGCTCGCGGCTGTGCGAGCTGTAATAGCATTCCAGACCCCTGAGTCCGTCCCGCACGAGCTCCGCCAGCAGAGCGTCCAGCTCGGGCGCGGGCAGCCGCAACATCGTGGGGTGCGCCAGGACGGCCACCCCGCCGGCCGCGCGAATGACGCCGATGCCGACCTCGGCTGCGGGCTTGGGCCTTTCGATCGCGTAGAAATCGGGTCCGGAGAAATATTTCGCGAACGCGTCCCGAAGGTCTGCGGCATAGCCGAACTCCACCAGAGCGCGCGCGAAATGCGGTCGTCCCACCATGCCCCCCTCCGCGTGCTTGCGCACGTCGTCCGGCGACAGGGAAACGCCCTTTCCATTCAGGTATTTGTGAATGCGTTCCTCCCGAAGCGTCCGAAGCCGCGCGAATTCGGCGTTCATGCGGAGCAGCTCCCGGTTCTCGCAGTCGATGCAATAGCCGAGGATGTGCAGCTCCCGATTTCCCTTTACGCTGATCTCGACGCCCGGGATGAAGTCTATGCCCGCTTCGCGGGCCGCCTCGGCCCCCTCGGCAACGCCGCCGACCGTGTCGTGATCGGTGATGGCCATGAGCGAAACGCCCCGCTCCGCAGCCAGCCCCACGAGCGCGCGCGGCGAATACTGTCCGTCGGATCGGTTCGTATGCAGATGCAGATCGATGAGGCTCATGCGCCCGTTTTCCTTTCCCGGGCTGTGCTGCCGCCCGCGCTTATTGTAGCATGCCGGGTTCACGGCGTCAACATTGTATGGCGGTCTATCTGCGTCGGCTTATCGAAAAATGATAATGCGATGCCCCGATCGGGGAAGGCGAAGCGCCGGAAGCGGCTATTCCACGCCGCCGAGGGCATTGAGCGGCCAGACCCGAAACGCGACCTTGCCGATGATCTGTTCGTCGCTTACCGCGCCGATGGTGCTCGTGCGGCTGTCCACAGAGGTGAGGCGGTGGTCGCCCATGACGAACCAGCGGCCGTCCGGCACCCGGTAGGGCAACTCGATGTCGCACTTGCCCTGCGCTTTCTCCGGAACGTAGGGCTCGTCGAGCGGTTCTCCGTTCACGGAAACCACGCCGTTCTCGTCGATGTCCACCCATTCCCCCGCCACGGCGACGACGCGCTTGAGCAGGGCCTTGTTGTTGTGATAAAAGGCGATGATGTCGCCGCGTTCGAATTCGCTCTGCTTAAAGGATACGACGACGTCGCCGTCGCGCAGGGTCGGGAGCATGCTCTCCCCGTAGACCCTGAGCACGGGGACCCAGAGCGTGGAGATCAGCACGGATACGGCCGCGACGACGATCAGCGCCTTGACCGCGCCCCATATGGCCGCGCGAAAGGCCATCGCCTGTTCCATGCGCTGCAGTTCCTGCTTTATGAGCGCCAGCGAGGGACGCTCCGGGCGCGCAATGCCGTCCGACGCGGCGTTCGGCGCGATGTCCGACGCGGCGTTCGGCTTGCCGCTCATGCCGTTTTCGTTTCCGACGCTGTTCACGCTTCACCGCCTCCGCTCTTTCCTTCGGGCCGCAAGCGCGCGAAGAACGGATTGGCCCGCAGCATTTCTTCGAGCTCCGCGTGCGCCTTCGTGAATCGATCCACCCTTTCCTTGAAATCATGCCACAGCGCTTCCACCGTTTGCTTCTCGAGCTCTTCGCGCGCGGCGGCGCGCTGTTCGGCCTCTCGAATGATTTCTTCGGCGCGCCGGTTCGCCTCGTTCTCCTTCTCATCGATCCGGCTCATGTATTCGGACTCCATGACGCGCAGGCTTTCGAGGTATATGTTCGCGCTCTCCTGCGCCGCCTGCATGAGGCCGCCGACCAGCACGGACGCCTCGGCGATGGAACCCGCCTTCTCCATGAGGACGACGCGCTCCGAGAGGCGTTCCGAAAGCTCCCTGTTCTCGGCGCCGAGCCGCTTCGCAAGCGCCTCGTTCTCGGCGGCGCGGCGTTCTGCTTCCGCGAGGCGATCCGAGAGATCCCTGTTTTTGGCGCCGAGGCGTTCCGCAAGCTCGTTGTTCTCGGCTCTGAGGCGTTCCGAAAGTTCCCTGTTTTCGGCCCTTAGGCGTTCCGAAAGCTCGTTGTTCTCGGCTCTGAGGCGTTCCGCAAGCTCCTTGCTCTCGGTGCCGAGCCGCTCCGCAAGCGCCTTGTTTTCGGCATCGAGCCGCTCGATCTCCTCCTCCTGCATGCGCATGATCTTCAGCATGTCGATCTTTCTGAGCGAACGCAGTTGTTTTTCCGTCATATCGTTTCTCCCTCGGCGCGCTTCCGCCGATTTCGCG
>JAISNR010000225.1 GCA_031276135.1 Eubacteriales Family XIII. Incertae Sedis bacterium | reverse complement strand
GGATTGCGAAAAGACGATCAAGATTCCGGGCTTGGGTTGGGGAAGCGATTCCCACAACAAAAATGAAGGACATATTACGCTGAAAGAAGGCAAGAACTTCGTCTACGAATTCACGCCGGAGGCGGTGGGAGATATTTTGTTCACGTGTTGGATGGGCTCCGGTTGCCACGCCAACCACATACGCGTCACGGCCGGCGAAGGCGCGGCTCCGGGCGCAGACGCGGCCCCGGGCGAAAACGAAGCCCCGAGCGAAGACGCGGCCCCGAGCGCGCATCCGGCAATTTGAAAACATGAAGAGATTCGCCTTCCGCGCGTCGCTCGGGGCGGCCCTGCTCGCGCTGACCCTCGCGACGCTGCAAATCCTGTTCGACGTGCCCGTCGCGCCCTTTCTCGTGCCGCAGGCCGCCGCGCAGGGAACGCTGCACACGGCAAGGTGGAGCGACGGCGTGCAGACCGCCGCCGGCGAAATCGGCAAGGACGCCTACCCGTCGCTGATCGCGCAGCGCGGCGTGCCGGCGGAATTTACGCTGACGGCGGCGGCCGGGGCGCTGAACGAATGCAACGAAAAGCTCGTTTTCCCCGCGTTCGGCATCGAACTGCCGCTCGCGCCCGGCGACAATGTTCTCGCTTTCACGCCGGAGGAAACGGGAGTGTTCGCGTTTTCCTGTTGGATGGGTACGATCAAGGGAAGCGTGACGGTCGTGGAGAGCCTCGGCTTTCCGGAGGTCGGCTCGCGGGGCGCGCCGACCTCCGCGCCCGCATCCGCTTCGGTCGCCTCCGCGTCGCCGACCGCCGAAGAATCCGCGCCGCCTCCGGGCGAAGAGCGCGCGCCGCCAACCGCCGCGCCGCCGGGCGAAGAGAGCGCGCCGCCGGCCGAGGAATCCGAACCCCGCAGGATGCCGCCCGGCATGGCCGGCACGCGCGGCCAATTCGTCCTCCCCCCGCCGCCGGACGCGGAACCCGTGTTCGAGAAGCCCGAGGGCGGCGGCGATTCGCTCGGAGGATGGATAGAGAACCGGCTCGTTCCGGACGAAAACACGGCCGGAAGCAAGGAGATACGGACGTGGACGGGATGGCTCTTCGACCGGGATTGCGTGGGCATCAGCCCCGTGCGGCACACGAAGATGTGCAACCTCATGGGCAGCTGTTTCGACAGCGGCCTCGGGATGTTCGAGTACGTTCCGGGCAAGGCCTTCGACACCTACACGGCGGTCGACACCTTCCGCATCTTTGACGGCGCGAGCAAGGAGCTCGCCGTCGCTTTCCTGTACGCGCTCCCCGAGGACTGGAAGAACAACGTCACCGTCACGGTATCGGGCTACGCGGTGAACAACATTCCCGCCGCCGACGATGAGCTTTTGATTCCCGAAACCGATTTGTCGCGCGTCACGCAGTATCTGAGCGGAATCCACATCACCGAGATTCGCGCGGCCTTCATAGACGGGGTTTCGACTTACGCCTTGCCGGAACCGAACGTCGCGTTGACGCAGCCATAGGAGGACGCCATGCTCGAGGTCGAAAATTTGACAAAACGATACGGCGCGTTCGCCGCGCTCGACGGCGTGAGCTTCCGCGCGCGGCACGGCCGGGTGCTGGGCTTCCTCGGCCCCAACGGGGCGGGGAAAAGCACGACCATGAAAATCGTCACGGGCTTCGGCGCCAAATCCGGGGGCAGCGTCCGCGTTTGCGGGTTGGACGCGGACGAAAACCCAAGGGAGGTCAAACGGCATATCGGGTTTTTGCCCGAAGACACGCCGCTGCCCGCGCATATGACGGTCATGGAATTGCTCGAATATGCGAGCGATCTCAAAAGGCTTCCGAAGCGCGAGCGTGCCGCCGGCATCGCGAAAATCGTCGAAATGACGGGTATTTCCCACGTCTGCGGGCGGCTGATTCGCAACCTGTCCAAGGGATACAGACAGCGCGTGGGCATCGCCCGGGCGCTGATCGGGTTTCCGGAGGTGCTGATACTGGACGAGCCGACCTCCGGGCTCGACCCCTCGCAGCTCATCGAAATCCGCGCGCTCGTTCGCGAGCTGGGCAAGTCGCATACGCTGATCTTCAGCTCGCACATCCTGTCGGAGGTGGAAAGCGTGTGCGACGACGTCGTGATCATCCACAGGGGGCGCGTGCTCGCGAGCGGCACGCCGGCGGAGCTTACCGGCGCGGGAGGCGGTTCAAAATACGCGCTCACGCTTGGAGAAGGCGCAAACGCGGCGGCCGTGCTCGCGGCTCTCGCGGGATTTGAGGGCGTGGAGCTCTCGCCCGTTTTGCCGTCGCTGGAGGATGCGTTCGTGCGGCTGATCGCGGGCGCGAGCAGGGAGGAAGCGGAATGACATCCATATTCAAGCATGAACTCCGCGCGTATGCGCACGCGCCCGTCGCCTATGCGGCGGCGGGGCTGTTTGCGCTGCTTGCGTCCGTGTATTTTTACATGGACAACATCCGCGCGAGAAGCGGAGACACGGCATCGCTGTATTCGACGGCGGGAATGCTGTTTCTGTTCATCGTGCCCATTCTCTCCGCGCGCGTGATCGCGGAGGAACGGCGCTCGGGAACGGAAATCCTGTTGCTGACCTCGCCGATGCGCGTTTCCGGCATCATCGCCGGGAAGTTCTTTGCGCTGTTTGCGTTGCTCGCGGCCATGATTGCGCTGACGCTTCCTTTTCCGCTGCTGCTAACGCTGTTTGCGCCGATTCATCCGCTGTCCCTGCTCGGGTACTATATTGGGCTGTTGCTGCTTGCGGCGGCGATGGCGGCCTTCGGGATATTCGCGTCCGCGCTCACGGAAAGCCAGGTGGTCGCGGCGATCATCGGTTTCGTGTCGCTGCTCGCGATGCTGCTCGCGCGCCCGGTCGGAACGGCCTTGGGCGGCGCCGCGTCCAAAGCCCTCAATTGGCTGTCGCCGTTTTCGCGTTTCGACGAGCTTGGGCGCGGGGTGTTCAGCCTCCACACGGCATTGTTTTTCGCGGCGTTCGCGTTCGCGGCGCTGTGCCTTGCCGCGCTTGCGTTTACGGCCGGCAAGCGGGGCGGCGGGGGCTTGTACGGATATATCGGCACGGCGTCCGCGGTGGCGATCGCCGTCCTGATCGTGCTGCTCGCGGAGCTTTTTCCGGTGAAATTCGATTTTTCGGCGGGAAAGCGCTATTCGATAGGGGAAACCACGGTCGAAATATTGCAAAATCTCAGCGTCGACGTTGAAATCATCGGCCTGTTCGACGACGGGAAGGCCGACGCGGACTATTTGGAAATTCGCGAGCTGCTCGAAAAATACCGCGCTTCATCGAATGGCCGGGTCAGCGTATCCTACGTCGATCCCGACCGCGACGCGCAAATCGCGGCGCGGCTCGACCCCGCGGGAACGCTCGGGCTGCGAAAAAACGACTTTGTGGTGAAAAGCGGTGACGACAGGGCAAAGCTTAATTTCCAAGATTTATTCCAAATGGAATACGACAGCAAGACCTCGACGTGGTTCAACACGGGATCGACCGCCGAAATCGCGTTTACGGGCGCGATCAGCGAGGTTTCTTCGGCCGGCGACGACGGCCTTCGCCTGTTCGTGTCTCCGCAGGGCGATTTGACGGACGGCGAATTGTCCGAGCTGTCCCAATTTTTGGCGGGCGGCGGGCGCGTCGGCGTTTTGTTCGAGCCCGGAACGGGCGATTTTCCGAACTGGAACGCCCTGCTGTCGAATTACGGAATACGGGTGAACGACGATAGGGTCGTCAATTCGCAGCCGCTCGACGTGGAGGCCGCGGAAGCCGTGCCTTTGGATTTTTACGGACTCGCCTTTCCTGCGTCGCGCAGCTTGATTGTTGCGGACGGCGAGACCTTGGCGTATTCAAAAGGCCGGGCCGTCGCGGCGGTCGCCGAGCGAGGCGGCGCGCGCGTCTTTGTGTCGGGCTGCGCCGACTTCGTTTCGGACGCCGCGAAGTCCGAAAATCCCGCCGCCTATGCGGTCGGGAGATATTTTTACGACAGCGCGGTCGAATGGCTGAACGAAAAAGGCGCCGTGGCGATAGACGTCAAGGACTACGGTTTTGGCGAGCTGCAAATCCCCAAATACAAAGCGGACTACATGGCATTTCTGACAATAATCGTCATGCCGCTTGCGATTTTCCTGCGCGGCTTTGTCGTGTGGAAAAGGAGGCGCTTCTTATGATTTGGACGAAGCGGAACGCTTTTTTGCTCGCGGGAATCGCGCTGGCGCTGCTCGTCGCGTATGTCGCGCTCCTCGCGTTGCGGGCGCAGTCGTCCGGGGTCGCGGGCGCGCGATCGGCGGCGCGGTCGCAATTGCCCGCCGTATGGGAACTGCCCCTTGAGAAAATCGCGCGCATCGTCGTGGAACCGCTCGGCGAGGATTCGCTCGTTTTCGAGCGCGGAGAAGCGTTCGAGTGGGTTCTCGCCTCGCCGCCCGGCTTGCGCTATGACGCGGAGATCGCGGCGGGCGTCGCGCCGAACGCTGCGCTGCTCGTGCCGGAAAAGGAAATCGGCTCGCTTGCGGATGGCGCGGAGCGCTACGGGCTGGACGCTCCGGTGACCGTAATCCGAATATTTCTCGGCGAGGAGACGGACGAAACGGCCGGCGGCGAATACGATATTCTGCTCGGCGACGCGACCTCGACCGGCGACGCGCGCTATTTCGCCGTGAGCGGCGACGACAGGGTGTTCTCGATGCGCGCGGAAAAGGCGTCGTCGCTGATGATAGACCGCCTGAACGCGCTCGACCGAAACGCGCTCGGCTTCAATCGAGGCCTGCGCCCGGCGGCGATTGCGGAAAGCATTGCGAACATAAGCGTCAACGGCGTCGCCGCGGAGGACGGGCGGGCGCTCGCGCGCACGCTTGCCGGGCTCAACGCGCTCGCGTTCTTCGACGCGTCGGACTTGTCGCGGTACGGGCTCGACGCCCCGCGCCTCACCATTCGGTTTGAGAACGAGTACGGCGCCCACGCGATCTTCATCGGAAACGCCGCGAGCGCCGAGGAAGCGTACGCGCGGGTCGAGGGGTGGGACGCGGTTTTCACCGTGCCGTCGCGCGGTTTTGAAAGTTTGACGATTTCCCGATAAGGCTTGACGCCTTCGCTCGCAATCCAATATAATATGAGTAGAGAAGAAGACAGCGAAAATCACAGATTTTTTAAAAGCGGCAATGCGTGACACGAAAGGAATCGATGCGATGAAAAAATTCACGGCAATCCTGCTCGCGCTCGCCTTTGCGCTCGCGCGGGACTTCACCGCCTTTGCCGCGAGCGCGGACGAACTCGATAAGGCGGTCGCGGATACGGCCGTATACATGCTCGAGACGGTCAAGGCGCCGGAGGTGGGTTCCGTCGGAGGAGAGTGGGCCGTCCTCGGACTCGCTCGCAGCGGCGCGGCCGTGCCGGACGCGTACTTTGAGAACTACCGAAAGAGCGTCGAAGCCTACGTCGAAGATTGCGACGGCGTCCTGCACGAGAAGAAATACACGGAATACAGCCGCGTGATACTCGGCCTGACGGCGGCGGGCCATGACCCGAGAAACGTCGCGGGACACGATTTGACCGCCGCGCTCGGCGATTTTGAACGCACGGTCTGGCAGGGCATAAACGGCCCGATCTGGGCGCTGCTCGCGCTCGACAGCCGGGATTGGCCCATCCCGAAAAACGCCGAGGCGAAGACGCAAGCGACGCGGGAGCTGTACATCGAAGAAATCCTGCGCCGTCAGGCGCCCGACGGCGGCTGGAATCTTACGGCGGGTGCGGACGGCGAGGTGCGCGCGGGCGAAAAGGGCGACCCTGACATCACGGGCATGGCGCTTCAAGCCCTCGCGAAGTACCAAGACAGGCGGGAGGTCAAGGAGGCGACGGAGAGGGCGCTGATTTTCCTTTCGGAGCTGCAGGATGAAAAAGGCGGCTACGAGGGCTGGGGCGACGTCAATTCCGAGAGCGTCGTGCAGGTGCTCGTCGCGCTCTGCGAGCTCGGCATACCCGTATCCGATCCGCGCTTCGTCAAGAACGGAAACAGCCTCGTGGACAACATACTCGGCTTCCGGAACGCGGACGGCGGCTTTCGACACACGACGGGCGGCGCGGGCAACAGCCTGATGTCGACGGAGCAGGCATTTTACGGACTCGTGGCGGCGCAGCGGGCGGCGGCCGGCAAGAATTCGCTCTACCGCATGGGCGACGCCGCGGCGCGCGCGACCGGCGAAGCCGGCGCGGCGGACGGCGCGGAGAAGGACGGCTTGCCGGGCAGGCACGCGGACGTAAGACCCGCGCCCGTGACCTCGGCGGGGAAGACCTTCGCGGACATCCGGGACCATGCGGACCGAGATGCGATAGAGGCCCTCGCGGCGCGCGGGATCATAAACGGAAAGACGGAAGCGGACTTCGAGCCGGACGCGGGCGTGACGCGCGCCGAGTTCGCCGCCATCGTCGTGCGCGGGCTCGCTCTCAAGCCCTCGGCGGCAGTCGTCGCCGGCGCGGGCGTCTTCGGCGACGTGAATCCGGACGCTTGGTACTTCGATTCCGTGCGCGCCGCGAGTCTCTACGGCATCGTGGGCGGCGTCGGAAACGGCGTGTTCAATCCGAACGGCGCGATCACGCGGCAGGAAGCGGCCGTCATGACGGCGCGCGCGGCGAAGCTCGCGGGGCTCGACACGGAGCGGGGCGATGCGGAAATACGCGACGCGCTCGCGCAGTTCGACGACTATCGCGGCGTCTCGGAATGGGCGCGGGGGCCGCTCGCCTTCTGCTACGGCGAAGGCATTTTGGACGATTCGGCTCTGGATATCGCACCCTTGGAAGCGGCGACGCGCGCCGAAATCGCGCGGATGCTGTATGAAACGCTTGTCTTGGCCGAATTGATATAGGTGGTGCAAACGATGCGCAAACACAGGACGAAGATCATCTTTGCCGCCGTCGCGATCTGTCTGCTCGCCGCCGCGTGGGGCTTTGGCGGCGAATACGCGAACAGGGGCGCGGAGGCGGAGACTTCGGACGCGCCCGCCTCCGCGCACCGCGCGGATGAATCCGGCGCTTCGGCTTCGAGGTCGGAGGATATCGCGCCGGCGGAGGTTTCGGAAGAGACCGCGCCGGAGGGCGCCGGCGACTCCGCACCGATCGCGGAAAATGCCGCGTCTGCGGAAGAAGCGGCGCCGGCGTCGGTCGAATTCGAGATCGCGGAAGCGCCGGCCGAGAGCGCGGCGCAAGAGACGGCGTCCGCGACCGACGCTCCTCCCGCGCAGCGCATCGACCCCGAGACGGGCAAGGACAAATACCTTACCGACCCGGTACCGGAAGGCAAGCCGCTCCCCGTGGAGCCGCGGGACGCGCAGCGCGGCGAAGTCGCGTTTACGGCGACGCTCACCGTGCGCTGCGATACGATTCTCGGCAATATGGAGTTTCTCGACAAGGAAAAATGGGAACTCGTTCCGGAGGACGGCGTGATCCTCAAAACGACGGAAGTCACGTTCTACGAGGGCGAGAGCGTGTTCAACGTATTGCAGCGCGAGATGAAGCGCGCGAAGCTTCACATGGAATTCGTGAACACGCCGATCTACAATTCCGCGTACATCGAGGGCATCGGCAACCTCTACGAGTTCGACGCGGGCGAACTGTCCGGCTGGATGTACAAGGTGAACGGCCGGTATCCGAACTACGGCTGCTCACGCTATTCGCTCGCGGACGGCGACGCGATCGAATGGCATTACACCTGCGACCTCGGGCGCGACCTCGGTGCGGAATGGCTCGGCGACAGGATGCCGCAACGCGACGCGTGACGCGCCGCCGTCACAGCGCACATTCTCAGAAATCAACGCGCGTTCCGTAATACGCACAGGTGAGCAACTTTTCCATATCCTCCGGCGAGGTGCGGCGCGGGTTTGAACCCGTGCAGGCGTCACCCACGGCGAGCGTTGCGATGTTCGCGACCTTTTCCTTGAATTCCGCCTCGGGCACGCCGAATTCCCCGAGCGTTTTCGGAATGCCGAGCATCGCGTTGTATTCGTCGATCTTTTCGCGCAGCCTGTCTGCCGATTCCGCGTCGCTCGCGCCGGCCAAGCCGACGGCCTTGGCGATGTCCGCAAAGCGGCCGGCGGCGTTCTTGGCGTTGTAATCGATGACGTAGGGCAGATAGATCGCGTTGGCGCAACCGTGCGGTATGTGGCCGAAGGAAAAGGCCGCACCCGTCTTGTGCGCCATGGAATGCACGATTCCGAGCAGCGCGTTGGAGAAGGCCATGCCGGCCATGCACTGCGCGTAGTGCATCTGCGCGCGGGCGGCCTTGTCGCCCCTGTATGATGCGGGCAGGTATTCGAACACCGTTTGAATGGCCTTGATCGCAAGCGGATCCGTGAACGGCGCATGCATTCTGGACACATAGGCTTCGATCGCGTGCGTCAGCGCGTCCATGCCCGTGTGCGCGGTCAGCGCGGGCGGCATGGTTTCCGCGATTTCCGGCGCCAGTATCGCGACGTCCGGCGTGATGTTGTAGTCCGCGAGCGGGTATTTCACGCCCTTTGCGTAATCGGTGATCACCGAGAAGGCCGTGACCTCCGTGGCCGTGCCCGAGGTGGACGGAATCGCGACGAATCTCGCCTTCCTGCGCAGCTCGGGGAAGCTGAACGGCTTGAGCAGTTGTTCGAATTGCGTTTCCGGATATTCGTAAAATACCCACATGGCCTTGGCTGCGTCGATGGGAGAACCCCCGCCGACGGCCACGATCAGATCGGGTTCGAATTTTCGCATGGCTTCGGCGCCCCGCATCACGGTTTCCACGGACGGATCCGGCTCGACGTTCTCGAATATCTCCGTCCGCATGCCGGCCGCTTCCAAATGCGCAACGATCTTGCCCAAGAATCCGAAGCGCTTCATGGACCCGCCGCCGACCACGACGATGGCCCTGCTTCCCTTCAACGTCTTCAGTACATCCAGCGCGTTCTCTCCGTAATATATATCCCTTGGAAGTGTAAAGCGTAACATAATGTTCCTCCTGAAAGAATCATTGACAAACAATTCACAAAACGTCCCAAGATTCAGTATATCCGCATGCCGGGGGGATGTCAAGCGCGATTCATTGTTAACAAAATGCGAGAGGTATGATATAATAAGCGCAGAGGACACCGTCCCCCCTCGGCGGCGCGCGGAACAGCCGGCGGCCGGCATAAAGCATACAAATCAAGAAGGAGCGCCGACATGTCGATTCGCGCGAAAGCGATCTTGATCATCATATCCATCGTCGTGCTGATCACCGTTTCGAGCACGGCAATCGGCATGTATTTCAGCCAAAAGAACCTCGTGGAAACCATCGAAGGCGACATGAACGTGATCGGAAAGATCGCGGTCAAACTGGTCGCGGGCGATCTGCGCTTGCTGAAAACGGAGGCCGACGCCACTGCGAGCGCGCTTCTGACCGCCGCCTTGGCGGACGCCGAGGCCGGCGAAGGGGAAGGGCGGAATCTGTTTCGCGCGCTGCGGGAACAGGCGGAAAAGCAAGGATATCTTTCTTTGGCGATCTTGGATTCGAAGGGCGTCGTCGCCGCTTACGGCGCCGGCGCGCCGGCGGATGATTTTGTCCGCGACGATTACGCGCAGCGGGTCTTTACCGGCGAAAGGGTGATCACCACGACCGAGGAGGACAGCGCCGGGCGCTTGGTCATTCGCATTTGCGTTCCGATGGGTTCGCGCATTCTGGTCGCGGCCCTGCCGGGCGACTATCTGAGCGCGCTCGTGTCCGAATTCAAGATATGGGACTCGGGCAATATCTTCATCGTGGACCGAAACGGCAACCTCGTTGCCGATTATCGCGCGGACCGGGTCGCGGCACGCTACAATCCCATTCTCTCCGCCGAGGCGCCGGGGGCGAATGCGGACGAGAAGGAGGCCGGCCGCTTTTTCGGCGAGATCGTAAAGGGAAAGGCGGGTGCCGGCATCTATCGTTTTGAGGGCGAATCCCGCGTTTGCGTATACACCCCCGTCGGCGGATCGGACGGCTGGATGCTGGGCGTCGTCGCGCTGATCGACGAAAGCCCGACCGCGCAGATCAGGTACATCCTCTTGATCTCGGCGGCCGTGTTTCTGGGTCTCGGTGCGCTGGCCGCCGTGTACGCGTCGCGCATCATTGCGGAGCCCTTCCGCAAGATCAACGAGCAAAACCTGCGTTTGTCCGAATTGAAGGAAGCCGCCGAAAGCGCGAATCGCGCCAAGAGCGAGTTCCTTTCGAACATGAGCCACGAAATGCGCACGCCGATGAACGCCATCATCGGAATGACGGCGATCGCAAAGAATTCCTCCGACGCGGAGCGGAAGGACTACTGCCTGAACAAGATCGAGGACGCGTCCACGCACCTTCTGGGCGTCATCAACGATATCTTGGACATGTCGAAGATAGAGGCGAACAAGTTCGACCTGTCCGTCGAGAATTTCAGCTTTGAGAAGCTGCTTCGGAAGGTGGTCAACGTGATCAATTTCCGCGTGGAGGAAAAGAAGCAGGACCTCACCGTGCGCATCGACAAGAACATTCCGCGCTTCCTGATCGGGGACGACCAGCGACTGTCGCAGGTGATCACGAACCTGCTTTCCAACGCGGTCAAATTCACGCCCGAACAGGGCGTCATCCGCTTGGAGACGCGGCTTCTGGAGGAGGAAAACGGCCTGTGCACGCTGCGCATAGAGGTGCGCGACACGGGGATAGGCATCAGCGAGGAACAACAGGCACGCCTGTTCACGTCTTTCCAGCAGGCGGACAGCGGCATATCGCGCAAATTCGGGGGAACGGGGTTGGGTCTCGCGATCTCAAAGCGCATCGTGGAGCTGATGGCCGGCCGGATCTGGTTGGAATCCGAACCCGGGAAGGGTTCCACCTTCGCCTTTACGGTGCAGATGCAGCGGGGCGAGGAAGACGAGGCGGACGCGATTCCGGCCGGGGTCAAGCGGAAGCCCGCACGCGTGCTCGCCGTGGACGACATGTCGGAGATCAGGGAGTATTTTGAAGAGATCATGCGGGGCTTCGGCATCGCGTGCGACACCGCCGCCGACGGCGACGCGGTCTTGCGGATGATGGGGGAAAACGATCCCTACGATCTGTATTTTGTGGATTGGCGCATGCCCGGCATGGACGGCATGGAGCTTTCGCGGCGAATCAAGGAACGCATCGAAGGCTCCACCGTGATCCTCATGTCCGCTGCGGAATGGAGCGAGATAGAGGATGAGGCGAGGCGTGCCGGCGTGGACAGATTCCTGTCCAAACCGCTCTTTCCGTCGGCCGTGGCCGATTGCATCAACGAATGCCTCGGCATGGGCAATTCGGTCGTTTTGCGAAGCGCGCAGAGCATCGAGGCCGACTGCTTCGCGGGGCGGCGCATCCTCCTTGCGGAGGATGTGGAGATCAACCGGGAGATCGTGCTGGCCCTGCTCGGTCCGACGACGCTCGCGATCGACTGCGCGGAAAACGGCGCGGAGGCGGTGCGCATGTTCGAGGCCGCGCCCGCGCGGTACGATATGATCTTCATGGATGTGCAGATGCCCGAGATGGACGGATATGAGGCCACGCGCCGGATCCGTTCCCTCGATGTGCCGCAGGCGAAGGCCATTCCCATCGTCGCCATGACGGCCAACGTGTTCCGCGAGGACATCGAGCGATGCCTGGCGGCCGGCATGAACGATCATGTGGGCAAGCCGCTCGATCTGGAAACGGTCTTGAAAAAGCTGTACAAATTTCTGTCCGCAGAGGCATAGCGGCGCGCTCCGGCGCGGGCGGGCACACGGGGCTTTATACGATAATGAAGGAGGAGGAGAGATGCGCAGAATTCTGATTATGTTGTCTTTAATTGCAATGATTTCTGTTTCGCTTGCCGCCTGTGCGGGCAGAGGCGCGGAACGCGACGATGCGGCGCAATCGGGGACGGAGGACGACGAGATCGTGCGAATTTATTTCATTCCCAAGAATTTGGGCAATCCCTATTTTCAGGCGCTGAGTTCGGGCTTCTACGACGCCATCTCCGAATTGGGCGAAGAGCATTTCGAATATATCTATACGGGTCCCGAAACGGCCGAAGCGACCTCGCAATCGACATATGTGCGTGCGGCCGTGGAGGCCAAGGCCGATGCGATCTTCATCGCGGCGAATTCCAACGACGCCTTGAACGATGTGTTCGACGAGGCGCGCGCGGCCGGCGTCCGCGTCTACAGCATCAACCAGGATATCCCGGGCAGCGAGGCGCACAGGGACGCCGCGATCATGCCCGTCAATTTTGATACGGTCGGCGCCGCGCAGCTCAAGCTCATGGCGGAGCAGATCGACTACGAGGGCCGGTTCGCCATCCTGTCCGCCACGGCGGACGCCCCGGATCAGAATTTTTGGATTGCGTCCATGCAGGCGGAACTGGCGAACAATCCCGCGTATGCGCGCATGGAACTCGTGGCGCTCGTCTACGGCGACGACCAAGCGGAGAAGTCCGCCGCGGAGATGGAGGCGCTTCTGGCCGAATATCCCGATCTGAAGGGTGTGATCGCGCCCACGACGATCGGAATCGCGGCTGCCTGCCGCGTCGTGCAGTCCGCGGGCGCCGCGGGCAGGGTCAAGGTCACGGGGCTGGGCTTGCCCTCCGAGATGGCCGAGTTCGTGAAGGCGGGCGTCTGCGAGAGCTTTCAGCTGTGGAATCCTCCCTACGAGGGTTATATCGGCGCGTACATGGTCTGGGCGGAGGCGAACGGGGTTTTTTCGCCCGATCCCGGCGCCAAGTTTTCGGCGGGAAAGCTGGGAGAGTACACCGTTCTGCCGAACGGGCAGATCCTGACGCTGGAAATGCCGATGCAGTATGATGCATCCAATATCGATATGTACGCCGTGCTGTTTTAAGGCAATCGGTTAAAGGTGCAAAAGAATGGCAGATCACCGACCCGTCGGCCCTGAATGGCAGCACCTCCGTCGCTTGTTGTGAAAAGTATGGACAGGGTGATATTGCATTGCGATATGAACGCGTTCTACGCCTCTGTGGAGCTGCTTGCGCGGCCGGAGCTGGCCGAGCGGCCCGTGGCCGTCTGCGGCGATCCCGCCGCGCGGCACGGCATCATTCTGGCGAAGAACGAGCGGGCCAAGGCCTTTGGCGTGTCCACGGCGGAAACGGTGTGGAGCGCCCGCAGGAAATGCCCGGAGCTCGTCCTGCTTGGGGCGCACCATGAAAAGTACCGCGAATACAGCCGTCTGGTCAACGACATCTACTGCCGCTTCACGGATATGGTGGAGCCGTTCAGCATCGACGAATCCTGGCTCGACGTGACCGGAAGCGGCCTGCTCTTCGGCGACGGGCGCGCGATCGGCGACCGCATTCGCGAAACCGTGCGCGGGGAGCTCGGGCTTACGCTGTCCGTCGGCGTGTCGTTCAACAAGGTGTTCGCAAAGATGGGTTCCGAGTACAAAAAGCCGGACGCCACCACGGTGATCGATCGCGGGAATTATCGGGAGCTGCTGTGGCCTCTGCCGGTCGGGGCGCTGTTTTTCGTGGGCGCGGCGACGGCGGCGAAGCTGGCCGGCAAGGGCGTGCGGACGATAGGCCGGCTGGCTTCCTGCGACAGGAACGCGCTCGTTTCGTGGCTCGGCAAGCAGGGCGGCATGCTGCACGACTATGCCAACGGCGCGGACGAGAGTCCCGTGCGCCTCGCCGAGGAACGCCGCCGCATCAAGTCCGTCGGCAACGGGATCACGTTCAAACGCGACATTCGGGGCGCGGACGAGATTCGGACGGGCGTGACGGCGCTCTCCGACACCGTGGCCGGGCGTCTGCGAAAATACGGGCTCAAATGCCATTCCGTGAAGGTGGACATCAAGGATCCGTATTTTAAGACCATCTCGCGCCAAAAGCAGCTCGCCGTCGCCACCGACATAACGGAAGAGATCATCGCTGCGGCCATGGATCTGATCGCGCGCGCGTGGGGGAAGGACGAGCCGATCCGCCTGATCACGGTCACGGCTTGCAATCTGCGGGGCGGCGACGAGGTCGAACAGCTCAGCTTCTTCGGGGCGGACGGCGTGACGCCGGACGCGGCGGGTACGGGCCGCGCGCGCGGCGAACGCATCGACAGGGCGCTGGACGGCATCCGCCGCAGGTACGGGGACGGGGCCGTCACCTTCGGCAGCATCCTGCACAACGACATCGGCATCGATCCGGGCGAGCGTTCGGACGCGGCGCCGGACGGGAATGCGCCGGACGGGAATGCGCCGTCTGGATCATTTTTTCCATAATTTCAAATAAGAACAATAAAAGGAGCAATATGCGCATCATCCTATTCGTTTCGGGACTCATCCCCGCGGCGGCGGGCATTTTTTTTCTGGTGAACGAGGGGCAGACCTTTGCCGCGCTCGCCTTTGTCGCGGGGCTCGCCCTGTTCGCATTCGGGCTCCTCGGCGCGCTCGCGTATTTTGTCGCGCGCGCCGGGCTCGGCGTACCGGGCTGGGTTTTGGCGGACAGCCTGACGGCCTTGACCCTGTCCGCCGTGACGCTGCAAAACCGCATGGCGGGCGACGACATCGCGCTGTCGGCGTTCGGCGTCTGGCTGATGGCGGCCGGCGCCATGCGCATTGCGGGCGCGGCGGACATGTCGGACGGGAAGTTTGGATTTCGGTTCGCGCTGGCGGTCCTCGGGCTCATGAGCGCCGCCATGGGCGCCTACGGATTCTTCCGGCCCTTTCTGCCGGAGATCGGCATGACGGGGATACTGGGCGGCATATTCCTGTTGCAGGGCGTTTCCGCCGTCGCCCTCGGCGCCGGCCTGAGGCGCAGACGGGGCGCAGAGGCGCCTGCGGCGGCGGGCAAGGCTTCGGCGCGGAGGCGGCCGAGAGGAAAAAATCCGATGAAAACATCGCACAGCGATTGACAGCGCATGCGATGTATAATAAGATAATAAATATGGAAGAAAAAAGATTGCAAGAGGAGGGCGCGCCGCCGGCGTTTGACCCCAAGGCAAGGATCATTTCCATCGTGGTTTTGGCGCTCATGCTCATAACCATATGGTATATGCTCACGATCGTCCTGTTGACCTTTATCATAGGCTTTGTGTTTTTTCGCATCCTGCGATTCATCAACAGGCGCGGCGGCCGCATCATCGCCGAAAAGATTCCCGACTGGCTGATTCTTCTCGTGCTGTATCTGTTCTTTGTCGCTGTGATCGCGCTGGTGAGCATTCGCTTCGCGCCCATATTGGCATCGCAGATTACAGCCATCGCGGAGATATTCCGCAATTTCGATATAGACAGCCTGCAGCAATCCCTGGATGCCCGCATGATCGAGGTGCTCTCCCATCTGGACATCGAGTCCTATATCAGCGAGGCGGGAAACATTTTGCTCATGGGGATGGCCTGGTTCGGCAGCTTCAGCGTCAACTTCGCGCTGGCCTTGCTCCTGAGCTTCTTGCTCCTGCTCGAAAAGGACAAGCTGCGGAGCTTCGGGGATACCTTGGAAAACAGCCGCATATCCTTTTTGTATGCGTATTTTCTGAACTTCGGAAGCAACTTCGCGCGGTCCTTCGCGAAGGTCATGGACGTGCAGGTGATCATCGCGTTCATCAATTGTGTGCTGTCCACGATCGCTCTGAGCATCATGGGTTTTCCGCAGGTGCTCGGCCTCGGCATCATGATCTTTACGCTCGGGCTCATACCGGTCGCGGGCGTCGTCCTGTCGCTCGTTCCCCTTTCGATCGTGGCGTTCAACATCGGCGGATTCACGAAGGTGCTGGCCGTGCTCATCATGATCGCCGTCATTCACGCGATCGAAGCCTATGTGCTGAATCCCAAGCTGATGTCGAGCAAGACGGCCCTGCCCATGAGTCTGGTGTTCATCATCCTGCTCGTGGCGGAGCATTACATGCAGGTGTGGGGTCTTTTGATCGGCGTGCCGCTGTTCATATTCCTCCTGAATATCTTTGAGGTGGATTACGCGAAGGCTTTCAAGCCCGAGCGATCGTTTCTTGAAGCCTCCCGCCGCGCGA
Organism: Eubacteriales Family XIII. Incertae Sedis bacterium; assembly: GCA_031276135.1. Lineage (GTDB taxonomy): Bacteria > Bacillota > Clostridia > Peptostreptococcales > Anaerovoracaceae > JAITLA01. The sequence continues at coordinate 218 of JAISNR010000225.1, read as the reverse complement.
TCGCAGAGCGGAAAGCCAAAAGGAGGAATCGGAAAGCATAAAAGATATGCTTCTTCGCCGCGCCCCGGAGTTGCGGCGAAGGGAAAAACCCGCCGGCGCGCGGAAGCGCGTTTTCGCAGGAAATGACGAGGCAGGGTTTTTTCAAACCCTGCCTCGTCATTTTGGATGGAATCGTGTGTGTTTATAGGATGTCGGACCGGAAATAAAGGAGGAAGAAC
>JAISNR010000222.1 GCA_031276135.1 Eubacteriales Family XIII. Incertae Sedis bacterium | reverse complement strand
CAAGGACGAGTTTTGTTCTGTGTTTTCGCATCTTCCGCACCGCCTACAGCAACGCGGCCAAGGCCAGCGTTTCATGCAGCATCCGCGCGATTTCGGCGCGCGTCACCGCTTCCCGCGGCGCGATGTCGAGGGCCGCGTCATCCAATATCCCCCGGTCATAGCAGAACGCGAGCGGTCCCTGCGCCCATTCCGCAGCGCTGCGGTAGTCGCCGAACTGCGCGAGCGCGTTGCGTATCTCCGTTTCGTCCCGCTCCGTGTCGAGCCCCGCGAGCTTCGCCGCGCGCGCGACCATGGCGGCGGCCTCCTGCCGCGTGACCGCGCCGTTCGGATCGAACAGATCGCTTCCGACGCCGCTCACGATGCCGTAAACATTCGCGGCATGCACGAAATCAAAATACCAAGCGCCTTGTTTTACGTCGCTGAAGGACCGGGCGTTTTCGCCCTCTGCCGCGGGATCGAGACCGAGCCCGCGCACGACGACGGCGGCGAATTCGGCGCGCGTCACGCCCGCGTCCGGCGCGAAGTCCGCTTCCGTCTTTCCGTTCAGGATCCCGCGCGCGGCGAGGGCCTCGATCGCCTCCCGGTCCGCGCGGCCCCGGATGTCCGCGAAGGTCTTTCCCGCCGCCGTCACGGGTACGGGCCTGACGGCCGCGTGTCTGCCCGGCAAGCCGTCGTCCGCCGGTGCCGCGCTCGCTGTGCTTGCCGCGCTCGCCGCGCGCATTTCGACGTCTCCCATGCGGTAGAACGAATTCTCGCCGCCCGCCGCCCGCCGCGCCGCAACGAGTCCGCAGAAAGCCTGTTCGGTTGCCATTTGGCTGTCGCCCGCACCGCCTGTGGTGTGCCGAAATCCGCCGTCCGCATTTTGGAAGCTGCGTATGTTGTCCACGAGGCTGTGTCCGTTCTTGACGAAGCGCGGATCGGAGGCCGGTATGCCGAGCTCGCAGAGTGCGATGAGCACCTGCACGACGCTCTCGGAATTGGCATCGCCCCAGCCCGTGTAGCCGCCCCTGTCGTCCTGCAAGGCCGAAAGGAAAACCAGCGCCCTGTCCGTCGCCTCCCGTACATCCCGCCTGTCTTGGTACTTCGCGAGGGCCTGCAGCGCCATGCCCGTTATGTCCGGGTCGCCTTTTTCGCCCGCGCGCATTTCGCCGTCCGCATCCGCCGTCAGATTCCAGCCGCCGTCCTGTACTTGGCGGCGCAGGATTTCTTCGACGTACAGCGCGCGCGTCGCCTGCGTCTTTGCGTCCGCGTTTTTCGGAATGGGGTAATCCCGGCTGTCGAGCGCGATCAGCGCCCAGATCGGGCCGTTCACGCCCTGCCAGACCGTGCGCTCAAAATCGCCGAGCGCGGCCGTCAGATCGTGGCCCGCCACGTTTCTCGGGTCATGTCCCGCCGCCGTCAAACCGAGAATCACGCGGGAATACTCCGTGTATTTCTTCTCGTGCAGGACGCCGTCACATGCCTTGACGCAGGCTTCGACGGCCTCTCGGTAATCCTCGAAGTACGCGTCCGGCACGTCCGCGCCGCTGCGGGCGAGCCCGATGACGGCCCATTCCCCGCCGACGGAGCCGATCCCGGGCGCCTTGACCGCCTTGCGCACATATGCCGCCGCGTCCGCGATCGCCCTGTCGAGCCCGTCCGAGCCTGCGGCGAAGGCAGGAACGGCCGGCGCCGACATGAGCGCAACTGTGCACGCGAGGAGGATTGCAGTGAGTTTCTTCATCGCATTGCCTGATTCCTTTCTTGATCGATACCCGTCATTCGCTGCATTTGCAAGCGATATAAATATTATATGGGTTGCGCGCGGGCACGTCAAGGTTTTAAGCAGCAACGATTCAAACGCCGCGATATTTTGGTTACTACTCACCTATTCCAATCAGAACTACTCACACGTCGCGTCAGTTTTGCCTGCGCCCGGCCGCGCGCCGGCACGGGTGTTCAGATCGGGTTCTGCCGTCCCATTTGGCTCTCGGAGCGTACTCGAAGCTACGTGAGGAAGCCAAATGGGACGGCAGGTTCCGAGATGGGCAAAAATGGCGTGGTGGGTGAGTAGTAACATATTTTGATTGAACCTTCGAGCAAGTGGCAGACGGGCTCCCTAAATATCGAGCCCCGCGTAGTATCCGCGCCGCAGCGCCTCCGTCACCTTCTGCGGCCGCACGCAGTCGCCCACCTGCACCACCTCGGGGGCTGCGTCGAGCAGTTCGTCCGCGACGCCGCGCAGGGGCCTCTGTCCCACGGCCACGAGCACCGTATCGGCGGGGAAAAGCTTCTCTTCGCCCGTCGCGAGCCGGGCCGTGAGCCCTTCCTCCGCGATGCGCAGACCCGTCGTGCCCGTCGAAACGGAAACGCCCTGTTTCCGCATCTCCTCCAGGAGGATCGGCCTGTGCTTCGCGTTCGCATCCGCGGCGACGTCCGGCAGCATCTCCACGACCGTGACGGTCTTTCCCTCTTGCGCGAGATGCACGGACGCTTCGCAGCCCACGAGCCCGCCGCCCAGTATGACGACGCGTTGCCCGATCGACACCCCGTCCTCGGAGAGATCGTTCGCCAGGACGACCTTGGGGCTGTCGATGCCGGGGAGCGGCGGCACGATGGCTTCCGCGCCCACCGCGACGACGAGGACATCCGGCGCCTCCCGTTCCGCGATCTCCTTCGTGAGCGCGACGCCCGTGATCACCCTCACGCCGCTCAACTTCATGGCCAGGGCTTTGGAGCGGGCGAGATCGTAAAAATCATCCTTGAAGGGTATCCCGCGCTCGCACCTGAGCGCACCGCCGAGCTCGTCCCGCTTCTCGTAGAGGGTGACGTCGTGCCCGCGCGCCGCCGCGGTGATGGCGGCCTGCATGCCGCCCGGCCCGCCTCCCGCGACGAGCACCTTCTTCGGCTTCGTGGGCGGATAGGCGTGGCGGTGTTCCAATTCCTTGCCGATGATCGGATTGACGGAGCACACGCGCGTCTGCGTGTGCAGGCGCTCCGCCAGACAGGTGAAGCAGCGGATGCAGCGCGTGATCTCCTCGTCCCTGCCCTGTATGACCTTTCGCGGAAGCTCCGGATCCGCGAGCAGCGCCCGCGCCATCTCCACGACGTCGGCCTTCCCCGAGGCGAGGATCTCCTCCATCATGGCGGGATCGTTCAGCGCGCCGAGCGTGGACACGGGAACCTTGACGTGCTTCTTCATTTCGGCCGCGAAGTGCACGTTGCAGCCTCTGGGATCGAACATGGAAGGATGCGTGTGCGCGAAACTGTTCTCGTAGGAGCCCGTGGAAACCTGCAACAGGTCGATTTTGTCCTCGATCAGCTTCGCGATCTCGATCGCATCCTCAAAGTCGTTGCCGCCCTCCATGTATTCCTCGGCGCTGAAGCGCAGCTCGATCGGAAAACCCTTGCCCACGGCCGCGCGTATGCTGTCCAGCGCCTCGATCAAAAAGCGCGCGCGATTTTCGCGGCTGCCGCCATACGCGTCCGTGCGCCTGTTCGAGATCGGCGACAGGAATTGGTGCAGGAGCCAGCCGTGACCTGCGTGCAGCAAAACCATATCGAAGCCGGCGCGCTTGCACAGGGCCGCGCCGTCGCCGAAGGCCTTGACGATCTCTTGGATGAGCTCCGCCGGCATCTCCTTGATCGGCGCGCCGCTCGGCAGAACCTCGTCGCTGGGGCCGTAGCGCAGGTTCCGCTTTTGGATGCTCTTGTCGAGTTGATCTACGTCGGAGAACTTGCCCCCGTGCGATATCTCTATGGACGCCACCGCGCCGTGCCGCTTGATCGCGCGCGCCATGTCCGTGAGTCCCGCGAGGACAAATTCATCCTGAAGGTTCACCATCCGCGTGTGGCTCCTGCCCGTGGCCGCGTGCACGATGCCCTCGCTGCAGCAGACGACGGACGCGCCGCCCTTGGCGCGCAGTTCGTAAAACGCGATCGCGGCAGGGCTGAAATGGCCGTCCGCAGTGATGTCGGGATGGCCCATCGGCGCGGAAAGCATCCGGTTCTTGAAGGTTACGTTTCCGATTTTGATGGGCATGCAAAGATGAGGGTATTTTCGCTCCATGGTATCCTCCGCTGTTTTCCCAATGATAGAATTGTAAAAGTTGTAAAAAAGATTCTGAACAACAACGCGTTTTCGATTCGACCGGCTCGATTCCGAGCGGAATCAAAATAAGACAGGTTCATTATAAACCTTGGAACTGTATCAAGGTCAAGTTTTTTCCGGAATTTTTATTCGGCGAGCCGCGCGAGCGCCTCTTCGCGCTTCCGCTCCGCCTCCGCCTTGCGCATGTAAACGGGCAGGAGCGCGTCATGGGAAGCCGCCGCGCCCGCCGGCGCGCGCCGCAGCATGCAAAGCGCGAGCCGCGCGACGGAAGAAGCCCTTTGAAAGCGCGATTCCGGCGGCGCGAAGTCGATTTCGGGCGCGGAGGTCCCGTCCGCCCGCAGGCCCGCCGCCGCGCGCAGCTCCGAAAACATGCCGCCGCAGACCTCGATCCCGTCGCCGAAGAAGCGGATCCCGCGCGCGCATCCGCCGTGCGCGTCCCAATCGATCCCCTCGACCGCGCGGCACAGCTCCTCGGGCGTGCGCGCCGCGCCGTCGAGCAAGGCGTGCGCGCCGCCGTCCTCGCCGAGGCGGAACACGCCGCTGTACACCTGTCCCCTGCGCGCGTCGAACACGGGGCACACGGCGCCGCCGTATGCCGGCAAGTGATAGACGAAGCTCGCGAGCGTCGGCACGCCCATCGCCGCGATCCCCAACGCCTGCGCCAGCGCGCGCGCGGTGGACACGCCGATGCGGATGCCCGTGAAGGAGCCGGGGCCCGCCGAGGCCGCGACGCAATCGATGTCGGCCAAGGACAGCCCCCTCCCCGCGAGCAATTCCGCGATCATCGCGGAAAGGCCCTTCAGATGATTCATCCTTTGATCGGATTCGCGCTCAAAGACGCGGTCCTCTCCCTCTGCAAGGGCCACAGAGGCAAAAGGCCCCGTCGTTTCTATCGCGAGCAAGCGCATTGCATTCTCCTTTCGGACAGGCGCACCGGCCGCATATGCACGATTAACCTTGCAAATCCGAAAGAAGAATTCGGATTTGCAAGGTTATAGCAACACATTCCCCGCAGCCGCACAATGGGAATCCGCATCATATGCGGCTTACAGGGGGCCGGCGGCGGCGTTTACGAACATCTCCAGCGCGAGCGTGTCGCGAAGCAGGCCCGTCTTGATATGCCTGTCGGTTTCGCAGGCGCGCAGCACGATTTTTCGGAGCGTGCGCGCGTCGAAGCGCGCGGCCGTTTCAACGGCCATGCGCAATCTGTACTCGTGGACGCCGAGCTCGCTCTGCATGCGGGCCCGCGTGAAGCCCGCGTCCAAAAGCTCGCGCACGGAAAGCAGAAGCTCGAATTGGGAGATCAGCAGGGCCAGCAGTCTGTACACGTTCTCGCCTGCGGCGAACATGTCGGCGAGCAGGTCGAAAGCCTCGCCCCGCCGCCCGCGGCTCACCGCGTCCGCGAGGGCAAACGCGTTCAAATCGAGGCTCGCTTCCATGACGGCGCGCAGGTCCGAAAGGCAGATCTCATCGCCGTCGCAGTACGCCGTGAGTTTTTTGAGATCGTTTTCCATGTGGTAGAGGGTGTATTCCGAGTCGCGCGCCGCGTAGCCGGTCATCTCCGTGAATTGGCGGATCACGGAGGCGGAGGCGCGCTTTCCGGCCTCCTTGAGCCTCTTTTCGACAAAGGCGCGCAAGAGCGGCGGGTCGAGGCCCGCAAACTCATATGTCCCGCCCCGTTTCGCGATGGCCTTGTACAGCTTTTTGCGCTTGTCCGCGCGTTCGGCGGTGAGGATGAGGATGCAGGTGTCGGGCAAATCCGCGATGTACTTGGAAAAAGCCTCCTCGTCGAAGCGCGCCGCAGCCTTTGCGTCGTCGCCCGCAAGGACGGAAAGGCCCTCCACGAGCACGAGCCGCTTCGCGCTGCCGAGCGGCAGGGTTTCGCAGTTTTGCACGACGGCGTCCACATCGGCCGAGGCGCCGTCGAGCCGCGCAAAATCGATGGCCCTGAGCGAAGGGTCCACGTACTTGTCCGCCACGGCGTCCGCAGCCCAACGCACGAGGAATTGTTCCTTTCCGAACAGAAGCAGAGGGGAAGCGAGGCTTCCGGACGCGAGGTCCTCCGCGATCTTCTTATAGGCGTGCGCCTCGGCGCGATCGTATTGCTTCAAGCTGTGCATTCCTCCGTCCCGGGCTCGCGTTTGCCGCGAATGCCGTTTCTATTGTATACCTTTGCCGCGCAAAGCGCAAAAGGAAATATTCGGAAATTGATTCGGTGGCGGGCGGCAACAGACCGTCATCCGCGCTCGCAACCTTATCGTCGCATCGAACACATCGCCGTCTATGCGCGCGGCCAAGTGTCCGTTCATGGCTTCCAACAGGTTTTTCGCGATATACAAGCCCAAGCCCGTTTCCTTCCGCGTTTCCTTGCACGAAGCGTTCCGTCGGCATTTCGGGCGAAACATCCAATTGTTCGGCCGATATGTTCTTGATTGACAGCGATACGGCTCCGTCGCCTTCGGCTGTCTCGGCATGCCATTCCGTTGTCGATACGGGAATTCCA
>JAISNR010000037.1 GCA_031276135.1 Eubacteriales Family XIII. Incertae Sedis bacterium | reverse complement strand
CTGAGCACGACCGTGCGCACGTCGGAATCGTAGGCGAGCTTCACCGTGTCGGCGTCCACCGCCATGGCGGGCGACACGCCGTCCGCGTGGACGACTTCGGGCAGCAGGTTCTCAAGCGTGTAGTCGTAGACCGTGATGCCGTCTATGCCCACCGTCAGGGTGGCCGCGCCGCTGTCGTCGGAAGCCGTAATCTTGGGGAGCGTCGCGGCTTCTCCGTAGAGTAGGTACGCGGGCAAGGGGGAATCGAAACTGATGACCGGCTTCGTTGTGTCGGGCGGGGGCGCCTCGGAAAAGAGCGCCGCCGTGTGGGTCACTTCCTCCGCATTGCCGGCGGGATCGGTGGCCCGCAGCGTCAAGACGATCTGCGTGACGCCCATGGCCGCCGCCTCTTCCAACTCCGCGGCGCCAAACGCCAATTCGAGGGCCTCCGCGTTCTGAATCTCCGTCTCCGGTATCAGATTGACCGTTTGGGATTGCGGCTGGATCTCGCCCTGCGGCAGGGCGCTTTCGATGACGCCGTCCACTTTCATCGTAAGCTTCACGACGGAGCTGTTGTCCGCCGCCTTGATGGCCGGCAGCACGGCGCCCTCGGAGATGACGATGTACGCGGGCAAATCGTCCTCTATGCGGATGATGGGCTTGCTTTCGTCTATGGACGGCAACTCGCGGTTGGCGAGCACCTCCACCTGCGTTGCGCTCAAAGGCTCGCTGTAGATGCGCGTTGCGGAAATGCTGCCCTTCATCGCGGCTTCAATGCCTTGCGAACCGTTGGAGTCGCCGCCGACGACGAAGTTGCGCGATTGCGCGCCCGGCTTTGAGATATCGCCGGCTGCGGGCGCCTGCCCCACTATCTTGCCGTTCACGTAGAGCTTCACGATCTCGCCGTCGTAGACGCCCGCGGCGTGGTACCACTCGCCGTATTCGAGCCCCGTGACCTTGGGAACCTTGTAACCGTCGACATGGCACCAGAATTCAAGGTAGAATGTGCCGCCGGCCTCCGGGCCGATCTCGAAGCCGTAGCCGGCGCTCTGCATGTTGCCGGCGACGTCCACCCAACCCGTGAGCGGATCGGCCTTGAACGCGGCCTCCAGCGTCAGGCCGTCCAATGTCTTTTTGTAATCCTCGGAGCTCCAAGCGGTTTTCCAAGCCTGCGCGGTGTTGCCGGTGAAGTTTGCGACGTACTTGCCGAGATCCTCGTCGAACGCGATGTTGTTCGCGCCGCCCGTGAACGCGTGCTTCAAGGCGCTGTGGTCGGAGATGACTCCGTCCGCGAAGTCCACGTCGAGCAGATCCGCCGGGGCGACTCCCTGCCTGTACACGTCGAAGTTGTTGCTCGGGTCGGGCGACGCGCCCTGCGTCGTGAAGGTCCCCGTCAGGGGTTCGCTCTCCTTGCCGCCGGCTTCCCAGCCGCCCTGATAGCCCTGCGGCGCGCCGAGGGCGTCGTAGGCGTAGATGCGCACCTCGTACTCCGTGCCCGGCTGCAGGCCGGATACGTTGTAACCCGTCGTTTCGGACATCGGCAGGAAATAATATTCGGAGAATGTCTTGAAGGTCAGGTCCGTCAGACCCGTGGACTTGTTCACGAAATCGTACTTATAGGAATGAACGACGTCGTCCGGATGCCCGTTCGCGGGGATGTGCGCCTGCGTGAAATCCACGCGGGCGACGGTTTCGCCGACCTGCGTGACCTTGATCTCCGCATCCTCGTCGAACACGGGCGCGACGCCCTGCGCGCTGCGGGTCGCCGCCGTATAGGGACGCTCCGCGCCCGGCGCCGCGTCGAAGTTCCAGGTCTGCTCGATCCAGCTGTCGGATATGAAGTCGTAATTTTGCACGGTCACCTCGCTGCCGTCCGCCGTGACGAGCAGACCCTGCGCGGCGTTGCCGTTGTTCGGCGGTCTGCTGCCGTAGATCATGCCGCTCTCCACTTCGAAGTATTTCAGCGTGACCGTGTTGATCGCCGTGTAGCCGTCCTCTTTCTGCCAGATGCTCTTGGGATGGTTGTTCGGCGAGTGGATGTGACCCGAGAAGGTGACGGCGCGCGGATGGTCGTCGAACACGGTTTCGAGACCGTGACCGTACCACTCGTGCGATACGTAGAAGGTGTATCGAATCGGATGGTGGAAGAACACGAAGATGGGCTTGTCGGGAGAGGCCGCCTCGGCGATATCGAGCTGCTCGTCGAGCCACTCCACGGCATAGCTGTAGGTCGATTGATTGATCCCGCTCGCGCGTCCCGTTGCGGGAGCGAGCGTGCCGGCGCCGGGGCTGACCGTGATGAAGTAGTAGCCGTTCACGACCTTGACGTCGTTCGCCTTGTTGCCCGTGGCGCCTTCAAAGTTGGCCCATTTGTTGGCTTCGTGGTTGCCCATCGAGGCGATGAGCCGCACGTCGTCGGATTTGCCGGCCTGCATCGAGGCCTTCCACGCGTCCATCTCGCTCGTAGAGCCGTTGTCCGTCAGGTCGCCGGCCACGACGACCGCGTCCACGCCGAGATCGCTGTAGAATTTGAAGGCTTCTTCCGTGCGCGCTTGCGTCGTGTAGTTCGTCGCCGTCACGTGCGTGTCGGATACGACGCCGAAGGTCACGGTTTCGTCCTCCTCCGCTTCGCCGGGAGCCAGGTCGCGCTCCGCCAATTTTTCGGCTTCGTACGCGGAAAGTTTGTGTCCGTAGACGCGCATCGAGGCGATCGCGCCCTTAAAGGCGTTTTCCGCGCCGCCCGTGTCGCTGACATCGCCGCCGACGACGAAGAAGCGCGCCGCCTCCGGGGGTATCGGAAGATTGTTCCATTGACGCACGGTTTTGCGCAGCTCGCCGTTCAGGTACAGCGCCATCTCATAGCCTTCGTAAGTCGCCGTCGCCTGATACCATTTGCCGTATTCGATGGCATCCTGCAACTCAATGTAAGGTTCCGTGGTGTCGATCGTTTTCATGTAGAGCTTCAGGTCGGCCGTCGCGTCGCCGCTGCCTTTTTCAAGGTCGATGCCGATGCCCGCTTGGTCCGTCATGTTGCCGAATACGCTCACCTTGTCGCCTTCGAAACGTTCCGCCTTGAACGTGACCGCAAAGGTCGTGCCGTTGCCGCCCGTGTCGGCGCCTTGATCGTCGTATTTGGCGTCATACGTCGCGGCGTAGTCCTGCGCGCTCCACGGCGTCAGCCAAGACTTGGCGGCGTCGCCGTCGAAGTTCGCGACGTGCTTGCCGAGCGCTTCATCTATTGCGATGTTGTCCGCCTCGGCGCCGCGGGAAAAGTCGCGATCGTAAGCGGAATGATCCGCAATCGCGCCGTCCGCGAAATCCGCGTCGAGCAGGTCCGCATCGCCGGCGTTGTCGCTCCACGCGCCGGAGGAAACCAGCGCAACTTTGCCCGCTTCGAACATCTGCTTCACATATGTTTGCGAGAATATCTCATCCCGCATCACGAAGTCGTCCAGCAGCATGTCGACGTCGTAGTTCTTGTCCTCTCCGTTGTAGAAGGTTCCGTCCGCCGATTTGTCGTAGCTCTGGCCGATCAGCGTGTGCATCAGGTTTCCGGCCACGCCGCCCGAAAGGTCCATGCTCACGTCCAGCCGCTTCACGCCGTTGTCGTAGGAGTAGATCTTGTCGTTTTCCGCATCGAACACGAGGGCCACGTGCTGCCAGCCCGTGACGCCCGGCATGGTGCGCGCCACGACTTCGTCAAGGCGATCGCCGCCCTCCGCGAGGTTCAATTTGATCTCGTTCCACCGCGTTGACACGTGCAGCATGAAACCGGGATTGCCGCCGCTGGCCCAGTCCTTGTTGCTGAAGATCGCGGGATCCCCGCCGCGCGCCGATTGGAGGTTCATCCAGAAAGCCAAGGAGAAGCTGCCGCTGTAATCGAGCGGTGCGGATTCCGGGCCTTCGAGCTCGATGTAGTTGTAGCCGTCCAATCGGATCGCCTGTCCGTTGATGCCGGTTTCGTAGGTTTCTATGGCGTCATAGCCGTTGATGTAAACGGATTCGGGGTCGCCCGCTTCGTTCTCGAGGCTCCCGTCGAACTTCAGGTCGAAGTCCATCGCGGTCGTCACGGCTTCTTCCGCCATCAGCGTTATGGCCGACTCAGACGTGGCTTCGTCGCCCTCGGGGCTTTCGGCCGGCTCTTGCGCGGGCGGCGCTTCCTGTGCTTCCGGCGCCGATTGCGCGTCCGGAGCGGTGGCTTCGCCCGCGGCAAAAACCGGGCCGGCGCTCACAAATGCCGACATGGCCGAGAACAACAGCATCATGGCCAAGACGGCTGCCGTACTTCTGCACAGCCTGTGGTTTACTCTCATTTCTTCAATTTCCCTCCTCTGTCTCTGTCTGTTTCGCTTGCGAATGCGTGTATCTATGGATCAATCCTCGGTACGCCGCGCTTTGGCGTTTCGCGCGGCGTGCCGAGGCATTGTTGTCGCGTTTGGGTTCGCGCGCCATGCTTACAGTATCCGCTTTGCGTGTTAAATCCAAAACGGGATTTGTGCAAAATTCCGGACAATTACAAAACCAAAGATTTTCATTGGAATTTGAACGAAAATTCGCCTTGCAACGCCCGCGCGGGGCATGTTGCGCCCACATGCGCGCGGTGCGATTTATATCAAACTTTACGTGAACCGTATGCGCCTTTTACATGCGTGCTCTATCATGAAAAGAAAAAAGAAAGGACGGGCGAGGCGTATGAAGAAAACGGCACAAGGACGGAGGGCGGGCGGACCGCGACCGCGGGAACGCGCGAGCGCGGGGAGGAATGGAGAGAACGGCGCCGCGGCGGCGCGGAGGCGCTTTGGCAATGGCGCCGCCGCCGAGATTTTGACCTTCGCGGTCGTGGCCGCGCTCACGATCGTCTTTCTCGTGACGGGTCTGCGCTCCATATCGGGCTTCGTCAGCGTGGCCGACCCAAGTCTGCGCTATTACAGGGCGGTGGTCACGGAAACGGACGATTCGCTGCTTGCGCCTCCCGATTACGGCGGCGAGCGCTCGTTCGGATTGCAGACGGTGTATCTGCGCTTGCTCGAAGGCCCCTATGCCGGCCGGGACGTGACCGCGAAGAATTCCGTCATGGCGGACAGCTACATCCATCCGTCGAAAGGGGACGAGATGATCGTCAGCGTCGACGCCCGCGAGAACGGCGAGCTTTACACCCTGCTCGTCAGCCATTACCGCGTACCCGGCATCCTGTTCGTAACGGCGGTGTTCGTGCTGCTTTTGCTCGTGACCTGCAGAGCGAAGGGTCTGCGCGCGCTCTTCGGTCTCGTGTTCACGCTGGTCACGATCTTTTTTTTCACGATACCGCGCATATATGAGGGCGCCTCTCCGATCCTCTGCGCGATCTTCACGTCGATGCTGACCTCCGGGCTTTCGCTCCTGCTGCTCAACGGGTACAGCAAAAAGACGCTCGCATCCGTCCTCGCGACCTTCGTGGGCTTTGTGGCCGCCGGCGTGATCTTCGGCGTATTTTCGAGCATTTCGAATCTGTCCGGCTACAACGCGCAGCAGCTCGGGATGCTGTCCTATTTCGCCGCCCACTCGGGCATGCAACTGAGGCATCTGCTGTTCGCGGGGGTGCTGATCGCTTCGATCGGCGCCGTGATGGACGTGAGCGTGTCGATCGCGTCCGCCGTCCACGAGGTACACGTCGCGGACCCCGGTTTGGGGATCAACGCCCTGTACAAATCCGGCATGGAGGTCGCGAAGGACGCCATCGGCACGATGAGCAATACGCTGATTCTCGCGTTCACGGGCGGAGCGCTGGCGAACCTCATGGCGCTGATGGGCTACGGCATCCAATTCAACCGCTTCTTCAATTCCAATTACATCGCGCTGGAGATCGGGCAGGGCTTGTCCGCAAGCGCGGCGCTCATCGTCACCGCGCCGCTGACTTCGCTCTTTGCTTCAATCATATGGAGGTCAAATCGCTTGGCATAAATTCATGGTCATCGTAAATTAAGTAAAAAAATCCCTTGCGAAACTCGCCAAGAAGAGTATAATATACACAGCAAAGAAATGGACGAAATCGTACACGTCCTCCCACGTCAGGCGCAGCAGATCGCTGACGCGCAGGGCGGTGTGGACGCCCAAAACGATCAGGCAGCAGTTGCGGAATTGCCCGCGTTTGAAGTAATAGTTTGATAGTTCCCGCACTTGGTGCTTGCTTCTGATGGGTTCTGTCACAGCCATGATGATGATCCTCCTTTAGGTGTTTTCGTCCGGGTAACACAATCTCTGAAGTGTTACATGGAACATCGGATAGGCATCCTGAATCATTATTGGATTTTGGCTGTGTCGTCATCGGCACATCTTCTTTCCCTTAAGCGCTTGATGTATTTTGTCGGCGTCAATGGAGAATGGCAAACGCACAAGCCTTCCACGCAGATAATGCAAGGAAGGAATGTCGAAGCTTTCGAGTCTACTTTATATTAATTTTTGCCGCACGGCCATCTGTGACGAAACGTTTCTTATTCTTATGGGATAAATTTGAAATTTGAAAGGAACAAATATGTACGCAAAAACAAGCAAGCTCGGGAGAATGACGGTTATACTGCTCGCCGCCGCGCTTATGCTGACGTTCGCGCCGCTTGGCGCCGCGACGGCGTGGGCGGAAGATACGGAGGCTATCGCCGTCGCGGTAACGCCCGCAGCGCCGGACGACGCCGGAGAGCCGGCTCTTGACGAGCCGGAAATCAATCCGGATTATATCCGTTGGGAAAACGGCGAGGACTTCGGCGGGATTGTTCCGGAGAAGTATCTCTATGAACGCGATCCCATAAATGTCGTGCCGCGCCAACCGCGTTTTGCGAACGTAACGGATGTTACATATGATCCGCGTACGGAGGATGCATCGCAAAACGCGCTTACTCCGGCGAAAGATCAGGGTTCTTTCGGTACTTGCTGGGCGTTCTCGTCCATCGGCGCGTTAGAGGCCTACGTCGAGAAGCAGAGCACGGGCGATACCAACCCCGATTTTTCAGAATTGCATCTGGCGTTCGCAACGAGCAAAACCGATAATAATCCGTACGGCGTTCGGGGAAAGGTATCCGACGGCGGCAATGTTTCTCAGGCGGCTTCGTATTTTACGCGTCAACCCGCCTCGGGACCGGTGGCAGAGACAGACGATCCGTATTCTACCGAAAGTAACTCCCGGAACTATGCCGATACGGCGGCAAAGCCGAAAGCCGGACTGGTAACGGGCATGGTGCGGATACCGGACTTGTCCGCCGGCTCGCCGGGCGCGGAAACGTCGCGCGCATATATTGGTCAGGTGAAAAAGTTTGTGCAGGATTACGGAGCGGCGACCGTCGCATATCATTCAACGCAAACCATATCCACGGACGGCGCCGGCGACGGATATAACAAAATAACCAACGGAGCCTATATCGGTCAATACGCCTATCACCACTCCGGCACGGAAAATTCAAACCATGCCGTGCTTATCGTCGGTTGGGACGACGATTTCCCCGCGACGAATTTCGGTTTGGCGGCACCCGCCGGTAACGGCGCGTGGCTAATCAAGAACAGTTGGAATTCCTCTGGCGTTGAGGCGAACGGCTCGGAAGATAGTGGTTATAGATCTTTTTTCTGGATGTCGTATTACACGGAGATTGACAGCGTCTGGGCGGTCAGCGGGTACGATAAATCTTTCAACGGCGCGATATACGACTATATGCCGCTCTACAACAGTCACAGCGGGTTCAGCCCCGCCGGCGTCGGTACGACGGTTTATTCGGCCAATATTTTTGACGCCGAAGATACGGCGACCAAACTGGAAAAGGTTCAGGTCTACAACATCAACGGCGCGGCGAACTATGCGGTTTATATTGCCGCCGGCAATACGGCGACCGCCGGGAATAACGCTTTGCTTGCGCAGGCTATTCAAAGTACGCCGGTAAGCGAAACGTTCGAGTATGACGGCTTCTACACCATTGACGTAAGCTCGTTAAATATCGACCTCAACGCAAATAAGACATTCGCCGTAGTTCTGAAAACGACGGTTTCGTCCGGTAACGCGAAAACAACCTATACCAACTCGTCCGGAGCCTCGTCCGGAGCATTCGGGCCGGGAGTCGGCTACTATTCCGCGGACGGTCAGAGTTGGAGCGGCGGAGAAAATAACTACGCCTGCGCGATCCGCGCGATAGTCGCCGACGATTCCGGTAAAGGGTGGAGCGAACAGGAGCGCAAAGGCGACATTATAAAGCCGACTGTTGAGCTTTCCGCGCCGACAGGTACCATTGACAATATGGCGAACGGTTCGCTGACGCTGAAATTCAACGAGACGGTCGCTCCGGTTCCCGGGAAGATGATTTCGGTATACGCGCAAGTGAAAGCTTATACGTATGACGCATCATCGAATGTTGCGTCTCCGGGGCGAGCTTCCGTCGGAAGTCTGTTGAGCTACACTATTGCGTCCGACGAATTAACCGTCGTCGGAACGGGGGCGGATTGTACGGTTACAATACCGTTCGAAAAGTTCCAAGAAAAGAATAAACCATCTGTTACATTGGTAAATTTTAACACTAATTATGGCAATACCGACCAGTGGCGAGCATACGGTGTTCATATGGAAACCGGCGCGTTTGTCGACACGGTTGGAAACGAACCGGATATATGGGCGACGTTTTTCCATGATCCGGACAGATGCGCCGTAGACGGAACATTCTACTCGAAATCGACAAACCCTCCCGCTGTTTTAAAGGTTGACGTCAAAAAAACGGAGGATAGTGGGCTTAACGGTAACATCGCCATTACGTTCCACAAGCAAATAGACAAAACGGCCGGCGGCAGTGTCGTTTTGAGTCCGGGCAATATAACTCTGACGAACGGCGATTGGTCGGGGGGAGCGGTTCAGATCGCCCAGGGTGCTTCTTATACTTATACCGACGGAAACGTATATACCGTGCCGTTTGGAAATCTTACACCCGGTACGGAGTACACGATTACCGTCAGCGGCTTCAAAGATCCGGACGGGAATGAGATGGCTGCGAACAGCTCGCACAAGTTCGAGACTGCGGAGGCTTTCGTCCCGGTGAGCGGGATAACGGGGGTGCCGACGAGCGGCACGGTCGGAACGGAGTTGACGCTGGGCGGCACGGTGGAACCTGGCGACGCGACGAACAAAACGATCG
>JAISNR010000208.1 GCA_031276135.1 Eubacteriales Family XIII. Incertae Sedis bacterium | reverse complement strand
CCCGGAGCGTACTCGAAGCTACGTGAGGAAGCCAATATGGGACGGCAGGTTCCGAGATGGGCAAAAATGGCGTGGGGTTTGAGTAGTAACCGGCCGTAGTAACCGGCTGATGGGCAAAACCATAGGAGAAACAAGCATGTTGGTACCTCTGGAATGGCTGAAAGAATACGTGGATTTTGATGCGGACTTCGATACCTTCTGCGAGCGCATGATCCTGTCGGGCTCGAACATAGAAGGTGTGCGGCATTACTGTGCGGACGCGGAAAAGATCGTCGTCGGGAAGATCCTGTCCGTCGAGAAGCACGAAAATTCGGACCATCTCGTCGTGACGCGCGTGGACGCGGGCGGCACCGCGCCGCTCCGGATCGTAACGGGCGCTTCGAATGTCGCCGAAGGGGATTTCGTTCCCGTCGCGCTCGTGGGCGGTGTGCTCCCGGGCGGCGTCAAGATCAAGAAGAGCAAATTGCGCGGCGTCGAATCCGAGGGCATGCTGTGCTCCGCGTCCGAGCTGGGCTTCGAAGACAAGGTGATTCCCGTATCGCATAAGGACGGCATATGGATACTGGAGAAGGAATACGAAGTCGGCGCGGATTTTGTCGAGGTCGCCGGACTGCGGACCCGCGTCATCGACTTTGAGATCACACCGAACAGGCCGGACTGCCTGTCCGTCATCGGGATGGCCCGCGAGGCGGCGGCGGTGTTCGATTGCAAGCGCGGCGTCCCAAACACGAAGATGGTGGGCAGACACGGGAACAAGGCCGAAGATTTCATCTCCGTCGAGATACGGCGGCCCGACCTCTGCCTGCGCTATATCGCGCGCGTCATAACCGACGTGAAGATCGCGCCGTCCCCGTGGTGGCTGCAGAAGAAGCTGATGCTGGCCGGCATGCGCCCGATCAACAACATCGTCGATGTCACGAACTACGTCATGCTCGAATACGGACATCCCCTGCACGCTTTCGACATCCGGACGATCGAGGGCGGCAGGATCATCGTGGATACGGCGGAGGAGGGTGAGAGCTTCACGACGCTGGACGGCACCGCGCGCACCCTGTCGGCGGACATGCTGATGATCAAGGACGCGGCGAAGGCCGTCGGCGTAGCCGGCGTCATGGGCGGACTCAATTCCGAGGTGGCCGGCGACACCAAGACCATATTGATAGAATGCGCGGCCTTCGACGCCGACGCCATAAGGCTGACCTCGCGCAAGCTCGGTCTGCGCACCGAAGCCTCCGCGCGCTACGAAAAGGGCATCTCCCCCGAACTCGCGGGTGAGGCCGCCGAGCGCGTCTGCGCTCTCGCGGAGCAGATCGGCGCGGGTTACGTCACGGAGGGCGCCGTGGACGTCTATCCCGCGCGAAGCGCGCGCCTTCCCGCCGGAGCGGGAACGGTTCCCTCCCTGTCGCGGACCGTTGCGGGCGGCGCTCTTTTGCGCGCGCGCATCGAACTGCGCGTCGCGCGCGCGCACAAGGTGCTCGGCGCGCGCATCGGCGAGATGGCGATGGCCTCCTACCTGCGGCGCCTCGAGATGGACGTCCGCGAGATGCCGGGCAGACTGGAGGTCCTGCCGCCGCACGTCCGCCTCGACATCAAGGGAGAGGAGGACCTCATAGAAGAGATCGCGCGCATACACGGCTACGACAAGCTCGAATCGACGCTGCACAGGGGCAACAGCAGGGCGACCGTGTCCCGCGCCGCCGAACTGCGCGATTTGGCGCGCGAAACGCTCATCGCCGCCGGCTACAGCGAGATACAGACCTATTCCTTCGTCAGT
This sequence comes from Eubacteriales Family XIII. Incertae Sedis bacterium, assembly GCA_031276135.1. GTDB lineage: Bacteria > Bacillota > Clostridia > Peptostreptococcales > Anaerovoracaceae > JAITLA01. The sequence goes on along the minus strand of JAISNR010000208.1, from coordinate 9,193 downwards.
CCGCGGGGCGTGGACGACATGGACGCGCCCGCCTCCGCGAAGGAACGCCGCTTCGTCCGCCTGCTCAATCCCCTGGGCGAGGAAAACAGCGTGATGCGCACGACATTGCTGCCGGCCATGCTCGAAGTCCTCGGCAGGAATTATTCCAGAAACAACGAGCGGGTCGCGGCCTTTGAAATCGGAAACACCTTTTTCGGCGGCGGCGAAAGGCGTTTGCCCGAAGAGCGGATCGCCCTTTCGATGGGCGCCTACGGCGACGGCATGGATTTCTTCCGCATGAAGGGCGCGCTGGAGCTTTTGTTCGGACGGCTCGGCATACAGGCCGATTACGAGGCGGAGCGCGCCGCCGCCCTCTGGCATCCCGGACGCTGCGCGCGCGTGTTCTCGGGGGGGACGCACATCGGCACATTCGGCGAGCTGCACCCCGACAAAGCCGCGCACTGCGGCGTGGGGACGCGTTGCTGCATTGCGGAATTCGATATGGCCGGGCTGATCGAGAAGGCCGATATCGAGCGCGCTTACGCTCCCCTGCCGCGCTATCCGGCCGCAGAGCGCGACATCGCGCTCATCGTGCGGGAGGACGTCGCCATAAAGCGGATCGAGGACGTCATACGCGGGGCGGGCGGACATCTGCTCGAGCGCGCGCGGCTCTTCGACGTCTACAGGGGACCGCAGGTGGCGGACGGCATGAAGAGCGCGGCCTTCAATCTGATCTACCGTTCGCCGGAGCGCACCTTGACGGACGAGGAGGTGAGCGCGGCGCGCGACAAGTTGCTTGCGGCGCTCGAGAGGGAATTGGGCGCCGTTTTGCGGGATGCGTAGGAACGCGCGGCGACCCTCGGACGCGGCGCCGGCGGGCCGCGCCGGATGTATGAATGAACCTGTTGCGGGAGGACGGATATGGAAAAGCTAAGCGTCAAGATTTACGGGCAGGAGTACACGATCACGGGCGACAGGTCGCAGACCTATATGGCGCGCGTGGCCGAGTATGTTGACGAGAAGATGAAGCAGCTTTCGGGCGTTCTTCCGAACGGCTCCATATCGGAGCTGGCGGCCTTGGCCGCGGTGAACATCGCCGACGAGCTGTTCGCCAATGAGCACAGCGCGGCCGAGATCAAGAACAGAAACGAACAGCTGGAAAACGACACGCATCACTACATCTCCCTGTGGGAGGAAGCCAAGAAGAGCTTCCTTCTCTACAAGGACGAAGCGCAGACCGTGCGCGGGGAGAAGGAGGATCTGCAGGGCCGTTTCGAGGCGACGCGGAACGAGGCGGAGCGCTTGTCGGGCCTTGTGCGCACATTGGAGGAAAGGGTGAAAGCCCTCGAAAGCGAAAACGCGGGCTTGCTCACCGCGCTGCGGACGCGGGAAAGCGAACAGGACGGGCTTTCCGAGCAGCTGCGCGAGCTGGAGAGCAAGAGCCGTGAGATCGAGAGCGGCTTTTTTGACCTTCAAATGGAAAATATTCAATTAAAAGGTGAGTTGGACCGCTACAGGCGGATGGTCGAGTAATATCGATTCAATTGTGTATGGACGACGCGAACAGAACACATCGCATACTCGAGTACGATAAAATACTGGACCTGCTGGCCGCCGCGGCTTCGTCCGATCTGACGCGGCGCGAGATCGCGGCGCTCCTGCCTTCGGCCTCGCCGCACGTCGTCGGGCGGCGGCTCGCCGAAACCACGGAGGCCGTCCGCGTGATCCTGCGAAAGGGCGGTCTGCCGCTCGGCAATTTTCCCGACGTCAGGGCCGGCGCGATCCACGCCGAAAAGGGCGGATCGCTCAGCATGCGGCAGCTGCTGGAGATCGCGCTCTGCCTCGGGATCGCGCGGAAGGCCGCGCGCTTTCTGATGAGCGACACGAAGGATATCCCGATCCTCGCGGGGCTCTCCGACGCGATTGCGGCGCACAGGGAGCTCGAGGAACGCATCGGGCGCGCCATCCTGTCGGAGAGCGAGATGTCGGACGACGCCGATCCCGCGCTCAGGCGCATACGCAGGGAGATCGCGCGCCAAAACGAGGCCATCCGCGCGAAACTCAACCAAATCGTCACGCGGCCCGGGAGCCGGGAGCTCCTGCAGGACGGCATCGTCACCCTGCGCGGGGGGCGTTATGTGGTTCCCGTGAAGCAGGAGCACAGGGCGAGCTTCCCGGGCATCATACACGACCGCTCTTCCACGGGCGCGACGCTGTTCGTGGAACCGCAGGCCGTCGTGAACATGAACAACGAGCTGCGCGAGCTCGCGATCCTCGAAGAGCGCGAGATCGAACGCATTCTCGCGGAGCTGTCGGCGGAGGTGGGCGCGGCGGCCCGCGACATCCTGAACAACCAGGAGCTGCTCGTCGCGCTCGACCTCATATTCGCGAAGGGCAAGCTGTCGGCGGACATGAAGGCGACGGAGGCGCGCGTCAACGCGGAGGGCATTCTGCACATCAAGAACGGCAGGCATCCGCTGATACCGCAGGGCGCGGTCGTCCCGATCAGCCTGCGCATGGGCGGGGACCGGCGGACGCTGATCATCACGGGCCCGAACACGGGCGGAAAGACGGTCACGCTCAAGACGGCGGGCCTGTTTCTTTTGATGACGGAAGCGGGTCTGCACGTTCCGGCCGACGAGGGGACGGAAATGCCCCTGACGGAACGCGTGTTCGCGGACATAGGCGACGAGCAGAGCATCGAGCAGAGCCTGTCCACCTTTTCGTCGCATATGAAGAACATCGTCGAGATCGTGCGCCTGGGCGACGGAAACACGCTCGCCCTGCTGGACGAGCTCGGCGCGGGCACCGATCCCGCCGAGGGCGCGGCGCTCGCGATCGCCGTGCTGGAGCGGCTCATGGCGCGCGGCGTCATGACCGTCGCCACCACGCATTACTCGGAGCTGAAGAAATTCGCCGTCGCGACGGAGGGCGTGGAGAACGCCTCCATGGAATTCGATCTCGAAACCCTGCGTCCGACCTACAGGCTCAGAACGGGCGCGCCCGGGCGTTCCAACGCCTTTGAGATATCGAAGAAGCTCGGGCTTCCGGCGGAGATCACGGAGCGGGCCGCAGGGCTTCTCACGGGCGACGAGCTGCGCTTCGAATCGGTCATACGCTCGATCGAGGCGGATCGCAAGGCGGCGGAACGCGAGCTCGACGAGGCGACGGAGCTGAAGTGCAGGCTCGCGGAACGCGAGCGCGAGCTCGAACGCGCGCTGCAAAAGCTCGCCGACAAAAAGGACGGGATACTGGACGCGGCGCGGGAAGAAGCCCGCGGCATCATAGGCGAGGCGAAGGCGCTGGCGGAGGAGTTCCAAAGGGAGCTTCGCGAGTTGCCCCGCGCGGCGGACGAGGGAGAGCGGAACCGCAGGCTCGAGTCGGGCAAAAAACGCCTGCGCGAGCTCGAGGGCAAGCATCGCGGCCGCGCGGCCGCGCCCCCCGTGAACCCGTCGCCCGTCGATCCCGGCTCGCTTCGCGCGGGCGACCGCGTCAAGGTGCTGCCTCTCGCACAAAACGGCGAGGTGATCGGGCCGCCGGACGACAGGGGAGAGGTGCAGGTGCAGCTCGGGCGCATGAAGATCAGCATCGCGGCGGACCGGCTGATGCGCCTCGACGGAGGCGGGAAGCATTCCGTGAAGGGCGGTTCGCGCGGGGCGGATTACGGCGCGCTCTACAGCAGCAAGGTCAAGTCCGTGTCGCCGAGCGTCAACGTGCATTTCATGAACCTCGACAGCGCGCTGACGGATGTGGACAAGTACCTCGACGACGCCTTTATCGCGGGCCTGCACGAGGTGAGCATCATACACGGCCGCGGGGCGGGCATATTGCGGGACGGCATCCGCGGGATGCTGAAAACGCATCCCCACGTGAGCGGTTTTCGTCGGGGCGATTACAACGAAGGCGGCGACGGCGTGACGATCTGCACGCTGAAGAATCGATAGGCGAAGGCGGATTCGCGCGGCGGCAAACGGGCGCAGAATTCAAATCGAAACCACTCACACTCCGCGGTGGGTGAGCAGTTACAACGCAGACGGAGGTTGCGCGTGTTGGATTTTAAGGATGAGATAGCGAAGGAAATCGCGAAATTGCCGCAAGGGCGCGACGCGGGCCTGTGCGCGGACGAGGTACGGGAGATGATCGAAATCCCGCAGGAGAGCAAAATGGGCGATTACGCCTTCCCTTGTTTCAGGCTCGCGAAGGCGCTGCGCAAGGCGCCGCCGCAGATCGCGCGCGAGATGGCGGAAAGCCTCGGCGGGGCGGAGATTTTCGAGCGGGTCGAAGCCGTGAACGCCTATGTGAACATGTTCCTGAAAAAATCCGCGCTCATCGGCGCGGTTTTGACGGCGGCGGCATCGGAGCGGGAGCGCTTCGGCGCCTCCGACGTCGGCAAGGGGCGAAAGGTGATCGTGGAGTACTCCTCGCCGAACATTGCCAAACCCTTCCATATAGGACATATAAGGAGCACGGTGATCGGCAACGCCATCAACAACATCTGCGCCTTTCTCGGCTACGATACGGTGCGCGTGAACCATCTCGGCGACTACGGCACGCAGTTCGGGAAGATGATCGTGGCCTACCGCAGGTGGGGCGACAGGGAGGACGTGGAGCGCCGGCCGATCCGAAGCCTGCTCTCGTATTACACGAAATTCCACGAGGAAGCGGAGCGGGATCCGTCGCTCGAGGATGAGGCGCGGCTCGCTTTCGCGCGGCTCGAGCGCGGCGAGGCGGAGGAACGCGCGCTGTGGCAGTGGTTCCGCGACGAGAGCCTGAAGGAATTCAACCGCGTCTACGACATGCTGGGCATACGCTTCGATTCGTATGCGGGCGAGAGCTTCTATTCGGACAAGATGGACCGCGTGCTCGAACTTTTGCGGGAAAAGAATCTGCTGCTGGAATCCGAGGGCGCGCAAATCGTCGATCTGTCGGCTTTTGACATGCCGCCGGCCCTGATCACGAAGAAGGACGGTTCGACGCTCTACATCACGCGCGACATCGCGGCCGCGATCTACCGCAGGGAACACTATGGCTTTCACAAGAACCTCTACATCGTCGCGTCGCAGCAGAACCTGCACTTCCGGCAGTGGATCAGGATCATCGGGCTTCTGGGCTTCGACTGGGCGGAGGACTGCGTCCACATCCCCTTCGGGCTCGTGAGCCTCGACGACGGGACGATGTCCACGCGCGCGGGCCGCGTCGTGTTTCTCGAGGACGTGCTGAACCGCGCGATCGAGCGGACGCGGGAGATCGTGATCGAGAAGAACGTGAACACCGACAACGTCGACGAAACGGCGCGACAGGTCGGCATCGGCGCGGTCATATTCCAGGAATTGTCAAACAATCGCATCAAGGATTACGTGTTCTCCTGGGACAAGATATTGAATTTTGACGGGGAAACGGGTCCCTATGTCCAGTACAGCCACGCGCGCGCTTCGAGCGTGCTGCGCAAGGACGAAGCCGCGCTCGCGGCGGCCCTCGCGGAGGCGGACGTCCTCGCGCCCGCCCTGCGGGAGAGCGAAAGCGCTTACGCGCTCGCGAAGCTGCTCTACCGCTTCCCGGACGCGGTGCGCGAGGCCGGCGAGAAGTACGAGCCCTCGATCGTGACGCGGCACGTCGTGGATGTGGCGCAGGCCTTCAACCGGTTCTATCACGATGAGCGCATCCTGACGGAGGACGAAACCGAGAAGCGCGCAAAGCTCGCCCTCGCGTTCGCCGCGCGGCAGACGATGGGGAACGGTTTGCGGCTTTTGGGCATGGCCGCTCCGGAACGGATGTGAGGTGGAACTATTCAAATGTATGTGTACCGGAGCAAAGGAAAAGAAGAGGTTTAAATGGAATACATAGGAAGTGTATACAGACCGCCCAGCGAAGCCTACAGCCTGATCGTGCAGGTCACGCTCGGCTGCGCGCACAACGATTGCACGTTTTGCAGCATGTTCAAGGACAAGCCCTTCAGCCTGCGCAAGGAGGAGGATATCCTGCGGGATTTCGAAGAGGCGCGGCGCGCCTACAGGCGCGTGGGGCGCATATTCCTCGCGGACGGCGACGCGCTCGTCCTCAAGACCGACAAGCTGCTGCGCATACTCGCCAGGATCGCGGAGCTCTTTCCGGAGTGCGAGCGCGTCGGCATATACGGCTCGCCGCAGGACGTGCTGCGCAAGACGCGCGAGGAACTCGTTTCACTGCGCGACGCGGGGCTCGGCATCGTCTACATCGGTGCGGAATCCGGCAGCGACAGGGTGCTTCGGGACATTAAAAAGGGCGCGACGCGCGCGCAGATCATAGAATCCATCGAAAAGATCGAAGACGCGGGCATTCCCGCGTCGGCGACCTTCATCTCCGGGCTCGCGGGCCGCGAAGCTTGGCGGGAGCACGCGATCGAATGCGGCACGATGATCTCCGAGGCCTCCCCGTCGTACATCGGGCTCTTGACGCTGATGGTCGAGCCGTCCGCGCCGCTCTGGGCGGACATCCGTGCGGGGCGCTTCGAGCTCCTGTCGCCCATGGAGGTCGTGGAGGAAACGCGGCTCCTGCTGGAGAACACGAACGTGCGGCGCGACTGCGTGTTCCGCAGCAACCACGCGTCGAACTACGTGTCACTGCGCGGTACGCTGCCGCAGGACAAGGCGCGCATGCTGGCCCGGATCGACGCCGCGCGGCAGGATGAGGGGATGTTGAAGGACGAGCGTTTTCGCATGTTATAGATATGTAACTGTTCAAACACCACGCCATTTTTGTCCTTTGAATGGTACTGTACCGGGGGAGTGGCATGCCCTTATTCGGCAAACACATCGAGCGATTGCCCGACGCCGGCGCCGAGGGCGCGGCGCGGCCCGCGCCCGTGGATTTTACGGCGCGGCGCGACCGCGTGGGCAAATACCTGAAAAAATACGCGGAGTGTTTCGTATTCGATACCCTTTCGGAGGATTTTTTGAGCCGCGTCGGATCGGCCTTTATGCGGGATGTGCCCATACCGCTTGGCGAGGCGGATCTTGCGGCCTTTCGTTCGCGGGAGGGCCTGCCCGTCATGCGCATCGGGGAGAACATGGCACGCGTTCTGGGCGCGTCCCCCTCGTTTCCGCACGCGGGCGCCTACATTGAATTCCTGCGCCGCGCCGCGGGCGGGCGGGCCGCCGCGGGACTCGTCCGCGAGGCCAAGGACGCCGCGGAGCGCACGGAATACGAAGAAGCCTGCCTTCGCTTTCGCGCCGCGCTCTGCCTCGAGCCGCAGGACCTCGCGGCCATGTACGGCTATGCGCGCGTCTGCCGCGCGATCTACCTCGCGGCCGAGGACGGCGAACGCGTCGGGCTTTTCAAGGCGGAGGCGCTCGAGTATTTCGAGCTGACGGCGGAGGCGCATCCGCGCTTCCCGCAGGCGCATTACTACCTCGGCTACGCCTATCTGAACATGGGGCTTTATCAAAAGGCTTGGCTGACGTGGAAACAATATCTCGAGCATTCTTCGCATCCGGCGGATCGCCGCGAGATCAAGGAGCGCATGCGGCAGCTCGCCGACCCGCTCGAGATCGAGCGCGGGTACAACGCGGTGCTGGCGGGGCGCTTCGCGGAGGGACTTGCCGCGCTGGAACCCTATTTGGAGAGCAAATACAACGACTGGTGGCCGCTCTATTATTACCTCGGCGTGGCCTGCATCAGTCTGGATCGCCGGGACGAAGCCGTGGACATGTTCAAACGGGCTTTGCGGCTGAACCCCTCGCATGTCGAAAGCATGCGGGAGCTGGCCGATATATACGAAATCGACGGAGAGAAGGAATTCTCCGCGAAATATCGCAAAAAGGCCGCCTTGATCGAAAGCGGCGGACATGCGCAGAGGAGTGAGGAAAATGACTGAAAAGAAGCTGCTCACGGGCAACGAGGCGGTGGCGCGCGGAGCTTGGGAGGCGGGTATCCTGTTCGCGTCGGCCTATCCCGGGACGCCGAGTACGGAGATACTGGAAAATCTGGCGCTCTACAAACAGGATCTGTACTGCGAATGGGCGCCGAACGAAAAGGTGGCGCTCGAAGCCGCCATAGGCGCTTCCATGGCCGGCGCGCGCGCCCTCGTCGCGATGAAGCACGTCGGCGTGAACGTGGCCGCGGATCCGCTGTTCACCTTTTCCTACACGGGCGTGAACGGCGGTTGCGTGCTGGTTTCGGCGGACGACCCCGGCATGCACAGCTCGCAGAACGAGCAGGACAACCGCAACTACGCCGTCGCCGCGCGCATCCCCATGCTGGAGCCTTCGGACAGCCGCGAGGCGAAGGCGTTCACGGCGCTGGCCTTCGAGCTCTCCGAGTCCCACGACTGCCCCGTGTTGCTGCGCCTGACGACGCGCATATGCCACAGCAAGAGCATCGTGACGCTCGGCGCGCGCGGCGCGGTGCCCGTGCGCCCCTACAGACGCGACATCGAGAAGTATGTGGCCACGCCCGCGAACGCGAAGCACATGCGCGCGCGCATGGCGGAGCGCGAGACCGCGCTCGCGGCCTATGCGAACGGCGCGGCGATCAACGCGGCGGAATACAACGGGCGCAGGATCGGCGTCGTCAGCGCGGGCGTCGCCTATCAGTACGCGCGGGACGCCTTCGGGGAGGAAGCCTCCTATCTGAAGCTCGGCATGACCTACCCGATGCCGATCGAGCTCGTGCGGGCCTTTGCAAGCGAGGTCGAAACCCTGTACGTCGTCGAGGAACTCGATCCCTATATGGAACGGCAGCTCAAGGCCGCCGGCATCGCGTGCATCGGCAAGGAGCGCATACCGGAGATCGGCGAGCTCGACGCGGACGTGCTGCGCAGGTCCGTGTTCGGCGTCGCGCCGAAGGCCCTGCGCGCGGAAACGCCTGCCGTGTCGCGGCCGCCGACCCTGTGCGCGGGATGTCCGCACAGGGGGCTGTTCTGCGTGCTCGCAAAGAAGAAGAACGTCATGATCACGGGGGACATCGGCTGTTACACCCTGGCTTCCGCGCCGCCGCTCTCCGCGATGGATTCCTGCTTCTGCATGGGGGGCGGCGTCAGCGCCGGACACGGCGCGGCCGCGGTTTTCAGGCGCGCGGGCGCGCCGCAGAAGGTCGTGGCCGTCATAGGAGATTCCACTTTTTTCCATTCAGGCGTGACGAGCCTGATGGACGCCGTGTACAACAAGGGCGACAGCGTTTCCGTGATCCTCGACAACCGCACGACGGGCATGACGGGGCATCAGGAGAACCCCGGCAC
>JAISNR010000201.1 GCA_031276135.1 Eubacteriales Family XIII. Incertae Sedis bacterium | reverse complement strand
TTTTGCCCATCAGCCGGTTACTACGGCCGGTTACTACTCAAACCCCACGCCATTTTTGCCCATCTCGGAACCTGCCGTCCCATATTGGCTTCCTCACGTAGCTTCGAGTACGCTCCGGGAGCCAAATGGGACGGCAGAACCCGATCTGAACAAAACTATCGCGGCGTTTGAGTAGTTTTGATTGATGTCCTTGAGCAGTAATATCAGCCGAACTGCTCGATGAAGCGCATATCGTTCTCGTAGAAGAGGCGTATATCGTCGATGCCGTGCCGCAGCATCGCGATGCGCTCGACGCCCATTCCGAAGGCGAAGCCCGTGTGACGCTCCGTATCGACCCCGCCGACGCGCAGCACGTTCGGATGGACCATGCCGCAGCCCAGCACCTCTATCCAGCCGCCGCCCTTGCAGACGCGGCAGCCCCTGCCGCCGCATTTGAAGCAGGACATATCCATCTCCGCGATGGGCTCCGTGAACGGAAAGAAGTGCGGGCGAAATCTGGTCTTGACGTCCTCGCCGAACATCTGCTTCGCAAAGACGTCCAGCGTACCCTTGAGGTCGGACATCGAAACGTCCTCATCCACGAGCAGGCCCTCCACCTGATGGAACATCGGCGAATGCGTCGCGTCTGCCGTGTCGACGCGGAAGCAGCGGCCCGGCGAGATGACCTTGATCGGCGGCGCCTGCGAGAGCAGCGTCCGCACCTGCACGGGCGAAGTCTGTGTGCGGAGCAGCGTGTCCTCGGTGATGTAGAAGGTATCCGTGAGCTCTCGGGAGGGATGGTTCGGCGCGGCGTTCAGCGCGTCGAAATTGTTGAACACGGTTTCGACCTCGGGGCCCTCCGTAACGCTGAAGCCCATGCGCATGAATATGCGGGAGATCGCTTCGATCGTGCGCGTGATGGGGTGCTTCGCGCCGATGCGAAGCGGCGCGCCGGGTTCCGTGACGTCCACGGCCTCGGCGCTGAAGCGCAACGCGTGCTCCGCCGCCTTGACCTTCTCGAATTTTCGCGTCAGCATGCCCTCGATCTCGGCTCTGGCGTCGTTTGCGAGCTTGCCGAGCGCCTTCCTCTCTTCGGGGTCGAGGGTGCCCATCGAGCGCAGTATCTCCGTCAGCCTGCCCTTTTTGCCGAGAAACCGGACGCGCGCTTCCTCCGTTTCGGACCGGTTTGCGGCATTTTCGATCTGCTCTCTCGCCTCGTTCAAAATATCCCGCAATTGCGTGTTCTGCATGCAAATCTCCTTTCGCCGGGCCGCTTGGCCGGCCCTGTTTGACAACGCGTCACGCGAGCGCGCCGCCCTGCCTGACCGACTCAAACAGCAGCACGGCTGCGGCTGCGGCCGCGTTCAGGGATTCCGCACCGCCCGGCATCGGTATGCGAACGGTGAGGGAGGCGGCGTCCGCAAAGGCGCGCGACGGTCCCCCGCCCTCGTTGCCTATGATGAAAGCGACGTCGCGCGCGAGATCGGCCTCGTAGCAGCTCACGGCGCCGCGCGCGTCCGCCACGGCCACGCGCTTGCCCGCCGCCGCGAGCAGGGCGACGGCCGCGTCGGCGTCGCGCACAAAGAGCACGGATGCGCGAAACAGCGCGCCGGCCGCCGCGCGCACCGCCTTGGGCGCGTAGGGATCGCCCGTCCCCGCGACCGCAAGCACTGCCCCGAAGCCCGCCGCGTCCGCGATCCGGATGAGCGAACCGACGTTCGCCGGATCCTGTACGCGGTCGAGCACCGGCACGATCGCGCCGGGCCGCGAAAAAAAAGCCGCCGCGTCCCGGACGGGCTTCCGCACCGCAGCCAGAATGCCCTGCGGCGTTTCCGTATCCGCAATGCGGCGAAACACCTTCTCCGTCGTCAAGAGCACATCGACGCCGGCTTTCGCCGCGCGTCCGGCCAGGGCGCCGTGCCGTGGAAAACCGTCCGCGACCTCATCGCAAAAAAAAGCGAACGGAATCTCCGCGTCGTGATCGAGCGCTTCGGCCAAGAGCTTGGGGCCTTCGATCGGATAGAGTCCCGAGCGGTCCCTGCCCTTCTTCGTCAAAAGCCGCTTCGCGAGCTTTACCGTCCTGTTGTCCTCGGAAGTGATCCTCGTGTACATTCCTGCCTGAAATCGCGGCCCGGCAAAGGGCCGGCGGGCCCGGTCCTACTGCGGCGGGCGAAGGAACGAAGGGATGTCGTCGTCGCGCAGACCGCGGCCCGGGGCTTGCGCGGACGCCTCCGCCTCCTCGTCCTCATCCTCTTGCTGCGCGCTTTCGTCCGAATCGGGATCGGGATCGTCGGACGCGGGATCGGATGCCTCCGCAATTTCATCCGTCGGGGAAACAGGCTGCACCTGTTCGTCGCGCTGCCGCTCTTCAAAGCCCGTGGCTATGACGGTGACGACGATCTCGTTTTGCAGGTCCTCGTTGATCGTGGTGCCGAGGATCACGATGGCGTCGCGGTCCGCTTCCTGTTCTATGCGGGCGGCGGCTTCGTTCACCTCGAACATGCTGAGGTCGTAGCCCCCCGCGATGTTCAGGAGGATGGCGCGCGCGCCCTGAATCGTGGTTTCGAGCAGGGGGCTGTCCACGGCCGCGTCCACGGCATCCTTGACGCGCGAATCGCCGCTGCCCTTGCCGACGCCCATATGCGCCACGCCGCGATCCAGCATGACGGTCTTGACATCGGCGAAATCCACGTTGATGACGCCGGGCATCGTGATCAGGTCCGTGATGCCCTGCACGCCCTGGCGCAGGATCTCATCGGCCAGATACAGGGCCTCCGTGAACGTGGTGTTCGGCTCGGACATGTCGAGCAGCCTGTCGTTCGGAACGATGACGAGCGAATCGACGTACTTCTTCAGGAACATGATGCCGAGCTCCGCGTGGTCCATGCGCTTCTTGCCCTCAAAGCTGAAGGGCTTCGTGACGACGCCGACGGTCAGTATGCCCATATCCTTTGACGATTTGGCGATGATGGGCGCCGCGCCCGTGCCCGTGCCGCCTCCCATGCCGCAGGTGATGAACACCATGTCCGCACCCGAAAGGAAGCGCGTGATGTCGTCGAGGTTTTCCTCCGCCGCCTTCTGCCCGACCTCGGGGTTTCCGCCGGCGCCCAGACCCTTCGTAAGCTTCTCTCCGATCTGCAGCTTGTTTTCGGATTTGGAATTCGAGAGCGCCTGTTTGTCGGTGTTCACGGCCAGAAAGTTGACGCCCTGCACGCCGGTGTCTATCATCCTGTTGATGGCGTTGCCGCCGCCGCCGCCGATCCCTATCACCCTTATTTGGGCCGTGTTTTCCTCGCTTCGTTCAAATTGCAGCATTGTTAAGCGTCCTCCCGTCAGGCTTGATTGCGAACGTTCCCTACCGTGCAAACAGCGATATATCGATTCATACTGCTTTTCATTTAAGATTCCGCTCCGATTTATGGAGCGGACAATGGAAAGCGGTATCTGCTGATTCGCTCTTTGTCATCATATTTCATTGCGAATCAGCATTATTATATCACGCACGGCATCCGTTTGCACTATATTATTCATCCGGACCATGAGATTTTTTCCTGATATATCTGTCTATAATGATGCGCCGTATGACGGCCAGATTGTTGAACAGCCTGCCGCCGAACACGAGGATGGCCGCGTAGTAGAGCGGCACGCCCAAGAGGTCGCCCAGGTACGTCAGCGCGCCCGCGAGCACGGCGTTCACGACGAAGCCGCTTATGAATATCAGGTTGTTGTACTTGCCCTCCAGATGGCTTCTGGCCGCGCCCAAAAGCGAATCGAGGGCCGCCAAAAGCGCCATCGTGATATAGAAAGCGTATTCGGTGGGGAAGGAGAAGTCGAACGTAAAACCGAACACGACGCCCACCGCGAGTCCCACCAATATGGCTATGATCATCTTTTCTCCATTCGCGGCGCGCGCGCCGCCATACAAGACCGCCCCGCACACCCGTTCGGGCCGGGTCCCCCGCATCCGTTCGGGCCGGGTCTTAAAAAAATTCGGCGGGCCCCGCGGTTTACAGTTCCCGATCCGCGCGCTGCGCGTAGCGGAAGTTTATGCCCCTGTCCGGCCGCGCCGGCAGTGTAACCTCCGGCTCCACCTGCACGCGAAAGACCAAACCGTAGTATTCCCTGAGCAGCACCCCGTAGCTGTTCGGCCCGATCATGGCCGCGGACAGCCGCGCCGGGTCGCCTATGGCCTCGATGACGAAGGGTCTGGCCTCCGGCACGTCGTTGATGCGGACGGTGTAGCCGTTGCAATAGATCGTGGAATCGCTGTATATCCTGTGCCCGTTGATCGAGATCGCCTCCGCGCCGCCCTTGCTCAGATCGCTGACGATTTGCAGGATGTCCGTGTCGTGTACGATAAAGGCGTTTATGTCCGCCCACGGGGGGATGTCCTCGGCGGAGTCGCTGAGAACGACGCGCACGCCGGGGCCGCGCACCGCCGTGGAAGCGGTCAGCGTCCTGTATACGGACAGCTCCGACAGCAGGCTCTCCTGCAGACCGGCGTCCGCGTCGGCCATGATCCGCGCGTATTCGCCGAGCTTCTGCACGGCTTCCTCCGTCCGCTTGCGAATGTTGTCGATCTCCGCCCGCTCGTTCTCCACCGAGAGCTCGAGGTCCGAGAGCGTCTTGCGCGACACGAACAGGTTCATGCCGTCCGTGCTCCTCGCCTGCGCGATGATCGAAAACCCTATGCATATGCCGATTGCGAAAAAAACGATCGTTTTGACGCGCATCTTCGCATCCTTTCGGCCCGCGTCCCGCAACGGACGCCCGCTCGCGCCCGCGCCCGTCAATCCGCGTCGGGCGCCGTCGCCGCGTCCGCAGGCTGGGCATACCGGAAATTCGTAACGCTGCCGTTGTAACGGGCGATCAGGAGCTCCTGCGATTTCTCTATCGAAACCCGCAGGTTGTACAGCTCCCGCATCGTGCTCACGATGCCGAACTTGATCGTTATGGCGGACTCCATCGTATCGGGATCGCCTATGACCAGCAGGGTGTAGGGCGAGGCCGTCGGCGTGGAGTTGATGTTCACGTTGTCGCCGGCCAGCACCATCTCGGTGAGGCTGACCAGCCTGTTGCCGTTGATGGAGATGGCTTCGGCGCCGGCCTCCTTCAGGCGGTTCACGAGGCTCAGCATCAGGTCGAAATGCGTCATGATGTCGCCGTAGGCGTCGGTTTCCGCCCCCTCGACGGGAGGCGGATCCTCCACGGTGATGATCAGGCCCGGCCCCTTGACGTCCAAGACGCCCGCGGCCATCTTGTAGCGGTCGAGATCGGCGACGAGGCCGGCGACCAGCGTGTCGTCCTCCGCGTTCTCCTTCTCGATGAGCGCCAGGCGTTCCTCGATCACGCGCAGCTCCTCTATGGCCTGGTCCTTTTCGAGCTGCAGCTTTTCGAGCTCGACCTGATAGGGCGTGACCTTCCCGATCGGCACCAAGCCGCCCTGATCGGAGTTCTGCCCCAGCGAGATCTGCATGGATATGGCAAAGCCCACGCAGACGGCCAGAACGCCGACCACGAACATGCCCCCGTACTTCCTTTTCATCGAAACTTAAACCTTACCGACTTCAGCCTCACAAACTTTAAACCTCATAAACTTTACTTTCACAAACTTTAACCCGCACGACTTCATTCGGAAACCGGCTGCCACGCGATGTATCGATCTCCGCCCACCTTCACCGTTCCGCGCTCGATGCCCTGCTCCTTGAGGTCGAGCAATCGCTTCTTCAATTCGTCCAGATTTTCCGACAGATGCGCGGGCGTTCCTTCGCAGACCAGACGATCGAATACATACGCTCTGATTATTATATTAGATATATCGACTTTTTTAAAGTACAATTCTGCATTTTTTACTTTTTTCAATAAATTCAGCGTATCGGTGAGGGCGGCGTTCTCCTCGGCGACGAGCGGCCGTCCAGGTTCGGCCTCCGCGAGCTTCAGATTGCCGAGCTCCGTGAGCAGGGGCGCGGTTTCCGTCCTGCGCAGAACCAGCCCGTTCTCGTCGATGATGACGCATTCGTCGCCGTCCCTGACGAAGGCCGCTTCCGCGCGCTCCGCGATGTGCAGCACGAGCTCCGCGGGCAGTCTGCGCTTCATCTTGACCGACAGGATGTAGGGGTCGGACAGCAGTCTGTTCCTGACGCCGCGCGTCGAAACGCGGAAGATGTTTTCGCCGGGGCCGACGCCCGACAGGGCGATGATCTGCTCCGATGTATAATACGCGTTGTTTTCGACCGTGATCCTCTGTATGTCGAAAATCGGCGAATGCAGCAGCTTGTAGGCGCCCAGAACCGCGAGCAACGCGATGCATAGCTTGAGCAGATACCGCTTCTTCCTTCTCTTTTTCTTCTTTTTGCCGGGTTTATTTACTTTTATTTCATTTTCTTCCATTTTTCAATCCGCATTCCGCACCGCGCTTCGCGGGACCCGCCGCGAAGCGCCTCATTCGCCGCGTTCCCGCAGACCGGCCGCGATGTGCTCGTAGATGACGTCGGCCGCGTCGAGGCGCCCGAGGCTCTCGCTCGCCGCGCTCATCCGGTTCAGCAGGGCCTTGTCGCTTTTCAGGCGCAGCACGGCGTCCAGCAGGCGCGCGGGACTGAGCTCCGCTTCCTCCAAAAGCAGCGCGGCCCCGCGGTCCGCCGCGGATTTGGCGTTGAAGAACTGGTGGTTGCCCGTGACGTTCGGCGAGGGAATCAGCACCGAAGCGCGCCCGCAGGCCGTGATCTCCGACACGGCGAGCGCCCCGGCGCGGCTGATCACGAGGTCGGCCGCGCACATATAGGCGTGCATCTCGTCCGTGTACGCCATGACGCGAAAGCGTCCCTCGGAAGGAATGCCCCGCGCCGCGAAAGCCGCGCGCGCTTCATCGTAATGCCGCGCGCCCGACACGAAAAACAGGCGCAGATCCTCCTCGGCGAAAAGCTCCCGCAAAATCGCGAACAGCGCCTCGTTCAGCGCGCGCGCGCCGAGGCTGCCCCCAAAGACCAACAGCGCAAATTCGCGCGGCGCCACCCCGAGCCTTTCGCGGTGATCGACGAGGCCGCGCGCCGCAAATTCGCGCCGCACGGGGTTGCCCGTCACGACGAGCTTCTCCTTGGATTTGAAATGGCGGCCGCTTTCCGCAAAGGCGACGAACACCTTTTCGGCATAGCGTTCGGCCAGTCTGTTGGCCATGCCGGGAAAGGCGTTCTGCTCGTGGATGTAGGCGGCTATGCCGGCCCTTCCGGCCTCGCGCAGCACGGGACCCGAGGCGTAGCCCCCCGTTCCGATCACGAGATCGGGCGCGAAGCCGCGCAGGATTCGGCGCGCCTCGCCGCAGGCCCGCAGGAGGGCCACGAGCGCGCCCGCGTTCCTGTGAAGCCGTCTGCGGTCGAAGCCCCGCACGTCGATGCAGCGCAGCTCGTAGCCGCGCGCCGGCACGATGTCCCTCTCCATGCCGCGCCGCGCGCCGATGAACAGGATCTCGCAGTCCGGCCGCCGCCGTCTGATCTTGTCCGCGATGGCGATGGCCGGATAGATGTGTCCGCCCGTTCCCCCGCAGGCCATGACGACCCTCATGCGGGCTTCACCTCCTTCGCGTAGCGCGATATGTTCAGCACGAGCCCCGCGAGAAACATGTAGAGCAGGAGCGCGTTGCCGCCGTAACTCACGAAGGGCAGCGCCACGCCCGTGTTCGGCGCGATCGAGGTCACGACCGCGACGTTCACGACCACCTGCATCGCGAACAGGATCGTGACGCCCGCCGCGATCAGCATGGAGAAGCGGTCCGGCGCGTGAATCGCGATGCGCGCGCCCCTGTAGATCAAAAGCAGGTAGACCGTCAGCAGGATGAGGCAGCCGATGAGGCCCAGTTCCTCGCCGATCACGGCCAGTATGAAGTCGTTGTGCCCCTCGGGAAGGTACATGGCCTTCTGTATGCTCTTCCCGAGGCCGCTGCCGAGTACGCCGCCCGCGCCGAAGGCCAGCAGGGACTGCACGGCCTGCCAACCATCGTCTTGAATGTACGCGAAGGGATTCATAAAAGAAGTGATGCGCCGCATCTGGTAACCGTCCGGATCCTTTTCCCGCAGGTAGAGAAAGAGGAAGATAAAGGATGAAACGGCTCCTGTTGCCAGAATCGCAAAATGGCTCCATTTGATGCCCGCGATGAAGATCATCCCGATGATGAGGCCGAAAACGATGATGGCGGTCGAGAGATTCGGCTGTTTCGCGATCATAAAAAAGCAGAGCGCGCCGACGGCCAGCATGGGGAGCGGCCCCCGAAGGAAGCTGCGTATGCGGTTTGGCTTCGCGCTGAGGTACCACGCGACGAACAGGATGACGGCCACCTTCGCGATCTCCCCCGGCATGATCGTGAGCTCGCCCACGCCGAGCCAGCGGGCCGCGTTGTTTCGGATCACGGCCAAGGACGTGAAGAGCAGGCCGAGCAGAAACACGCTTCCGAGCATGATGAACGGCGCGAGCCGAAAATAGAAGCGATACGGAACGAGGAGCGCGACGAGCATCGCGCCGAGCCCCGCGCCGGCCCACATGCCGGCCCGTTTCAAATAATAGTAAGAATCTCCGTATTCGACCATAGACACGTAGCTGCCGGCGCTGAACACCATGACGATGCCGAACACGACCAGCGCGAGCACGAGTATCGCGAACAGGAAATCCCCGGTATTTGTCGGTTTGCATTTCTCAGGCATGCTCCTTGATTCCTTTCACGCATCGTTTAAAATGCTCGCCCCGTTCCTCGAAACAGGTGTACATGTCCCAGCTGGCGCAGGCCGGGGACAAAAGGACCGTGTCGCCGGGCCGCGCCGACCGGAAGGCGGTCTCCACGCAGGCTTCCAGATCCGCGCACAGTTCCGCATCGCGAAAGCCGCGCGCGGCCGCGGCGTCCCTGAGCTTCTCGGCCGTCGCGCCCATGAGCAGAAGCCGCTTCACCTTGCCGCCGAAGGACGCGATGAAGGCGTCGAAATCCGCGTGTTTGTCATAGCCGCCCGCTATGAGCAAGATGCCGGGCGCCGTGGCCTCCACGGCCTTTATAGACGAATCGGGATTCGTCCCCTTGGAATCGTTGACGAAGCGGACGCCGCCGATCACGTCCACGAGCTCCAGCCTGTGCGCCACGCCCGTGAACGCGCGCAGCGCGCGCGCGACGGCGGCGGCGGGAATCCCCGCGCAGAGGCAGGCGGCCGCGGCCGCCAGCGCGTTCTCCAGATTGTGCGCGCCCGGTATCCCGAGCTCGTCCGCACCGCAGAGATCGATGCGCTCTCCCGCGGCGCCGCGCGCGCAGATCCGCCCGTCCTCGACGAAGGCGCCCGCACCCGCCGCCCCGCGCCGGCTGAACGGAACGACCGTCGCTCCGCAAGCATTCGACAGGGCGAAAGCCGCCGCGTCGTCGCGGTTCACGACGAAGAAATCGCCCGCGCGCTGGTTCATGAAGATGCGCGCCTTGGCGGCGGCATAGCGCTCCATGGTCCCGTGCCTGTCCATGTGATCCGGCGTGATGTTCAGCAGCACGGACACCGCCGGCCGAAAATCGCGTATCGTTTCGAGCTGAAAGCTCGAGAGCTCCAGAACCGTTATGGCATCGCCGTCCGCGTCCGCGCCCGGGGCAGACCCGACGCCGGCGTCCGCGCGCGCCGCCGAAACCGCCGGCGTCCCTATGTTGCCGACCACCTCCGTCCGCTTCCCGGCCGCCTTGCAGATCTCGCCGATGAGCGTCGCGGTCGTGGTCTTGCCGTTCGTGCCGGTCACGGCGATGCAGCGCCCGAGGCCGAGCCTGAAGGCCATCTCGATCTCGCCGATCACCTCCGCCCCGCCCGCCCGCGCGGCGCGGATGAAGGGCAGATCCGCCGGCACGCCGGGGCTCAGGACGAGCGCGTCAAAGCGCATGCCGCGCGCGGGTTCGGCGCCGCCCGCGCAGAGGCGCGCGCCGCCGCCGAACAGGGCCGCCGTTTCCGCGCCGAGCGCGTCCGCGGGCTTGGCGTCATAGCCCCACAGCGCCGCGCCGCGCGCGCCTGCGGCCCGCGCGGCGGCGAGGCCCGACCGGCCGAGGCCGACGATCAGAAGTCTCTTTCCCCGCAGATCCCACATGGCGTCGCCTTTCCTACCGAATCCCCGGTCAAAACAAATAGCTGGCCGCGACCGCGCACAGGGCGGCCAGCGCCGTCGCACCCCAGAACGACAGCACCACCTTGCGCTCGGACCAGCCGCAGAGCTCAAAGTGATGGTGCAGCGGCGCCATCCTGAACACGCGCTTTCCCCTGAGCTTGTAGCTTGCCACCTGCACGATCACGGACAGCGCCTCCAGCACGTAGAGGAAGCCGACGAGCGGCAGGATGAGCTCCAGATGCAATATGACGGAAACGGCGGCAAGACCGCCGCCCAGGGCCAAGGAACCCGTATCGCCCATGAAGATCTTCGCCGGATGCCGGTTGAACAGCAGGAAGCCGAGGCAGGCCCCGCAGAGCGCGGCGCTGAAAAACGCGCTGTCCGAAAACAGTCCGCCCGCGAAGGACATGCAGAGCGCGACCATGGCCGTGATGCCCGCAGCCAGCCCGTCGAGGCCGTCCGTCAGGTTCACGCTGTTGACCATGGCGACGATGACGAAGATCACGAAGGGAATGTAAAACGAACCGAAGTCCACGTTCTCGTTCAAAAAAGGAACGAAAACCTCCGTCGTGTTCCCGGGGCTTCGGAATTGATAGATCGCGATGCCCGCCGCGATGCACACCTGCAAGGCGAATTTCTGCGGCGCCGTCAAGCCGAGGTTCCGCTTCATCATGATCTTTACGAAATCGTCGAAGAAGCCGAGCGCGGCATAGGCCGCGAAGGTCAGGAACATGACCAGGATATCCGCGGTGAGCGCGTGCAGGGCGAAGAAGCCGATGCCCACGCCGAGCACGATCGCCACGCCCCCCATGGTCGGGGTGCCGCTCTTGCGCAGATGCGATTCGGGTCCGTCCTCGCGTATGCTCTGCCCCGCCTTGATGCGCTTCAGGAAGGGGATCATCGCCCACGTGAGCAAGGCCGTCGCAAGGTAGGCAACGGCCGCGGTCATGAGGACGCGCAGGATGCTCCCGTGGCTGATCGTGAGGCTCATTCCAGTATCCTTTTTACGAGCGTTTCCATGGCCATGCCGCGCGAACCCTTCACGAGGATCACGTCGCCGGCCGTCAGCATCCCTTTCATTTCCTCCAAGGCGCGCTCCTTGGTTTCGAAGTGCCGAACGTCGGGGCCGCGCTTTGCCTCCCGCGCGCCCTCGGCGATGTCCGCGGCCTTTTCGCCGACGGCGATGAGCAGATCCACGCCCTTTTCCGCCGCATATGCGCCGATCTGCCTGTGGTATTCGGCGGAGCGTTTGCCCAGCTCGTTCATGTCGCCGAGCACCGCGACCTTGCGGATGCCCCGCACCGTTTCGAGCATGTCCAAGGCCGCGCGCATCGAATCGGGGTTGGCGTTGTAGGTGTCGTCGATCACCTTCATGCCGTTCTTGCCCGTCAGCTTGTTGGACATGCTGAACTTGTTCAGCCGTTTCGCCGCCTCCGCCATGGAGATGCCGACGCAGGACGCGGCCGCGACCGCGAGCGCCGCGTTCATCGCGTTGTGCGTGCCGAGGATGGGCAGGAAAAAGCGCTGCATGTCCTCGCCGTGTTCGAGGAAGAAGGAAACCCCCTTTTCGTTGTCGCTCGCCACGCCCGACAGGATGAAATCGCTCTTGCCCGTGTTGCCCACCTTGACGAGCCTGTACGGGCCGGCCGCGAGCGCGCCGAGATCCGGCGCGCCGTCGCCCGTCGCGTTGACGACCAGCGCGTCCTGCGGCCCCATGTAGCCCGCGATCTCCAGCTTGGCGTCCCGTATGCCCTCCCTGCTCTCAAAATTCTCGATGTGCGCCGTGCCCGTGTTCGTGATCACGCCCACGTTCGGCCGCACGATGTCCGCCAGAAGATCGATCTCGCCGGCCCTGTACATGCCCATTTCGAGGACCGCCGCCTCCGCGTCCTCTTGCATGCGAAGGATCGAGAGCGGCAGACCGATCTCGTTGTTCATGTTCGCCGGCGATTTGGCCGTCCTGTAGCGTCCGCCGCAGATGTGCGCGAGTATTTCCTTCGTCGTCGTCTTGCCCGTGCTGCCCGTGACGGCGAGTTTTTTCAGGTCGAGGCGCCGTATGCAAAAGCGCGCGAGGTCCTGCAGCGCGCGCGTCGTGTCCGCGACGAGGATCACGTTCGACGCGCCGTCCGCGGGTGCGGCGTCCGCCCGCGCGACGATGAAATGCGCGCAACCCGCCCGCATCGCATCGGGTATGAAGCGATGCGCATCGTGTTTTTCGCCGATCAGCGGAAAGAAGAGATCGCCCTGCCGAACCTCCCGCGAATCCGTCGAAACGCCGCGCACGCGCGCGTTCGCGTCGCCGCCGATCAGCCGGCCGTTCACCGCTTCCGCGATCTCGCCGAAGCTCAATTCCATCATGGTCAAATCCTCACTCCCCGCCTACTCGCCGTACAGACACACCCGCCCGCCCGGGGGCAGCCTGTCGCCGGCTTTCGGATATTGATCCACAACCGTAAAATCCACGTCCTCGCTCCCCGCGGGCGAACTTACGCAGAGCAGGTTGCTGCCGAGCAGCTTGCCCGCCGCGTCGCTGAAGCTCATGCCCGTCACGTTCGGAACGATGATTTGGGATTGCTGCATGGCCGCAAGCTCCGCCTGCGTGTAGCGTGGCGCGATGTTCATGTAGCGCAGCGCGTCGGACAGGATGTCCTTGACGACAGGGGCCGCCGTCGTGCTGCCGAACTTGATCCCCTGCGGCTCATCGACGATCGCGAGCACGGCCAGCCTCGGATCGTCCATCGGCGCCAGCGCGATCATGGAGGCCATGACCTTGCCCGTCTTGTAGCTGCCGTTGTCCAGCTTCTCCGCCGTGCCCGTCTTGCCGCCTATGCGGTAGCCCGGTATCCGCGCCGCGCTGCCGCCGCTTTCGTTCACGACGTATTCCATGATGTCCCTGACCTCCTCGGCCGTCTGCTCGCTGAGCACCCGGCGCACGACCTGCGCATCAAAAGACTGCACGATGTTGCCCTCATCGTCCGCGAGCGCCTTGACGAGCCTGGGCCGCATCAGCTCGCCGCCCGATCCGATGGCGGAAACCGCCGTCACGAGCTGTATGGGGGTGATCGATATGCCCTGTCCGAAGGACATCGTGGCGAGGCCGACGGGACCCGCCGTGGCGCGGTCCTGCACGAGGGAATTCGTTTCGCCGGGCAAATCGATGCCCGTCCTGGACGTGATGCCGAAGAGTTCGATGTACTTGTAAAACCTGTCGTAGCCCATGCGCTGCACGAGCTGTATCATCACGGGATTGCAGGAATTTCCAACTGCCTGCGTCAGGTTTTCGTTCCCGTGGGGATCGTAGTAACGCCAGCAACGCAGCCTCTGATCCGCCACGGTGTAGTATCCGTCGCAGCGAAACCGGTCGTCGGGCCGGGTCACCCGTTCCTCGAGGGCGGCGGCGACCGTCAGCAGCTTGAAGGTGGATCCGGGATCGTAGACCTCTCCGATCAGCGGATTGCGCCACATGCCGTTCCGGTATTCGACTTGTTCCTCCGGCAAAAGGTTCCGCACGTATTCCGCGGCCGCGGGATCGAGCGGCACGCGGGGGTCGTTGGGGTCGAAATCGGGCGTGACGCCCATGCCCAGTATGTCGCCCGTTTTCGGATCCATGACGACGGCCATGACGCGCAGCGCGCCCGTGACCTCCTGCGCCTTGCCGATGGCTTTTTCCACATAATGCTGTATCGCCTCGTCTATGGTCAGCACGACGTTCAGACCGTTCTGCGCGTCGTAGCGCGTTTCCGCTCCGTAGGCGAGGCTGTTGCCGTTCGGATCGGCATTTTTGATCCAGCGTCCCGCGATGCCGGTCAGGTCCTTTTCGTAGGCCAGCTCCGCGCCGCTCATGCCCCTGCTGTCGTCATCGACGACGCCGAGCACGTGCGCCGCGAAAGGTCCGTAGGGGTAGTAACGCTCGTCGTATTGTTCGATCTCGATGCCCTTCAGCTTCTCGCCTTTGACGCGGGCTTCCACGGCCGCGATCTGTTCCTCGCTCACGTTGTTCGCGATGCGCACCATCACGTTGTCGCGCCGCAGCATCTCGCGAACGGCCTCCGCATCGAGCCCCAGTTCCTCCGAGAGCATGCGCGCGGTCTTTTCGAAGCGCAGCTCCCGCAGTTCCTCGGAATCGCCGTATGCGACGTTCGCGGGCCGCGCCCATACGCGGTACGAAACCGCGCTGACCGCGAGCTCCGTCATGTTCCTGTCGTAGATTCCGCCGCGCCGCGCCGGGATGAGCACATCCCGCGTCTGGCTCTCGTGCGCCAGCTTTGCGTATTTGTCGTTGGCGATCACCGTGATCCAGCCGATGCGAAAGGCCAATCCCGCGAAGAGCAGCGCGATGAACGCGAAGAAGATGATGAGCCGCAGCCGGACGCAGGCGTCGAGACCCGCGCTTCGCGCTCTTTGCGATTGGGATCGGAGCTTTACCATAACCTGTACGCGTTTTCCTTGATATATTGCGCGAAATCGTTCATGGGCGGCGGTTCTTCTTCTATGTACACCACCTGTTCCGCAGTGGGATAGATCATGCCGAGCTCATGGATCGCCCGCATCTCGATCACGTTGATGCCCGTGCCCTTTTCGATCTTCACGGTCAGCTTCTCGATCTCCGTGTGCGTTTCCTCGACGGCCGCCGTGATTTGGTTGATCTCGTATTGGATGGAGGTCATCCAAGCGGACGCGATGATCCAGCCGATGCCGACGAGTCCCGCGAACAGCAGGAGCGCGAGCATCCCGCCCCTGTCCCAGGCGGAAACGCCGTCCTTGCTCTTCGCGCGCGCGGGCTTCGCTTCGGGCTTCGCGGAAACGGGACTGAGCCCGTGGCGGAAGTCGAACTCCTTTTCCCTCTCTCTGAACTTGTATCCCGTGCTTACGGTCTGCATCTCACCGATCTTTCCTCATCTTGTCGATTCGCGCCGGAGGCGAGGCGTCCGGCGTCCGTTTTTCGAATATGCGCAATTTCGCGCTGCGCGCCCGCGGATTCTCTTGCAGCTCACGCGCCCCCGCCCGCAAGGGCTTGCGCGTGATCCGTCTGCCGTCGGACAGCCTGCCGCAGGCGCAGACCGGCAGGTCCTTCGGACAGATGCAGGGGTTTTCGCGCCGCGCGAACACCTCCTTGACGATGCGGTCCTCCAGCGAGTGGAAGGAGATCACGCAGAGCCTTCCCGAGGGGCGCAGACAATCCACAAAGGCGTCCACGGCCTCGCCGAGGCCGTCGAGCTCTCCGTTCACCTCTATGCGTATGGCCTGAAAGCTGCGCTTCGCGGGGTGCGGGCCCTCGCGCCGGGCCGAGGCGGGAATGGCCGCTTTCACGATGTCCGAAAGCTCGCCCGTCCGCCGTATGCGCGCCTCGCGGCGGCGCTTCACGATGAAGGCGGCGAT
The DNA here is from genome assembly GCA_031276135.1 of Eubacteriales Family XIII. Incertae Sedis bacterium. Taxonomy (GTDB): domain Bacteria; phylum Bacillota; class Clostridia; order Peptostreptococcales; family Anaerovoracaceae; genus JAITLA01. The sequence goes on along the minus strand of JAISNR010000201.1, from coordinate 488 downwards.
GCGCGATGCCCACCGTTCCTCTCCGTACCGCGCGAGGATGCGCGTCAGCGCGTCCTGCGGATAGTCGTTCACGACGTCCTCGGCCGTGAGGCCGCGGGAGGCGTCCATGCGCATGTCGAGCGGCGCGTCGCGCATATAGGAAAATCCCCTGTCGGCCTCGTCGAGCTGAAAGGAGGAAACCCCCAGATCGAGCAGTGCGCCGTCGAGTCCGTCGAGCCCGTTTTCGAGCAGGATGCGCTTGATGTTCTTGAAATCGTCCCGCACGAGCAGCTTGCCGCAGGGATAGGGCGCGAGCGCCTCCCGCGCCGCCGCCACGGCGTCCGCGTCCTTGTCTATGCCGAGCAGCAGGCCGCTTTCGGGAAGCCGCGCGCAGATCGCCGCCGCGTGGCCGCCGCCGCCGAGGGTGCCGTCCGCAAAGACCCCGCCCGCGCACGGCGCGAAGCCCTCCAGGACCTCCGCAAGCAACACGGGCCTGTGCCGGAATTCCG
>JAISNR010000140.1 GCA_031276135.1 Eubacteriales Family XIII. Incertae Sedis bacterium | reverse complement strand
GGCACGGACTACACGGTCTACGCCTTCGTGATCAAGGATCAAGAGAGATTCTTCCCCGCCGGGCGCTATCCCAACTGGCGGAGCGACGACGCGACGGCCCTGGGCGCGATCTCGAACGTATCGCAGGATGTCTTGGAAGCCCTTGGTCCCGGCTATCTGTCAAAGGTGGTTTCTTTCAGCTTCAAGACGCAGGGGCAGAGCAGGCCCTCGCTTGCGAGCGTGCGGGCGCGCTTTGACGACAACAACATGCTTGAGATCGACGTCGCGGCGAGCGGTGCCGTGAACCTTTATTATATCGTATTGCAGGAATCGGCAGGTGCCGTCCCGCCCACGCCTGTGGAGTTGAAAAACGGAGCGGGCCGGGCGGCGGGCAGCCTGACGGTGGCGAACATTCCCGCGAACGGCGGTACGCTTACCATACCGGGCGGGTTCATCGCTGCCGCCGAGATTGTCGGACCGGCTCCCCTGACGAAATACATTTTTGACACGCCATACCGCCTGTACGCCGTGGTCGAGGGCATGGGTGCCGGAGGGGATTCGCCGGCGGAGTTCTCGGATGTCGTGTGGAGCGATGTGTTCACAAAGACGCAGCCCTCGTCGACTCTCGCAAATATCCAGATATTCGCGATAGCCTGGAATCCGCCTCCCAAAGATCCGATATTCGGCCTGAACGCCGTCAATCCGGCCGCGCAGTTTAATCCGAACACCTACAACTACCCGGGGCCGGGCAACGCCGGCGTGAAGGTTCCGAACAGCTACAAGCAGATCCGCGTGACGCCGACCTTGCCGGCAAACGCGCCCGCGAACACTTCCATCCGCGTGAACGGCACGATGTTGCCGGCATCCGGATTCATCGACCTCACGATGCCGGCGGTTGCGGGTACGCCTTTCGAGGTGAAGGTGGACGTGAGCGCGCCGGGCGCGCAGACGGTCAGCTACACCGTGTTGCTGAAGGAGGACGCCCCCTCCGTGCCGCAGCTCTACGTGGCGGACGCGATGGATCCGAACCCGCAGCCCGACGGGAACGGCAGCTACGAGGTGCGCTTGCAGCCGGGCGTGGCGCAGCGGGACGTCTCCGTGCGCATAGACATCGATCCGGAGATGATCGGAGCGGAATTCAGCGTGAACGGAAACGTCATCGGCCCCGTCGTCCGACCGCCGAACGCTTTCAACAGCTGGCAGGTCACGATCCCCCTGAACGCGAGTTCGCCGACCGACGTGACGATCCGCGTGGCGGGTCCGACGCAGAACCCGGAGACGCGGACATACACATTGCGCATCCATCATTGACGAGGAAATGCGCCGCGAATATTTTAATAATAACTTGAAATAAAAGGATAAAAATCCATGGAATCAAGCACAAGAAGAACTCTGCTCGCGTCAGCCTCGGCGCTCGCCCTGTGTTTCGCTCTCGCGCCCGCGCTCTGCGCGCCCGCGTTCGCGGCGGACTTTTTTCACAATATAGTGAAGGATGCGCTCGTCGTCGAGGACGGTTCTTCGGCGAATACGGTGCGCGCCCTGGACGGCAACGGGATCGTTTTGCTAGACAACATCGACCCGTCCGTCGACCGAATCGTAGTCAGCGGTTCTACAAACAAAAATCGCATCGAGGTCAAAACCACGCGCTTCGTGGAGATCGAACTGCGGAAAGTATCGATCGATGTGAGCGCCAACAAAGACGCCTGCGCGTTTTCCCTGATCCCGGGCGCAAACGTGCGCCTCATCGTGAACGGAAGCGGAATCAACCTGCTGCGCAGCGGCGCGCTGCGCGCCGGGATAGAGGTTCCGGCGGGCGCGGCGGGTCCTTCTTCGGGTGCATCTTTGGAGATCCGCGATATCAACCACCCGAAAAGCACATCCGATTTGACGGCGATCAGCGCGAGCCACGGCGCGGGCATCGGCGGCGCGGACGGCAAGAGCGCGGGCAGCGTCCTGGTTCGCAGCGCGCGCGTCCGCGCTTTCAGCGGCGGTTTCGGTGCTGGGATCGGCGGCGGCTTCGGCGGCGCCGGCGGTCTGTTCTTCATGGACGGCGGCGACGTGGAGGCCGGCAGCGACAACGATAAAGAAAAATACGCTTTCAGAGCGGGCATAGGGCAGGGCGCGGGCATCGGCGGCGGCTACAACGGTCCCGGCGGAACGGTCGTCGTGGTGTCGCGCGCGCCGGACGGCTATCCGAAGCTCTGCGCCTACAGCTCGCTGAACAACGAGGGAGAAGGCGCGGGCATCGGCGGCGGCGCGAACGCGAACGGCGGCATCGTCGCGATCAACTGCCACGACAATCTCAAGGATAACGGCGGCGGCGTGAAAGCCTACGGCTCGGTGAACGGAGTCGGGCGCGGCGCAGGGATCGGCGGCGGATTTCGCGGCGCGGGCGGCACGGTCGTCGTCACGGATTGCGAAGGCTCCGACGTCGACGCGCGGAGTTCCGGGGCATTGCGCACACCGCCGAACGTCATCGCCTCCTCGCAGGGCTACGGCGCGAACATAGGCGCGGGCTACGGGAACGGCAGCCACGGCAACCAACTCCTCCTCACGCATGCCGCCGCGGGGGATCGCGTCGTCGGCAACGTCGTCCTGCCCGACACGATTTTGCAGTACAATCTCGGCAAGGCCGATCTGCCCGTCCGTCCCCCGAACGCCTCCGTCCTCGACTACAGGATCGCGCCCTCGGACAAGCTCATCGTGCCCATGGGCAGTTCCCTGCGCATTTCCGTCAACACGACGCTGATCAACAAGGGCGAGATTGAAAATTACGGAACAATATACAATGACTGGAGGTTCGATAACAGCTCCGGAACAATACGAAACCAAGCCGTCATCTATACGGGCGGGCAATTTATACCCGACTATACGAGCGGGCAGCTTACACCGGGCGTATATGTCGGTCCGCTGCCCATACGATCCTCTTCGACGGCCCCCTCCGTCTCCGCTCCGGTCAATCCCGCGTGGCCGGCCGCTCCGCGCGCGTCCTATGCGCAGTTGCCCGCGGCAAACCGCAATGCGTGGGTGGAATACAGCCTCAGCGGAACGACGGCGACCCTGCGCCTGACGCAGGGCAAGACGGCGGAGATCATCGAAGCTTCCTCGGACGGCACGGCGGACATCGACCTGTCGGAGCTCGACGGCGTCACGGAGGCGGCCTTCCCGAGGCAAGCGCTGATCGACTTCGCGGACAGGGGCCTCGACGTGGAATTCCGCATGCCGCGCGGCGTCGTGCGCCTGAGCCGGGCGGCGGCGCGCGACATCGCGGGCCAAGGGAACAACACGCAGGCCTATCTGCGCTTTCGCCCGCTGAACCCGCAGTCGCTGAACGCGGCGCTGCGCGGCGCGCTGCGGGAAGGCGATGCCGTATACGAGCTGACGATGACCATCGGCGGGCAGAACGTCCGCAGCTTCAGCGGCGAGGTCAGCGTGACAATTCCCTATGCCGGCGGCTTGCCGGCGGGTGCGTGGAGCGTGGACGAGAACGGGCGGCGCCGGGGGGTGACGTGCTCGCATGAGAGCGGTTCTCTGCGCCTCACGCTTCGCTTTTTCTCGGTCTTTGCGGTCGGGCGCGACGAAGCGTCCGCAACGAGCGGCAACACGCCTTGGTACTATGTGCGGTAGACGGAATGAGGGCGTTTTTAAGGAGGCTTCCATGACAATTCCCGGCGGAAAGACATCAAAGGGCGCGCGTCGCGCTCTCGCGTGCGCCCTCTGCGCGGCGCTGCTTCTGTGTTTAATCTGCGCCCGCCCGCCCGCCGCGTTTGCGGCGGGGAAAACCTATCTCTTCGATATATCGCAGGGACCCGTCACCGTCGCGAACGGATCGACGGCGAAAACCCTGCGCGTGTTTTATGGCCCCGGGACGCCGCAGGCTTCCCAAGACCTCATCCTGCCCGACGACACGATTGTGATCACGGGGCCTTCGAGGAGTCATTCCATATCGGTCGAAACGACGCGGCGCGCGCGCATCGTGTTGGAGGCTGTGACGATCGACAGGAGTCTGAAGGGCGATAACGCCTGTCCCTTTTCCCTGATCCCCGGTGCGAATGTCGTTCTTGGCCTGTACGAGAAGAACACGCTGACCGGCGGCCCGTCCCACGCGGGGATTCGCGTGCCGCCGGGCGCGTCGCTTGAGATCGTCAGCGATGGTGTTTCGGTTGCCGGACCGGGCAATGCAACCATGGATATTGTATTGGTGATCGACAGATCCGGAAGTATGAACAGTGACCGAATGGCCGTGACGAAAAACGCAGCCGTCCTGTTTTGCACAGAACTTCTGGATCAAGTACCGAACGCGCGCATCGCGGTGACAGCTTTCGATTCGACGGCGAGCGTCATAAGCGGCTTTAGTTCGAGCATAAGCGATCTGGAAGAAAAGATCAATGGGATCTCGGCAGGCGGAAACACCAACCCCTATAGCGGTTTGGTCGAGGCGGATAAGTTGTTGCAGAGCATATCGTCGAACGGTGGGCATGTGGTTATGTTGTCGGACGGCACTCCATCTTTACCAGATTCTCCAAATATAGCAGATGATGCCATTAATATTGCCGCACAGATGATGCAGAAACATTCCATGTATACCTTGGGCGTTTTGCTTAAAAACAACACTTTGGCCGAACAATTCCTCAGACAATGTCAAAACAAAGGTTACTACGATGTCGCGGATCTTTCCGACATGCAGTCTGTTTTTGCGGATATCGGCGAAGATATCGTTACAAGCACCATCGGCCCCGGCACCCTCACGGCGATCAGCGCAGCCCCCGCCGCCGGCACGGAGATCGGCGGCGCGGGCATCGGCGGCAACGACGGCGAGAGCGCGGGCAGCATCACGATTCGCGGCGGCGACGTCACGGCGCGCAGCGGCGGCTACGGCGCGGGCATCGGCGGCGGACGGGGCGGCTCGGGCGGGCGCTTCCTGCTCGAGGGCGGCGTCGTGATCGCTCGCAGTTCCCCCTCGGGCGACGCCTTTGGCGCGGGCGTGGGCGGCGGCAAAAACGGGTCCGGCGGTTCCATCGCCTTGCGAGACGGCTATCTCTTCGCCTGCAGCGCCGCGAACGGCGACGGCTACGGCGCGGGACTGGGTTCGGGCGCCTACGGCGCGAGCGGCGGGGAGATCGCGATCACGCACGTGAAAGAACTGGAAGCTTACAGCGCAAGGGGAAAGGGCAAGGGCTGCGGCGCGGGGCTGGGCGGCGGCTTCCAAAGCCCCGGCGGCACGATCGTGATCACGGAATTCGAGCGCATCAAGGCGGCGAGCGCGATGAGCGAAGCGCAGAGCCTCGGCGCGGACATCGGCGCGGGCCACGAAAACGGCAACCACGGCAATCAGCTCATCCTCACGAATTCCGCGAACGGCGACTATCTCATGGGGCAGGTCGTCCTGCCCGCCGCGATCGAGCGTTACACGATCTCCGCCCGCGACAAGCTGATCATACCGGCCGGCGCCTCGCTCACCGTCCCCGCGAACGTCACGCTGACGAACGACGGGATCATCGAGAACTACGGCGCACTGCGCAATGATTCCAAGATCGTCAACAACGGGCGCGTCGACAACTTCGCCGATCTGCGGGGCAACGGGCAAATCATCCGAAACGAGGGGAGTTTCTTCAACGGTGATTCGCCCGTCCCGCCTCCGGACAAGACCTCTTACTTCGGCAGGACGCCCGCGTGGTCCACGCCGAGCGGCGGCGGTTCCTCGCACAGCTTGCCGGCGGCGGACGACAGGGAATGGGTGGATTACAACCTTTCGGGCACGGCGGCGACGCTGTATCTGACGCCGCAAAAGGCCGAGGAAATCGCCCGCAATTCCGAGGACGGGACGGCGGACCTCGACCTTTCCGGCATCGACGTCACGGAATGGAGCTTCCCGAAGGCCGCGCTCGCCTATTTCGCGGGCAGGGGCCTTGCCGTGGAATTCAAAACGCCGCTCGGCGTCCTGCGCCTGGATCGAACGGCGGCGGCGGACATCGCAGAGCAGGGCGGCGGCGACCA
>JAISNR010000002.1 GCA_031276135.1 Eubacteriales Family XIII. Incertae Sedis bacterium | reverse complement strand
GGCGGCGGCAATCCCGTGCCGCTGCTGTACCAGAGCGGCTACCTGACGATCGCGGATTACGACAGGAACCTTGACGAATACAGGCTCGACTTTCCGAACGAAGAGGTGCGCTTCGGCTTTCTCGAAGAGCTGCTGCCCGCCTACACCTACGGCCCGCCGAATCCGCAGGGGCTCTTCGTCGGGGACTTTTTCAGGGACCTGCGCGCGGGCGACACGGACGGCTTCATGAATCGCATGCGGTCGTTCTTCGCGAACATCCCCTACGATCTGAACGAGGAAACGGAGAGGCATTACCATCTCGTGTTTTATTTGGTGTTCACGCTTCTGGGGCAGTACGCGCGGGCGGAGGTGCACAGCGCGAAGGGCAGGGCGGACGCAGTGGTCGAAACGGCGGATGCCGTGTACGTGTTCGAGTTCAAGCTGAACGGCACGGCGGAGGAAGCGCTCGCGCAGATCGACGAAAAGGGTTACGCGATCCCTTACGAGGCCGGCGGACGCAGGGTCGTGAAGATCGGCGCGGCGTTCGACAGGGACGCGCGGAACATCGGGACTTGGCTTGCGGAGGATGCGCCGGCGCAGAAGTAAGAAGGGTGTGCTGCGGTCCTGCGTGTCTGTTTCGGTTGCTCGAACGCCTCATGGAAAAAATTTGAAATTTTGTTGTTGAAAAATTATGCGGCTTTTGTATTGACACAACGCCAGAATGTGTTAAAATAGAAAAGCTGAACGGTTGTAGGGGTATAGCTCAGATGGTAGAGCGATAGTCTCCAAAACTATGCGCCGTGGGTTCAAGTCCTACTACCCCTGCCACATGCCTGAAGCGCGAGGCGCGCTCGAATTTCAATTGCGGGGTGTAGCGCAGCTTGGTAGCGCAACTGGTTTGGGGCCAGTGGGTCGCAGGTTCAAATCCTGTCACCCCGACCATTCCAAAGCCCAAGCGACTCCCCCCTGTGCGGGCCATTAGCTCAGTTGGTCAGAGCGTCCGGCTCATAACCGGCAGGTCCCGGGTTCAAGTCCCTGATGGCCCACCAATCCAATTCACCGCGACGCGGGCGATCGTGCCGGCGCGCATCGTGTCCGCGCATGCCCGGATAGCTCAGTTGGTAGAGCAATGGACTGAAAATCCATGTGTCCTTGGTTCAATTCCGAGTCCGGGCACCACAGAAAACCCCTCGGCGGCTTTTACGGGCGAGCCGGCGGGTTTTTTTGTCGCACCGTCGCTTTGCCCTCAAATTTCAATATTCTCCACATATATCTTCCGCGCGTTTCGGGATGCATTTCGTCGTTGCCGTATTGAATATCCCCGCGCGGTATGGTACAATACATACATGCACGAAATGAATATACGCACTTCTTCAAGATTGCAAAGCCCCCCTTGCTTTTGTGAGCGGCGGGCTTTGCTTTGCAAATGCCCGGCGGCGGACGCGGTTTCCCCGCCGACGCCGAAATCGAACGGAGGGAGCATTATGACCGAAAAAGAGGCGTACAGCCGTATAGATCACACGTTGCTCAAGCCCTTTTCGACCCGGGCGGACATGGAGAGGCTCTGCGCGGAGGCGGCGCAGCGCGGCGCGGCGTCCGTGTGCGTGCCGCCCTGCTATGTCAAACGCATACGCGACGCATACGGGGATAGGCTCAAGGTCTGCACCGTCGTCGGATTCCCCATGGGCTACAGCGTCACCGCCGCGAAGCTGGCCGAGGTGAAACAGGCCTTGGCGGACGGCGCGTCCGAAATCGACGCGGTCGTGAACATCTCGGACGTCAAGAACGGGGATTTCGACCGCGTGCTCGACGAGCTCAAGCAGCTTCGCGCGGCGACGGGTGCGCATGTCCTGAAGGTGATCGTCGAAACCTGCTACCTTTCGCGGGAGGAGAAGATCAAGCTCTGTGAACTCGTCACCGAGGCCGGCGCGGACTATATCAAGACGTCCACGGGCTTCGGAACGGCGGGGGCCGAATTCTCCGATGTCGAGCTGTTCAAGGCGCACATCGGCCCCGGGGTCAGGATCAAGGCTTCGGGCGGCATTCGCACGGTGGAGGCGCTGGAACGCTTCATCGCCCTCGGCTGCGACCGCATCGGGGCCGGCGCCGTATTTGATTTTCGGGAGGAATCGTCATGACAATGTATGACATCATATTGAAAAAACGCGACGGCAGGACGCTGACGCAGAGCGAAACGGAATATTTCGTCAAGGGTTTCACGGACGGTTCGATTCCCGATTATCAGGCGTCGGCCTTGCTGATGGCCATCTTCTTCAGGGGTCTTTCCCACGACGAAACATTCCTGTTGACGGACGCGATGATGCGTTCCGGCGACACCGCGGACCTGTCCTCGATCGAGGGAATCAAGGTCGATAAGCACAGCACGGGCGGCGTCGGCGACAAGACCACGCTCATCGTGGGGCCTCTGGTCGCGGCCTGCGGCGTGCCCGTCGCCAAGATGTCGGGCAGGGGCCTCGGTTTCACGGGCGGCACCGTGGACAAAATGGAATCCATTCCCGGTATGCGCACCTCGCTCGAAACGGACGAATTCATCTCCCTCGTGAATCGCGTGAAGCTTGCCGTCATCGGCCAAACGGGTCATATCGCGCCTGCGGACAAGAAGATATACGCGCTGCGCGACGTGACCGCCACCGTGGACAACCTCTCGCTGATCGCGTCGAGCGTGATGAGCAAGAAGCTCGCCTCGGGCAGCGATGCCTTTGTTCTGGACGTCAAATGCGGGGACGGCGCCTTCATGGAAACCGTCGAGGACGCCAAGGCCCTCGCCGCGCTCATGGTCGAGATCGGAACCGCGGGCGGCAAGAAAACCATAGCGCTCGTCACGAACATGAGCCGGCCGCTCGGCAGGGGCGTCGGCAACGGCATAGAGGTCATAGAGGCGATCGAAACGCTGAAGGGCGCGGGTCCCAAGGACATCACGGAGTTGTCCCTGCGGCTCGCTTCCTATATGATCTTCGCCGGGGACGCGGCCGCTTCGCCCGAGGCCGGCTACCGGGCGGCGCAAGACGCGCTCTCGAGCGGCGCCGGGCTCGACAAGCTGCGGGAGTTCATCGCGGGCCAAGGCGGGAATCCCGCCGTCACGGACGATTACGCGCTCTTCCCCAAGGCGGCATTCTCCGTCGCGGTGCGCGCCGACGCGGACGGCTATGTCGGCGACCTTGCGGCGCGCGGCATAGGCATCGCTTCAAGGCGCTCGGGCGCCGGCAGGGAAACGAAGGACGAAGCGATCGACCTGTCTGCGGGCGTCATCCTGCACAAGACGGTCGGCGACGCGGTGAAGGCGGGGGAAACCCTCGCCGTCGTCTGCGGAAACGACGAAGAGAGGTTAAACGAGGCGGCGGAGATTGCGAAGGCGGCCTTCCGGATCGGACCGGAAAAAAGGCGGCCCGCGCCGCTGATCTACGCCGTGATCGCGTAGACCCCGCGAGGCGCAAAACGGCGAAGGAATGCTTGACGAACTGTTCGCGTAATGATACATTAATACGAGGTGGCGGACGGCGCGGCAATTGGGTGGACGCGCATCCGGCATAAAATACAAAAGGAGGAATAAAAAGAATGAGATTAAAAAAGATTGCGGCGGCGATTATGACGGCGGGCCTGTTGCTCGTCGCGTTCGCGGGTTGCGGGGGCGGTTCGTCCTCGGACGGCGCGGGAGAAGGTGACGCTGCGGCGAACACGGAAGCGGGCGCGGGGGGCGCGACCATATCCGTGGGCCTCGTGACGGACGTCGGCGGCGTCAACGACCAGTCCTTCAATCAGAGCGCGTGGGAGGGTCTGCAGCGTTTCCGTGCCGACACGGGTTCCCATGTGAGCTACATCGAATCCAAGGACGAGAGCGGTTACGCGCCAAACATCGAAACCTTTATCGATCAGGGGACCGACCTGATCTGGGGCGTCGGTTCCCTGCTCGGCGACGCCTTCGCGCAGGCCGGCAGGGACAATCCGGACCGGCAGTTCGCGGTCGTCGATTGCGCCTACGCGTCCGAAGACGTTCCGAACAAGAACGTCACCGGCGTCGTGTTCGCGACGGAGGAATGCTCCTTCCTCGTGGGCTACATCGCGGGGAAGATGAGCGAAACCGGCAAGGTCGGTCACATCAACGGCTTGGCCACCTCTACGATGGAAACCTTTGCCGTCGGCTACTACGCGGGCGTACTGACCGCGAATCCGGATGCGCAGATCATGGGACAGTATTCGAATTCGTTCAGCGACCCGGCCGCCGGCAAGAACATCGCCAACCAGTTTTACGCCGACGGCGCAGACATCATCTTCGCGGCTGCGGGCGCGACGGGCAACGGCGCCATCGAATCGGCCAAGGAGCATGGCAAATGGGTCATCGGCGTCGATATGGACCAGAATTACATCGCGCCGGACAACGTGCTGACCAGCGCCGTGAAGCGCGTGGACAACGCGCTCTATGATGTTTCGTCGAAGATGCTGGACGGCACGTTCGAGGGCGGAACCACGGAAGTCTACAGCCTGCGAAACAACGGCGTCGGTTACGCCACGACCGGAGACCACATCCCCGCGGACATCCTTGCGGAGGCGGAGGAGATCAAGAATGAGATCGTCGCGGGCAACCTGAAGGTTCCGGCGACGGCTGCGGAGCTTGAGGCGCAGTTCCCGGGCAAGTACAATATGCCTGCGGTGGAGCAGTAGGGTAAAAAAGACACGGCACGGGGCGGCTTTCCAACAAATGGGATCCGCCCCTTGTGCAAAAAAAAGCGAAGCAGCGCAGATGTCAGCGAAAGAGAGAGGGGACTCTTCCATGGATGACAACCCAAACGTCCCGATCACCGCGTCCGAACCGCCTCTTGCGGTGGATATGCGGAACATCACGATGATGTTCGGGTCCTTCAAAGCCAACGATGATGTGTGCCTTGCCGTGCCGCAGTGTTCGATTCACGCGATTCTGGGTGAGAACGGCGCCGGAAAGAGCACGCTGATGAATGTTCTGTACGGCCTGCTCCGGCCCACCTCGGGCGAAATCCGGATCAAGGGCGAGCGGGTCGTGATCGATTCGCCCTCCCGCGCGATCGAGCTCGGCGTCGGCATGGTGCATCAGCACTTCATGCTCGTTCCGCCCTTCACAGTGGCCGAGAACATCATACTCGGCATGGAGCCGACGCGCGGCGCCGGCGTTGTGGACACGGCCAAAGCGCGCGCCGACGTGAAGGACCTCAGCGACCGTTACGGTCTGAACGTCGATCCGGATGCCAAGGCAGAGGACATTTCGGTCGGCATGCAGCAGCGCGCCGAGATATTGAAGGTTCTGTACCG
>JAISNR010000086.1 GCA_031276135.1 Eubacteriales Family XIII. Incertae Sedis bacterium | reverse complement strand
GAGGTCATCACGATCGGCGGCATCTGCGGCAAGATCGTCAAGGCCAAGGATAAAGAAGATGTGCTGACCATACAGGTCGGCGCGGACAAGACCAAGTTCGAGATCATGCGTTGGGCGATCTCGAAGGTCGTTTCCGAAGCCCCGGCGCAAAAGCCCGCGAGGATGTCCGACGTCGCGGAGGACGCGGAGGACGCAGAGGCGGCTGCAGATGCGCCGAAGCCTTCGCTTCCCAAGAGGCTGAAGAAGAAAACCGCAGAAGAAGAAGCGGGCATTGAGGAGTAGAACACCCGCAATCCGAGCTTCGCGGCGATTGTTTTTTCTTCCCCCGGCGCAATGCGGGGGTTCGCTTTTTGTTGCGATTGCCGCAAAGCGAGTTTTGCTTGAACCGGGACGCAAAAAGTAGTAAAATATTGAGGGTGCTTTTATTTTCTATTGACATTGGTAAGGGGAACCGCATTATGAAAAAGTTTTTGGCGATCTTGGTCACGGTCTTTATAATATTGCTGTGGGTTGTCACGCTGACGGGCCTCGGGGGTTTGGGGCCGATCATGGACAGGACGAAGCTGGGCCTCGACCTGTCGGGCGGCGTGTACGTCGTGATGGAAGCGCAGACCGAGGCGACGGGCGCGGAGCTTTCGGATCTGATGAAGCAGACACAGCTTGTCATAGAGAGGCGCGTAAACGAGATGGGCCTGTCGGAACCCATTGTCACGATAGAAGGCGAGAACCGCATCCGCGTGGAGCTGCCGGGCGCGGACGACCCGGAGGAAGCCATACGCAACATCGGAAAGACGGCGCAGCTGCGGTTTCTGCTCGCGGACGGCAGCCTCGTGCTCGACGGCAGCATGGTGAAGGATGCGGGCGTGGCCATAGACCAGCAGAACGGCGGCTATGCGGTCACGCTCGAATTCGACGCCGCGGGCACGGCGGCCTTTGCGGAGGGCACGAAAACCGCTTTCGCCGGATCGGTTACGCCCACGATCCCGGGCGTAGGCGTGAAGTCGATCGCCATCGTGCTCGACGACGACATCGTTTCGGCGCCGAACGTCGATGAGCCCATATTGAACGGCAGCGCGCAGATCACGGGCAGCTTCGGCGAGGAGGAAGCGATCACGCTCGCGCGGCAGATTCGCGCCGGCGCCCTCCCCGCAGAGCTTCTGGAGGTGAATTCCTCCGTGCAGTCGGCCACGATCGGCATCGACGCGCTGAAGATGAGCCTCATCGGCGGCGCCATAGGCGTCGGTCTCGTCTTGCTCCTGATGCTCGTCGTATACAGGATCATGGGCCTCGCGGCGAACATCGCGCTTCTCCTTTACATTCCCGGAATATTCTGGATATTAAACCTGTTCGGCGGCGTGCTGACGCTGCCCGGGATCGCGGGCGTCATCCTGTCCATCGGCATGGCCGTGGACGCGAACGTGATCATATTCGCGCGCATACGCGAGGAGATCCGGCAGGGCAAGACCGTCCGCGTGGCCGTGGGCGCGGGTTTCCGCCGCGCCATGGGCACCATCATCGATTCCCAGATTACGACCATCATCGCCGCCGTCGTGCTGTATCAGCTCGGAACCGGGCCCGTGCGGGGCTTCGCCATGACGCTGATCATCGGCATCCTTCTGAGCATCTTCACGGCCGCCGCAATCACGCAGATCTATCTGCTGATCGCGTCGGAGAACAGGCTGCTCGGCACAAACAAATTCTTCGGCGTCAAGGACGCCGGCGATGCCGTGATCGGCCTGAAAAAGCAAATTGCCTTTATCGGGCGCCGCCGCGTTTATTACATCATCACGCTGGCCGTCCTGGTCGTCGGACTCGGCGTGGGCTTCATACGCGGCTTCAACTTGGGCATCGATTTCACGGGCGGCACGATGATGCAGCTCGAAATGAACGAACAGGCCGATCTCGCCGCGGTTGACGGCGTACTGCGCGAAAACGGCGTCGAGAACGCGGAGATCATCTACGCCGGCGAGAACAACAGCCAGATCATCATCCGGACGACGGACTCGCTGGAGAACGAAGAACGGGCCGCCCTGCTCGATGCGCTGCTGCCCGCCTTCGGCCTCGAGGACTCGTCCGTGCTCGCCTTCGAACAGTTCGGACCCTCGATCGGCGACCTCTTGAAGAAGAACGCCGTCCGCGCCGTGATCCTCGCGAGCATCGGCATGCTGATCTACATCATCATACGCTTTGAGTGGAAGTTCGGCGTCGCATCCATCGTCGGCGTATTCCACGACGTGCTGATCCTGATCGCTTTCTACGGGCTGTTTCACGTCCCGGTCAACAACCCCTTCATCGCGGGTGTGCTGACGGTCGTGGGCTATTCCATCAACGATACGATTGTAATATTTGACAGGATAAGGGAAAATCTGAAAGTTATGCGCAAGAGCAAGCTGGAGCTTCTCATCGACACGAGCATCAACCAGACGGTATTCCGTTCCCTCATGACCTCGCTGACCACCGTGCTCGCGATCGTCCCGCTGCTCATATTCGGCGGCGACGTGATCCGGCAGTTCACCATGCCGCTGATCGTGGGCATCGCGGCGGGCGCGGCTTCCTCGATATTCATATGCAGTCCGATCTACTATGACATATGCCGAGCGTTCGACAGACCCGGATACAAAGGCGGGAGCGGGGACGCCGCCCGCCGGCGAAAAAAGCCGAGGCCGGAGGACGGCGCAGTCGTGTAAACGCCGTACAAAAAGGTATTTATGGAAAATCTCGAACAGTTTCTCGCCGGGCTTTCAGAGGTCAATCCGAACATCGACGCGGCGTTGATCGAAAGGGCTTACCGGAAAGCCGAAGAAGTGCATGAAGGGCAGCTCCGCAAGTCGGGGGAACCCTATCTCGTCCATCCGATCGAGGTGGCCAAGATACTCGCGCATCTGGGAATGGATGAAACCACCATTGTCGCGGGCTTGCTCCATGACGCGGTGGAGGACACGCCGTATTCGCAGGAGGAGATCACGCGGGATTTCGGTGAGGAAGTCGCCCTGCTCGTGGACGGCGTCACGAAGCTCGGTTCCCTGGTCACGGAGGGCAAGGAGGAACGGCAGGCCGAGAACCTGCGCAAGATGTTTCTCGCCATGTCCAAGGACATCCGCGTACTGCTCATCAAGCTGGCGGACCGCCTGCACAACCTGCGCACCATCAACTACATGAATCACGACCAGATCATGTACAAGTGCAGGGAAACGCTCGAGATATACGCCCCCCTCTGCGGCCGGCTCGGCATCTTCGCGATGAAGTTCGAGCTGGAGGACATCGCGCTGAAGCATCTGGACCCCGAGGCCTATTTCGATCTCGCCAATCAGGTCAAGATGAAGAAGATCGAGCGGGAGGAGAGCATCGGCCGCGTGATCAGCGAGATCAAGCAGAGCCTGGACGAGCTGCGGATCGCCTACGAGATCACGGGGCGTTCCAAGCATTTTTACAGCATATACCGCAAGATGAAATACCAGCACAAGCAGATCGAGGAGATCTTCGATCTGACCGCCGTGCGCATCATCGTGGAAACCGTGAAGGACTGCTACGCGGCGCTCGGCGCGGTGCACGCGATGTGGAAGCCGCTTCCGGGCCGCTTCAAGGACTATATCGCGATGCCCAAGCCCAACCTGTACCAGTCGCTTCACACGACGGTGCTGAGCGACAAGGGCAATCCCTTCGAGATACAGATACGGACGCGTTCCATGCACCGCATCGCCGAATACGGCATCGCCGCGCATTGGAAGTACAAGGAAGGGCTCGGCGCGAGCGCGGCGGGGCAGGATGAGGTGAAGCTCGCCTGGCTGCGGCAGACGCTGGAATGGCAGAAGGACATGAACGACCCGAGGGAGTTCATGGAAACCCTGAAGATGGATCTCTTCTCCAATCAGGTGTTCGTGTTCACCCCCAAGGGCGACGTCATCGAGTTGCCGGCCGGTTCGACACCGCTCGATTTCGCGTTCAAGATTCACAGCGGCGTGGGTGTGAAGTGCGTGGGCGCCAAGGTGAACGGCAAGATGGTTCCCATCGATTACAGCCTGAAGAACGGGGAGATCATCGAGATCATCACCTCCTCAAACTCCAAGGGGCCCGGCATCGATTGGCTCCGGATCGCAAAGACGAGCAACGCGCGCAGCAAGATTCGCCAGTGGCTGAAGCGCGAGAATCGCAGCGAGAACGCGGAGAGGGGGCGCGATCTGCTCGAGCGGGCCGTGAAGCGCAAGGGTTTTGAGCCGCAGACCATGCTGCGCGTCCAGTGGATCCAGCGCGTCAGCAAGCAGCTCGATTACGCGTCGGCGGAGGAGATGTACAGCGCCGTCAGCCACGGCGGCGTCATGCTGAGCAAGGTCGTGAACGCGCTCGCGGACATATGCGAGGAAGAAACGCAGGCCGCGGCGAAGCGGGCCCTGCGCGAAAAGGAGCGCGCGGAGGCGGCCGTTTCGCGGAACCGGGGCGAGATCCCGCACAGGGAGCGCACGGACGTGCGCGTCAAGGGCGTCAGCAACCTTTTGATTCACCTCGGGAGGTGCTGCAATCCCGTGCCCGGCGACGAGATCACGGGCTTTATCACGAAGGGAAGGGGTGTCACCGTCCACCGCGCCGATTGTCCGAACATCGTACACATACCCGAGGAGGAAAAGGGCCGGCTCATCGAGGTCGAATGGGAGTACGACGAGCTCGACCGCGACCGGTCCTACGATTCCGATGTGGCGATCAGCGCCGACGACCGCAAGGGTCTGCTTTCGGACATCTCCCGCGTATGCGAGGACATGGACGTGCACATCACGGGCGTCAACGCGAAGAGCGGGAACGACGGCGCGGTCTACATCATCATGACGCTCTCCATTTCCAACGCGAGCCAAATGGAGAAGATTTTGCGCTCTCTGCGCGGCGTCGAGGGTGTCGCGGACGCGCACAGAGCGACGGGGTGAAAGCATATGCGGGCTGTGGTGCAACGGGTTTTAAAGGCGCGCGTGACGGTCGGAGAAACATGCGCGGGCGCCGTCGAAACGGGATTGGTCGCGCTGATCGGCGCGGAGGCGGGCGACGGCGAACGCGACGCGGTCTATGTCGCCGACAAGATAGCGGGTCTGCGCGTCTTTGAGGACGCGGACGGAAAGATGAACCTCTCCGCGGCGGAGGTGGGCGGCGCGGTGCTCGCCGTTTCGCAGTTCACCTTGCTCGGCGACGTGCGGAAGGGCAAGCGGCCGAGCTTCGCGGCGGCGGCGCGCCCCGAAATCGCGGAACCGCTCTGCCGGGCCTGCGCGGACAGGATGCGCGCGCTGGGCCTCCGCGTGGAAGAAGGCGTGTTCCGCGCCGAAATGCTCGTGGAGATATGGGGTGACGGTCCCGTGACGATTCTCATAGACAGCAGAAAAAGATTTTAAAGGAGAGAATACATCAAATGAACATCCGATTATTCGCGGGGATATTCTCCGGCGCCAACACCTACCTCGTGGACGACGGCGCAAAGACCGCTTTCATCGTGGACGCGGGCGAGTACAGCGCGCCGCTGGCGGCCGCCGTCAAAAGCGACGGCCTGCGCGTCGAATGGCTCATCCTGACGCACGGGCACGGCGACCACATCGGCGGCGCGGAGCGCTATCTGCGCGAGTTCGAAGGCTGTAAGCTCGTGGCGGGGGAGGATGAGCGGCCCGTGCTTTCCGATCCGGACAAGAACTATTCGGGCATGATCGCGGGGCGGGCGATCTCGCTGACGCCGCAGCTGTTCGTGAAGGACGGCGACGAGCTGCAAGCGGGAAACCTGACGCTGAAAATACTGGCCACGCCGGGGCATTCCCCGGGCGGCATATGCATCTTGGCGGAGGACGCGCTCTTCAGCGGCGACACGCTGTTCGCGGGTTCGATCGGCCGCACGGACCTGTTCGGCGGTTCCATGGAAACCCTGCTCGCGTCGGTCGAGCGGAAGCTTTTTACGCTGCCCGACGAAACGCGGCTGTACCCGGGCCATATGGGCGAGAGCACGATCGGCCGCGAAAAGCGGTACAATCCGTTTTTTTGAGCCTTGACGCGATGTGCGGTTTTGTTTTCGACGGCGTCTTTGGCAATGAATACATTGAACTGATCAAGATGTTCCTGCGGCCTTCGGAATTCTCGACGGACGCGGCGGCGGGCGCCGAGGGCGCGCACCGCATCGACGTGACGGACGCGGCGGCGGCCGGGGACAAAAACGCCGTGAAACGCTTCCTGTACGACCGGCTCGCCGCGCTGACCGGGCGGTCGCCCGCGTGGGGGATCCTGACGGGGATCAGGCCCGTCAAACTCTTCGGAGAACTCGCGGGAGAAGCGGACGAGGCGCGCGCGCGGCGCCGTTTCAGAAGCGAATACTACGTGAGCGAGGCCAAGACGGAGCTCACGGCCCGCGTGTACGCCCTGCAGCGCGCGCTGACGGCGCCGCCCGAGGCGGATGCCGTCGGGGTATACATCGGCATACCCTTTTGCCCCACGCGCTGCGAATACTGCTCCTTTCCCTCGAATCAGGTTCCGTATGCGCGCGTGGGCGGCTACCTCGCCGCGCTGTACCGCGAGATGGACTTCGTGGCCGAGGGCCTGGCGCGAAAGGGTTTGTTCGCCGAAAGCCTCTACATTGGCGGCGGTACGCCCACGGCTCTGAACGAGGCGGATCTCGACGGGTTGCTCGGGCGCGCGCGCTTGCGCTTCGCGGGCGCGAAGCTCGCGGAATTCACGGTCGAGGCCGGCCGGCCCGACACGATCACGGCCGAAAAGCTGCGCGTCATGCGGCGGCACGGCGCGGACCGCGTCAGCATAAACCCGCAGAGCATGAACGACGAAACGCTCGCGCGCATCGGCAGGGACCACACGGCGGAGGACGTGCGCAGGGCCTTTCGGCTCGCGCGGGCGGCGGGCGTGCCGCGCATCAACGCCGATCTGATCGCGGGTCTGCCGGGGGAGGACGCGGCGGATTTCGGACGCTCGCTGCGGGCGGTGTTGGAACTCGCGCCCGAGAACGTCACGATACACGCCCTCGCCGTGAAGCGCGCGGCACGGCTCAAGGAGCGGGACGCCGAATACAGCTACGAACGCGCCGAAACGGCCGCCGAGATGCTGCGCTTGGCTGCGGACGCGCTGGCGGAGGCCGCATACGCGCCCTATTACCTCTACCGCCAGAAGCAGACGGTCGGCAATCTCGAAAACACGGGCTACGCGCGGGACGGGAAGCTCGGCCTCTACAATGTGCGCATCATGGAGGAACGGCAGACCATCGTCGCGCTCGGCGCGGGCGCTTCGAGCAAGCTGTACGTTCCGAGCGAAAACAGGCTGACGCGGGCGTTCAACGCGTCCAATTACGAAATCTACGCGGAGAGGTTGGAGGAGATGCTGGCGCGGAAGCGGCGCTTGCTGTTCCAACCGGACGCCGAATAGGAGAAGAGAGCAAACATGTTGACGCAGGCCCCCAAGGGGACAAAGGATATATTGCCCAGGGATACACATAAATGGAATTTTGTTGAAAGCGTTTTCCGCGAAATATGCGAACGCCGCGGCTTCGCGGAGATCCGGACCCCCGTGTTCGAGTACACGGAGCTGTTTTCGCGCGGCGTGGGCGAAACGACCGACATCGTGCAAAAGCAGATGTACAGCTTTGCGGACTACGACGGACGCGGACTCACATTGCGGCCGGAGGGCACGGCCTCCGTCGCGCGCGCGTTTTTGGAACACAAGCTCTACGCGGAGCCGCAGCCGTCGAAGTTCGCCTACGAGATCTCCTGCTACCGCCACGAGCGGCAGCAGAAGGGCCGGCAGCGGGAATTCCACCAGTTCGGCGTCGAGTGCTTCGGCTCCGCCGACATGCTGGCCGACGCCGAGGTGATCGCGCTGGCCGCCGATTTCTTCGCGGCGCTGGGCGTCCGCGGCGTCGAGCTGCGCGTCAACAGCATCGGATGCCCCGCGTGCAGGGGCGGGCACAGGGAGGCCTTGCGCGCCTTCCTCTCGCCGAAGCGCGATGCGCTTTGCGACACCTGCAAGACCCGCTTCGACAGGAATCCCATGCGCATACTCGATTGCAAATCCCCCGTGTGCGGGGAGCTCGTCAAGGGCGCGCCGTCCATGCTCGACTATCTCTGCGACGCGTGCAGGGAGGATTTTGCGGCGCTCAGGCGCAACCTCGACGCCCTCGGCATCGCCTTTGAGGTGGACGCGGGCATCGTGCGCGGCCTCGATTACTACACCAAGACGGCCTTTGAGTTCGTGTCGAACCGCATAGGCGCGCAGGGGACGGTCTGCGGCGGCGGGCGCTACGATCATCTGATCGAGGAGCTCGGCGGGCCGCCGACGCCGGGCGTGGGCTTCGGCCTCGGCATCGAACGCCTGCTGTTGCTCATGGAGGCGGAGGACGCCCGCATCCCGCCGGCGAAGGGCGCGGACGCGTACATCGCCTATCTCGGCGAGGGCGCCAAGCTCGCGGGCCTCGGGCTGTTGCGGCGTCTGCGCGCGGCGGGCCTGCGCGCGGAGATGGACGGTCCCGCGAGGAACCTCAAGGGGCAGCTCAAGCGCGCCGACAGGTTGGGCGCGCGCTTTGCGATCGTGATCGGCGAAGAGGAGCTCGCGGCGAACGCCGCCCTTCTCAAGGACATGGTTTCGGGAGAGCAGCGGCGCGTGGCGCGGGACGAAATCCTTTCCGCGCTGGCGGCGGATTTTCGAGAAAGAAAGGAATAGATGGATACTGTATACAAGCGCACGCACATGTGCGGCGAGTTGACCGCGAAAAACATCGGCGAGGCCGTCGTCCTGAACGGCTGGATACAGAAGCGCAGGAATCTGGGCGGCCTCATCTTCTGCGACCTGCGCGACAGGACGGGCCTCGTGCAGATCGTGTTCGGCGAGGACGCGCCGAAGCCGCTCTTCGAGGCGGCCGACGGCCTGCGCAGCGAGTATGTCGTGGGGGTAAAGGGCCTTGTGCGGGAGCGCGAGTCGAAGAACGCCGCGCTCGCGACGGGCGGCCTTGAGGTGTCCGTCCGCGACATGCGCGTCTATTCGGAGGCCGAAACGCCGCCGATCTACGTGCGGGACGACGACAACGCGGACGAGAACCTGCGCCTCAGATACCGCTGCCTCGACCTCCGAAAGCACAAGATGCAGCGCAACCTGCGCTTTCGCCACGCGGTCGCGAAGCTGACGCGCGACTATTTCGACGCGCAGGGCTTCACGGAGATCGAAACCCCCATGCTGGTCAAACCCACGCCGGAGGGCGCGCGCGACTATCTGGTGCCGAGCCGCGTCAACCCGGGGCTCTTCTACGCGCTGCCGCAGTCGCCGCAGCTCTACAAGCAGCTCCTCATGGCGAGCGGCGCGGACCGCTACGTGCAGATCGTGAAGTGCTTCCGCGACGAGGATCTGCGGGCGGACAGACAGCCGGAGTTCACGCAGGTGGATCTGGAGATGTCCTTCGCGGACGAGGACGACGTCATCGCCGTGCAGGAGGGCTATCTTGCGCGCGTGTTCAAGGAGCTCTTGGATGTCGATCTGAAGATTCCGTTTCCGCGCTACGGCTATCGCGAGGCCCTCGAGCGTTTCGGCAGCGACAAGCCCGATACGCGCTTCGGCTTCGAGCTCGTATGCGCAAGCGACGCGGCCAAGGACTGCGGCTTCCGCGTGTTCTCGGACGCGGTGGCGGCGGGCGGCGATGTGCGCGGCATCAACATAGAGGGCGGCGCGGCGCGCCTGAGCCGCAAGGACGTCGACAAGCTGCAAGAGGACATCAAAGCCTTCGGCGCGAAGGGGCTCGCCTGGATGCGCGTCGGCGCCGACGGGACAAGCTCGTCCTTCGGCAAGTTCATGAACGAGGCGGAGATGACGCGCTTTACAGAATTGTTTTCCGGTAAACCGGGCGACCTGATCCTCATCGTCGCGGGCGAGAGCGGGGTCGTGTTCGACAGCCTCGGTTTCCTGCGGCGCGAGATCGCGGGGCGCTTCGGCCTGCTCGACGACGCGCGGCGCGAGCTCTTGTGGGTGGTCGATTTTCCGCTCCTCGCCCGCGACGCGGAGAGCGGGCGCTTTTCGGCCATGCACCACCCCTTCACCGCGCCGAATGCGGAGGACATCGGCTTGCTCGACACGGACCCGGGCGCCGTGCGCGCCAGAGCCTACGACATCGTGATGAACGGCGTGGAGCTCGGCGGCGGCAGCATCAGGATACACGACAGGGCCTTGCAGATGAAGATGTTTGAAATCTTGGGACTCTCGCGCGAGGAAGCGGAAAGCAAGTTCGGCTTCCTGCTCGATGCTTTCCGCTACGGCGTTCCGCCGCACGGCGGTCTCGCCTACGGGCTCGACAGGCTGGTCATGCTGCTGCTCGGCGCGCAGAGCATACGCGAGGTCATGGCCTTTCCGAAGAACCAGGCAGCCGTCTGCCCCGTGAGCGGCGCGCCCGGGGAGGTTTCGCGCGAACAGCTCGCGGAGCTCGCGCTTACCCTCGGAAAATGAGGACCGGCGTATTCGGCGGCAGCTTCGATCCCGTGCACAACGCGCATCTGGCCGTTGCGGAGCTGGCAATGGAGGCGGCGGCGCTCGACAGGCTGCTCTTCATGCCCGTGTGCGCCCAGCCATTCAAGATAGGCAAAAGCTTGAGCGCGGGCGCGCACAGGATGAACATGCTGCGCCGCGCGATCGGCGGCGACGCGCGCTTTGCGGCGGTGGACACGGAGCTTGCGCGCGGCGGCGTGTCCTATACGATTGATTCGCTCAGGGCGATCAGAGATGACGGCGAACGGCGGGGGGAGATATTCTTTCTGCTCGGCGCGGACATGCTGCTGATGCTCGAAAAATGGTACAGGGCGGACGAGCTTCTGCGCGAGTTTTCCTTTGTCGCGGCCAGGCGCC
This sequence comes from Eubacteriales Family XIII. Incertae Sedis bacterium, assembly GCA_031276135.1. Lineage (GTDB taxonomy): Bacteria > Bacillota > Clostridia > Peptostreptococcales > Anaerovoracaceae > JAITLA01. The sequence goes on along the minus strand of JAISNR010000086.1, from coordinate 2,263 downwards.
CGGGCAGCGCGGACGACGAAGCGGAGCGTTGCGCCGCGCGGCTCGGCGCGGTGTACGGAACGCGCGTGATCTTGATGGAAAACCCCAAATCGGACATATCCGCCTCGGAGATACGCAGGCGCGTGCGCGCGGGGGAAGGCATAGAAGGGCTTGTTCCCGCTTCGGTGGGAGAATATATATATGAAAGAGGACTGTATCAGCCGTGAAGCGCTCGAAGCGCGGCTCGGCAAAGGAAGGGCCGCGCACGTGGCGGGCACGGCGCGCATGGCCGCAGAGCTCGCGGAAATCCACGGCGCCGACGCGGAAAAGGCGAAGGAGGCGGCATTGTTGCACGATTTGTTCAGGGCCGTTTCCGCGGGCGAGCTCGACGCGCTGATCGACCGCTACGGCGAGGATCCCGCGCTCAAGGGCGACGCGAACCTGTCGCACGGCAAGGTCGCGGCCGCGTGGATGAAAGCGGAACGCGGCACGGAGGACGCGGAGCTTTTGAACGCCGTGCGCTACCACACCACGGGGCGGGCGGGCATGTCGAAGCTCGAAAAGATCCTGTACGTGGCCGACGCGGCGGAACCCACGCGCGACTACGCGGGCGTCGAGGAACTGCGAAAGCGCGCGCGCGACGATCTGGACGGCGCCTGCGTCATGGCGCTCGAAAACACCTTGCGGCATCTGCGGGAAAAGGGCGTGCGTCCGCATCCCGATTCCCGGCGCGCGCTCGCGTGGTTTGCGGAAGCGCGCTCGGATGTTTCGGCGCAATCCGTTCCGTGCGGCCCTGCCGCCCCGGAAACGCGCGCGCCGCAACCGAAACGAACAGAAAGGGGAGATTGCTTGGACAGCAAAGAACTGGCGCTGAGCGCCGCAGGCGTATTGAGCCAAAAGAAAGGGATCGATGTCGTGATCTTGGACATCGCCGAAAAATCGTCCTTCGCGGATTATCTCGTGTTGGCCTCCGGCAATTCCGTGCGGCAGGTCGGAAGCCTCGCGGAGGATGTTGCGGACGCGCTCGCGGAGCGCGGCACGGTGCCCTCTCACATCGAGGGCAAACCCGAATCCGGCTGGATCCTGCTCGACTGCGGCGATGTAATCGTGAATGTTTTCACGAAAGAACAGCGGGACCTGTACCGGATCGAACAGATCTGGGGAGACGGAAACCGGATCGAGGTGCAAGAGGTATGAGCATGGCGGAACACAGATACGATTTCGACGCAATTGAAAAGAAATGGCAAAAATATTGGGCGGACGAAGGGCTGTTCAAAATCGACGAAGCCTCGGAGGCCGACAAATATTACCTTCTGGAGATGTTTCCCTACCCTTCGGGAAGGCTCCACATGGGGCATGTGCGCAACTACGCCATAGGCGATGTGGCCGCCCGCTACCGCAAGATGAAGGGCTTCAACGTGCTCCATCCCATGGGCTGGGACGCGTTCGGACTGCCCGCCGAGAACGCGGCCATCCAAAAGGGCGTGCATCCGAACCTGTGGACGCGCGACAACATGGCCGATATGCGCGCGCAGATGAAGCGGCTCGGCATAGCCTACGACTGGGATCGCGAGATCGCGACCTGCGAACCCGAATATTACAGGTGGACGCAGTGGATCTTCATACAGTTTTACAAGAAGGGGCTGGCCTACAAGAAGAAAAACCCCGTCAACTGGTGTCCCTCCTGCGAAACGGTGCTCGCGAACGAGCAGGTCGTGGACGGCGTCTGCGACCGCTGCGGCACCGTCGTCGGCAAGAAGGAGCTGGATCAGTGGTACCTCAAGATCACGGACTGCGCCGAACGCCTGCTCGCGGATCTCGACAAGCTCGAGGGCTGGCCCGCCAAGGTCAAGCTCATGCAGAAGAACTGGATCGGCAAGAGCGTGGGCGCGGAGGTCGATTTCGGCATCGAGGGCGCGGACAGGGCGCTGCGCGTATTCACCACGCGGCCCGACACGCTGTTCGGCGTGACCTACATGGTGCTGGCGCCGGAGCATCCCTTCGTGAAGGAGCTCACGGCGGGCGGCGCGTATGAGGCGCCCGTGCGGGACTTCCTCGACAAGCTGCAATACATGTCCGATATAGACAGGACGTCCGCCACGCTCGAAAAGGAGGGTCTGTTCATCGGAAGGTACGCCGTAAATCCGCTGAACGGCGCGAGGGTTCCCATCTATATCGCGAACTACGTGCTGCCGGACTACGGCACCGGCGCGATCATGGCGGTGCCGGCCCACGACCAAAGGGACTTCGATTTCGCCGTGAAATACGGCCTCGACATCATCCC
>JAISNR010000049.1 GCA_031276135.1 Eubacteriales Family XIII. Incertae Sedis bacterium | reverse complement strand
ACGTCCGAGCCGAGCCGCTCGTTTTCGCTCGAATGATGGTCGAACCAGAGCTTCGCGCCCTTGACATACGGAACATTCGCGAGCACGTCCTCCTCCGTGACCTCGACGATGCCGTCCTGCAGATCCTTGGGATGAACGAATTTCCAACGGTCGATAATCTTCAGATCCTTGAGGAGGGCGGCGCAGGCAAGGCCGTCAAAATCAGATCTGGTAAGTAAACGCATGGGAAAACCTCCTGTTACATAATAGCGTACCGCATTGCGCAACACAGTGCCTCGCAATCGTTGTCGGAACGGCTTGGGGTTCGTATACCGCAATTAAAATAATAGCACATCCTCCTCGGAAATACAAGAGCTTTATGTCGAGTTTTGCCACAAAGTGATTGACATCGCATCCTACATGCGCTATCATAAGAAAAGCGGCGCGGGGGCATAGCTCAGTTGGTTAGAGCGCTTGCTCGACAAGCAAGAGGCCACAGGTTCGAGTCCCGTTGTCCCCACCATGTTGAAACCCTTGGAATTCCAGTGATTTTAAGGGTTTTTGTCTTTCCCGGGAGGCCGGGCGGCGCGCACGGGCATTCCCTGCGATCGTATTGCCGCCGTCGCATCCTCGCAGGGGCGGAACGGAAGGAGAAAAGGCATGTCCGAAAAGATAAAAATGAAGAATCCCATCGTGGAGATGGACGGGGACGAGATGACGCGCGTCCTGTGGCGGTGGGTCAAGGAATTGCTGCTGTCGCCGCACGTGGATCTGAATACGGAATATTACGATCTGGGACTCGCAAAGCGCGAGGAAACGTCCGATCGCGTCACGGCGGAGGCTGCCGAGGCGACGCTTCGGCACGGCGTCGCGGTCAAGTGCGCGACGATCACGCCCAATGAGGAGCGCGTGAAGGAATACGGACTTTCCCAAATGTGGAAGTCGCCGAACGGCACGATCCGCTCCATTCTGGACGGAACCGTGTTCCGCGCGCCCATACTCGTCCGGGGCATCGTCCCCTACATACCGACCTGGACGAAGCCGATCACGATCGCGCGCCACGCCTACGGCGACGTGTACAGGAACGTCGAGCTGCCGGCCTGTGCGGGGCGCCGCGCGGAGCTGGTTTTGACCGGCGGCGGCGCGCCGGAGGAGCGCGTGACGATACACGAGTTCGACGGCGGCGGCGTCGTCCGGGGCGTGCACAACACCGACGGGAGCATCGCCTCGTTCGCGCGGGCCTGCTTCTCCTACGCGCTCGACACGAAGCAGGACCTGTGGTTCTCCGCCAAGGACACCATTTCAAAGACCTACGACCGGCGCTTCAGGGACATCTTCGAGAGCGTATTCGACGCGGAATACAAGGAAGCGTTTTCCAATGCGGGGATCACGTATTTCTACACGCTGATCGACGATCTGGTCGCGCGCGTCATGCGTTCGGAGGGCGGCTTCATCTGGGCCTGCAAGAACTACGACGGGGACGTCATGTCCGACATGGTGGCCGCAGCCTACGGGAGCCTCGCGATGATGACCTCGGCGCTCGTTTCGCCCAAGGGCGCCTTCGAATACGAGGCGGCGCACGGCACGGTGCAGCGGCATTATTACAAATATCAAAACGGCGAACCGACGTCCACGAACCCGGTTGCGACGATATTCGCGTGGAGCGGCGCCCTCAGAAAGCGCGGCGAAACGGACGGCTCGCCGGAGCTCGCGGATTTTGCGGACAGGCTGGAACGCGCGAGCCTCGATACGATCGAATCCGGCGTGATGACGGGGGATCTGTACGCGCTTTCGACCCTGCCGAACAAGCGGTTGGCGGGTACGGAGGCGTTTCTGCGGGCCGTCGCGCAGCGTTTGGAAGCGTCGCGGCCGTAACCCTCGCAACCCCCGCAGAACAAGCGCTGCAAAACGGCATGTACATCTCTTGCTCTTTCCGGTATAATACCATATAACGAGCGCATGCCGGGGCGCGGGAATGTTTCGCCCCGGCCGCCGTGCGACGGCGCGCTTCCGCTTGGGAAGAGGCTTTGTCCGCGCGCCGCGAATCGTCAAGAGATGTTTGGAGGTGGAAAAATTGAAAACATGGAAGAGCGTATGCGCCTTTATCGTCGTGCTGATTTTGGCCGTGAGCGGCACAGGCGGCGCGGCCGCGGCGGATATTGATTACAGCTCTTGGGACACAAAGCCCACATACCCGCCCGACGTGCAGAACACGAAGTACCTCAGCGCGGTGAAGGCGCTGATGGACGCGAAGGCGATCACGGGCGACACGGACGGGCTGTTTCATCCCGACAAGGACATCACGCGGGCCGAATTCGCGAGCATAGTCGTCAAGGCGTCCCATCAACAGAACCTTTCCGACAAGGAGAGTCATTTCACGGACATGGACGGCTACGGCTGGGCGAAGCCCTACATCAACCGCGCCTATGAGAACAGCTGGATCCGGGGCGTGGGCTCCGGGAAATTCGCACCCGGCAAGAGCGTGACCTACGCCGAGGTGATGACGGTGCTGGTCCGCATCCGGCGCGGGCAGGAGGATGAGTTGGAGGGAAAATGGCCCGGCAACTATATCCAATATGCCGACATGTATAACCTGGTCGGCAACGTAAACATTCACAACTGGACCGCGCCGGCGCCCAAGGGCGACGTCGCCATCCTCACGAACAGGATCCTTTCGCCGATACCCATGATCTCGCACAACCGCGGTGCCTATTTTTCGGGCGTGGGCGTGGGCGGCATCACCGGCAGCGCCATCGCGGCGGGCAGCGTTTCCATCACCCTGCACAACGATACCTTCAAAGAGATACTCGGCGGGACGGACGTTTCGGGTTGGTTCCCGGGCCTGTCCTCAAACGGCATGAAAGCCACCGTGCCGCAGTATTCACCGGCCGACGTTTCCGTGATTACGATCGTCATAACGGGAACGCCGTTGAATCCGACGAACGCGCCGCTTTCCGCGACGATCCCGGGCAACGCGCTGCACAGCGGGGGCGCTTTGGCTGTTTCGCCGAATGCGAATGCGTTTTTCAATATAACCGAGCAGTAAAATCGATTTTTTCATGTTTTATGCAAAGGAGCAAGACGGACATGAGGATAAAGGACATTGCAAAGATCTCGGCGGCGGCTTTCGTATGCGCGCTTGTGCTCGCCCCGGCGGCTTATGCCGCGGCCGTGCCGTCCGATGTCGTCGGCCGGCACTATGAAACGGCCGTGTCGGCCCTCGCGGACCCGGGGATCATCACGGGGGACGTGGACGGACTGTTTTATCCCGACTCCAATCTGACGCGGGCGCAGTTTTGCACGATCATCGTGAAAGCCATGCGCGCGCCGGCGGCCACGGTCAACGGGACGCCCTCGCAGGACGTCAAGAAGAGCGGCTTTCCGGACCTTGCGGGCTACGGCTGGGCGGAGGGTTACATCTCTTACGCGGTGGACAAGGGCGTCGTGACGGGTTATCCGGGCGGCAGTTTCAAGCCGGGCAACAATGTGACCATGAGCGAGCTGATCACGATGACCCTGCGCGCGGCCGGCTACGACGACGCCGCGCTCGGCGGGGTATGGCCGGAGAACTACGTCGCCAAGGCCGGCGACATCGGCGCGCTGGCGGGACTGAGCGCACCTCTGCCGGAATACGCGACGAAGTGGATGGCCGCGCAACTCGTCTGCAATGTCCTGTCGCGCATAGAAGCGGCCAATCCGCCCGAGGCGACGCCGCCGGAGGGCGATGCGAACCCCGCCGAGACGCCCGCCGCCGCCGCGCTCACCTTCGTCAAGGGCGCGTTCGACAGCGACATCACGACCTTCGCGGGCAAACCCTTCGCGAGCGGCGCAAAGGTCCTGCGCTACGGACGCAAGGCCGATTATTCCAAGGATATGACGCTCCCCGAAGCCGCCGCAGACTACCTCGAGGACACCGTTTACAAGTACAAGAACGTCGAAACGCCCGCTTGGTACGAGCTCGAGGGCGACAAGATCAAGCGGCTCATCCTGCCGCTCGACGTCGGCTTCTCGGGCAGGGCCTACGGCGTGATCAAGAACATCGTTTCCGTGACGGACAGCCAAGGCGGCGCCGTTTCCGGCTTCGTCACGCTGACGGCGGGCCGCACCATCACCTGGGCCGGAGATTCGGGCCTCGCAAAGGACAATATTCCGTCGAAGGAACAATACGGCGGCGGACAGCTCTTTGAGTTTCAGCTCAGAAACGGGCAGGTCACGGGCGTCGCTTCCGCCGTGCATGCGAGCGATCCGACGAAATTCGGTACGCTGCGGGCCTCCGTGCCGGGCGAGGTCGGGACCGTTTCCGAACCCGGAAATGTCGGCTCCGGGGGCAAGTTCGCGACGATTGCGAACAAGACGGGCAGCGTGGTCACGATCGATCCGGGAGAGGGCAAATCGAAGTGGATCTTCGAGATCAAGGACAAGGCCGTGGTCTACATCCTCGGCGCCGACGGGAACTATTCGGTCGGCTCCGCGAGCGCTGTGCGCGAAAAAGCCCTTGTGCGCCTCTACGACGTTTCCGACGACAAGGATCAGTCGGTGGACGTGGTGATCCTGAAAGAGGAATAAATTGTAAGAAGGTCTGCGGCGGCGATCGTCGCCGGTTTCCGATGCAAAGCAATGGGGGAATTGTATGATTGGCAAATGGAGAACCGTCCTGATTTGGCTCACGGTGGCCGCGCTCATCCTGTCGTCCGCGGCGGTCTATGCCGGGGACAGGGCGGACGGATCGTTTTTTCTGAAAAACATCGTCGTGAACGGAGAAGAGATCGTCAACTACAATTTGCAGTATCCGTTCTTTCTGTACGAAGATGTGACCTACCTGCCGCTTACCGAGGACATACAGGCCGTATTCGGTTTTACGGCGGAGATGGACCTCGAGGCGGGCACGCTGAAGCTTCAAAAGACGACGCCCTCCCTGACCAATATCAGGGACAACCGTACCAAGAACAACGCGGAGGATGTGACGGCGGAGGTGGAAAGCCGTTTCGGCGTCCACATCGTGGAGAGCGCCGCGCCGCCGCCCGCATACGAGGCGGAAACCGAGGGCGTCATCGTGTTTGAACCCGCGCCGCAGCGGAATGCGCGCGCCGCCGATTTGGGGCAAAGCCCCGTGCTCGTAAAGGACGGCGTCGTGTACCTGCCGCTCAAGGCTTTCGCAGGGAGTGAGGCTTTGGGCTGGAATCTGTATTACGACCCGTATTTCGGGATATGCATCAGCACGAAAGAGGGCGTTTCCGCAAGCGATTTCTTTTCGCAGACCGAAGCCAACTACAACAGGGGGCTCGTGCAGTACATCCGCTCCGTGAACGGCAAGCTGAGCGCGGGCCGCGCGCAGGAACTGGTGTTCATGCTCCGCAGGGCCGCAGAGGTGAACAATCTGGACGAGAAGGTGTTGATGGCCGTCATCGAGAAGGAGAGCCGCTTCAATGAGAACGCCGTCAGCCGTTCCGGCGCGGTCGGCCTCATGCAGTTCATGCCGCAGACGGCCGCAGGACTCGGGCTCAGCGTCGATCGGCTCTACGATCCCAAGACGAGCATCGACTACGGCGCGGCCTACATCAGCCGAAACCTCGAAAACTACGGCGGGGACATCGATTTGGCGCTGTCGGCTTACAACCAGGGCTCGGGCAACGTCAGCAGGGGCACCTATTCGCGGGGCTACGCGCTGAAGGTCCGGGGCGCCGTCGAAAACATCGACGCATATCTCGCGGAGGGCGGCTACGTTTCGCAGGAATAGCGGAGGACTTGCGTGGTCAGAAGGCTGTACGTCGAAAAAAAAGAAGGCTTTGACACGGAGGCGCGCGCGCTTCACCGCACCTTGGCGGAGAACCTGCACATCGCGGGCATCACGCGGCTCCGGGTTTTGAATCGCTACGACGTGGAAAACACGGACGACGAAACCTACGAAACGGCGAAGCGCAACGTGTTCTCGGAGCCCGCCGTCGATGCCGTTTTCGAGGAGGAAGCGCCGCTCGGCGACGCCTTTGCGTTCGCCGTCGAATATCTGCCGGGCCAATACGACCAGAGGGCCGATTCCGCCGTCCAGTGCATCCGGCTGATCCGGTCGGACGCGCGGCCCGCGGTTCGCTTTGCGCGCGTGATCGCCGCAGAGGGCACGCTTTCGCGGGCGGAAATCGAAGCCGTAAAGCGCTTTGTCGTCAATCCGGTGGATTCCCGCGAGGCGGCTTGGGAGAAGCCCCGCACCCTCGCGCTCGACCTGCCCGCGCCGCCGCCCGTGCCCGTGATCGAAGGATTCGTCGCCTTCGCCCCGGACGAGGCGGAGGCATTCAGGCGGAGGGAAGGCTACGCGATGAGCGCGGAGGATCTGCTGTTCACGCAAGCCTATTTCCGGGATGCGGAGCGCAGGGATCCGACGCTCGCGGAGCTCAAGGTCATAGACACCTACTGGTCCGATCATTGCAGGCACACCACATTCAATACAATACTTGAAGAGATTGAATTCGGCGAGGGACCCTGCGCCGCGTTGGTTCGCGCGGCCTACGAAAAATATCTGCGTCTGCGCGGGGATGTATACGGGACGGACGCGCCGCGCGCGGTGAGCCTCATGGACATCGCCCTGATCTGCGCGAAATACCTGAAGGGCAGGGGCTTGCTCCCCGATCTCGACGAGTCGGACGAGGTCAACGCGTGCAGCATTCGCGTGCGGGCGGATGTGGACGGCGCCGACGCGGATTGGCTCGTCATGTTCAAGAACGAAACGCACAACCATCCCACGGAGATAGAGCCCTTCGGCGGCGCGGCCACCTGCCTCGGCGGTGCGATCCGCGATCCGCTGTCCGGGCGCGCCTATGTGTATCAGGCGATGCGCGTCACGGGGAGCGGCGACCCGAGGGCGGAGCTCGGCGACACGCTGCCGGGCAAGCTGCCGCAATTGCAGATCGCGCGCGGCGCGGCCAAGGGCTACAGCGCCTACGGCAATCAGGTGGGGCTGGCCACGGGGCAGGTCGTCGAGATATACGACGAGGGCTATGTCGCGAAGCGGCTCGAGATCGGGGCCGTCATCGGCGCCGCGCCCGCGGCGCACGTCAGGCGCGAGCTTCCCGCGCCGGGCGACGCGATCCTGCTCGTCGGGGGCAGGACGGGGCGCGACGGCTGCGGCGGCGCGACGGGTTCGTCGAAGGAACACACGGCGGATTCGCTCACGGCCTGCGGCGCGGAGGTCCAAAAGGGCAACCCGCCCATAGAACGCGATCTCCAGCGGCTGTTCCGCCGCAGGGAGGCGGCCGCGCTCATCAAACGCTGCAACGATTTCGGCGCGGGCGGCGTGTCCGTGGCCATAGGCGAGCTCGCGGGCGGCATCGATGTCAATCTCGATTTGATTCCGAAGAAGTACGAGGGCTTGGACGGCGTCGAGCTCGCCATCTCGGAGTCGCAGGAGCGCATGGCGGTCGTGGTGGCCGCAGAGGACGCGGCGCGCTTCATCGCGCTCGCCGAGGAAGAAAACCTCGAGGCCGTCGCCGTCGCGCGCGTGACGGACACGGGGCGTTTTCGCATGTATTGGCGCGGCGGCGCGATCCTCGACCTGCGGCGCGATTTTCTCGACAGCGAGGGCGTGCGGCAGAGGGCCCGCGTGTTCGTGGAGGACCGGGATTTTGCCGCGGGCTTTGCGGCGGACGAAACGCGCGATCTCGCGGAATGCCTCTCCGATCTGAACTGCTGCGGTCAGCGGGGCCTGACGGAATGCTTCGACAGCACGATCGGCGCGGGAACGGTGCTGATGCCGCTCGGGGGCCTGTGGCAGGCGACGCCCGCCCTCGGCATGGCCGCGAAGCTGCCGCTGTATTCCGGCGAAACCTCCGCGACGACGCTGATGGCCTTTGGTTTTGATCCGAAGCTTTCTGCGGCAAGTCCCTTTCACGGCGCGCTGTACGCCGTCGTGGATTCCGTCACGAAGATCGTCGCGATGGGCGGCGACAGGGTTTCCGTCAGATTGACATTTCAAGAATATTTTGAGAAACTCGGCCGCGATCCGCTGCGCTGGGCGAAGCCCTTTTCTGCACTGCTCGGCGCGCTCGAAGCGCAGCTCGCGCTCGAACTACGCGCGATCGGCGGCAAGGACAGCATGTCGGGGAGCTTCATGGATCTGGACGTGCCGCCGACGCTCGTTTCCTTCGCCGTGAACGTGACGCGCGCGGAGCGGGTGCTGTCGCCGGAGTTCAAGAAGCCGGGCAGCCGGCTCGCGTTCGTCGATGCGGAGCGGGACGAGGGCGGGATGATCGATTTCGCGCGGTACAGGCGCAATATGGACGGGGTTTCGGCGCTGATCGCGCAGGGAAAGGTCCTGTCCGCCGCCGTTTCGGGTCCGGGCGGCATATTCGCCGCCGTCGTGAAGATGGCGGCGGGCAATCGCATCGGCGCTTTTTTGGAAAACGTCACGGACGCAGAGCTTCGCGCGCCGCGCTACGGCGCGCTCTTGCTCGAGATCGACGCGGCGGAGGACGCGGACGGCCTGCTTCGCGGCGCGGGTGTGCGCTGCAAGGCCATCGGCGAAACGACGGCGCGCGCGGAGGTCTCCGTTTCCCCGGCGGCGGCCGGAGCGGGCGAGGGCGTCCGCCGCCGCCCCGCGTTTCGCATGGATCTCGATGCGCTGCTCGCCGCGTGGGAACGCCCGCTTGCGGGCGTGTTTCCGATCGAGGCCGCCGGGCAGAGCGCGCGGACGGTCGAAGCGGTCACGTATGCGCGCCGCTCCCCGGTTCGCCCGGCGGTCCGCGTCGCGAAGCCGCGCGTGTTGCTCCCCGTATTCCCGGGGACGAACTGCGAGGCGGATTCGAGGCGGGCCTTTGAGAAGGCGGGTGCCCGCGTCGAGCTCTGCGTCCTGCGAAACCGCACACCGGAGGCGCTCGGCGCGTCCATCCGCGCGCTCGCGCGCGGGATAGGGGAGAGCCAGATCGTCATGATACCGGGCGGCTTCAGCGGCGGCGACGAGCCCGACGGCTCGGCCAAGTTCATAACGGCGGTGTTTCGAAATCCGGCCGTGCGGGAAGCCGTGACGGAACTTCTGGAACTGCGCGACGGTCTTATACTGGGAATATGCAACGGCTTCCAGGCCCTCGTCAAGCTGGGCCTCCTGCCCTTTGGCGAGATTCGCGACGGCGCGGAGGACGGCCCGACGCTCACCCACAACAGCATCGGCCGGCACATGTCGCGCCTCGTGCGGACGCGGGTGGCCTCGACGCTCTCCCCGTGGCTGGCCGGCGCGTCCGTCGGCGACATGCACACCGTGCCCGTTTCGCACGGCGAGGGACGCTTCACGGCGTCCGGCGCGCTGTTGCGCGCGATGGCGGAGGACGGCCGGATCGCGACGCAGTACGTGGATCTCGCGGGCCGGGCCACGAGCGACATTCGCTTCAATCCCAACAATTCCGACATGGCCATCGAGGGCATATCCTCGCCGGACGGCAGGATATTCGGCAAGATGGCGCATTCGGAACGCGTCGGACCGCAGCTTTACAGGAATGTGCCGGGCGAATACGAGCAGGGGATCTTCGCGTCCGGCGTCGCGTATTTCGGCTGAAATCCGGCGAAGGCTTCCGCCGGCGGCATTGCGGGCGCGCGCCCGGAACGCGCGCGGAGAGAGAAAGGAGGCGGGCGTGAAAGCGGCCATCGTGATGGGCAGCAAGTCCGATTATCCCGTCGTGGAACGGACGGAGAAGATATTGAAGGACTTCGGCGTCGCGCACGAAACACGCGTCATATCCGCGCACCGGACGCCGCGCGCGGCCGAAGAATTCGCTTCGCGCGCCGAGGAACGCGGCATCGAGGTGATCATCGCGGCGGCGGGCAAGGCTGCGCACCTGGCCGGCGTCTTGGCCGCGCACACGGCCCTGCCCGTGATCGGTCTGCCGATCAAATCCTCCACATTGGACGGGCTCGATTCGCTGCTCTCCACCGTGCAGATGCCGAAGGGCGTGCCGGTCGCGACCGTCGCGATCGACGGAGCGGAAAACGCGGGGTTGCTCGCCGTGCAGATCCTGTCGGTCAAATACGAAGAACTGCGGCGGCGCTTGAAAGCCCACAAGGAAGCGCTGGCGAAGGAGGTCGAGGCGGCCGACGCGGATTTCAACCGCCGGACGAGCGAAGTATAACGGATTAAAAATACCGTAATTACTCAGGGCCGACGGGTCGGTATTGCCCGGAGGCGGGGTTGCGGGCATACGAGCGGAACGAACGAAGTGAGTGCAGCGCCCGCACGAGCGTCAGCGACCCGCCGGGAGGGCAATACCGTCCCAAGCGGCCCGGCGAATGGTCATTATTTTGTACCCTTGAGCAATAACAAAATATCAATCAAAACCACTCGAGCGCCCGGAGGTCGAAGAATATGGGAAAAAGAGGACAGCTCTACGAAGGCAAAGCCAAGAAGGTATTCGAAACGGACGATCCCGAACTGCTGATCGTTTCATACAAGGACGACGCGACCGCGTTCAACGGCCAAAAGAAGGGGCAGATCGCGGACAAGGGCGTCGTGAACAACATCATGTCGAACATATTGTTCGGGATTCTGGAGGACGCCGGTGTGCCGACGCACCTTGTCAAACAGCTTTCGGACCGGGAAACCCTCGTGAAGCGGGTGCGCATATTGCCGCTCGAGGTCATCATCCGCAACGTGGCGGCCGGATCCTTCTCGCAGCGCTACGGCGTGGAGGAGGGGAGCCCGCTGGCGCGCACGGTACTGGAATTCTCTTACAAAAATGATGCGCTCGGCGATCCGCTGATCAACGACGACCACATCCTGGCCCTCGAACTGTCCACGGAGGCGGAGCTCGCGCGGGTGCGGGACTATGCCTTCAAGGTGAACGAAGTCATGAAGGAATTCTTCCGCGCGCGCGGCCTGAAGCTGATCGATTTCAAGATCGAATTCGGCGTCGATTCCAAGGGAACGATCCTGCTGGCCGACGAGATTTCGCCGGACACCTGCCGGCTCTGGGACGCGGAAACGAACGAGAAGATGGACAAGGACAGGTTCCGCCGCGACCTCGGCAAGGTCGAGGAAACCTACAGGGCCGTGCTGGATCGCGTGAAAGGATAGAGATGGGCAAGCTCACCTACAGGGACGCGGGCGTGGACACGAAGGAGGGCGAGCGGGCCGTTTCCCTCATGAAGGCGCACGTGAAAAAGACCTTCGGCCCGCAGGTGCTCGCGGGGCTCGGGGGCTTCGGCGGTCTGTACAAGCCGGATCTGGCCGGCCTTTCCGAACCCGTGCTCGTGGCGGGCGCGGATGGCGTCGGCACGAAGCTGAAGCTCGCCTTCATGCTGGACAGGCACGACACGGTCGGTCTGGACTGCGTCGCGATGTGCGTCAACGACGTCCTGTGTCAGGGCGCGACGCCGCTGTTCTTTCTGGATTACATCGCGACGGGCCGCGTCAGGGCCGAGAAGATCGCGGAGATCGTCAAGGGCGTCGCGGA
>JAISNR010000026.1 GCA_031276135.1 Eubacteriales Family XIII. Incertae Sedis bacterium | reverse complement strand
GTATTCAAGGGTTCCGGCAACATGCGGCGGAGCCGCATTCCTCCGGTCGCTTCGCTCCCTTCGCTGTCCGTTTTGCCTACCGAAGCAAAGCTTCGGGGCAAAAAGGCAACGAAGCCGGGACGCAAAAGGGCAAGCTCAATGTGCAGGTTATTTTTGAACTGTTCCTTACCCCGCGAGGCGATCGGCGACGGCGCGCAGGAACTCCTCCGTATCCGCCAAGCGCTTGTTCGGCAGACTTGAGAGCGCGTACAGATCGCCCGTCATCACGCCGGATTCTATCGTGTCGAGGGTCGCGCGCTCCAATCTGTCCGCGAAATCCGCGAGCTCCCGCGAGCCGTCCTTCTCGCCGCGCTTTCTGAGGGCGCCGCTCCACGCGAAAATCGTCGCGACCGGGTTCGTGGACGTCGTCTCGCCGTTTTGATATTTGTAGTAATGGCGCTGCACCGTGCCGTGCGCCGCCTCGTACTCAAACGCCCCCTTGGGCGAAACGAGCGCCGAGGTCATCATCGCAAGGCTGCCGTAGGCCGCGGCCACCATATCGGACATGACGTCCCCGTCGTAGTTCTTGCAGGCCCAGACATAGCCGCCCCGCGAGCGCACGACGCGCGCGACCATATCGTCTATCAGCGTGTAAAAATACGCGATTTCGGCGCCGGCGAAGGCTTCCTTGTATTCCGCATCGAATACGCTCTCGAAGATGTCCTTGAAGCGCCGGTCGTAGGTCTTTGAAATGGTGTCCTTGGAGGCGAACCACAGATCCTGCTTCGTGTCGAGCGCGTAGGAGAAACAGGCCCGCGCGAACGAGACGATGCTCTCGTCGGTGTTGTGCACGCCTTGAACGACGCCGCCGCCGCCAAATTCGTGTATCGGCACGCGCTCCTCCGGCTCGCCGCCGCCGGTCAAGACAAGCTCCGCGCGGCGCCCGGCGCCGGCCGGCAGTTCGACGTTCCTGTACACGTCGCCGTAGGCGTGGCGCGCGATGGTGATCGGCTTTGTCCAGGTCGGTATGTAGGGGGCGATGCCCCGGACGAGTATGGGCGCGCGGAATACGGTTCCGTCCAAGATGGAGCGGATCGTGCCGTTCGGCGACTTCCACATTTGGGAAAGCCCGTATTCCTTCACGCGCTCGGCATTGGGCGTGATCGTCGCGCACTTGACCGCGACGCCGTGCCGAAGCGTCGCCTCCGCAGCCTCCGCCGTGACGCGGTCGGCGGTTTTCTCGCGATTCGAAAGCCCCAGATCGTAATACGCCGTATACAGTTCCACGTGCGGCGACAGCAACAGCTCCTTGACCAAATGCCACAGGACGCGCGTCATCTCGTCCCCGTCCATCTCCACGATGGGATTCTTCATTTTTATCTTTTCGGACATGTCCTTTCTCCTTCCGCCCCCCTGCGAGGATGCGGCGGCACCCATACGATCGCAGGGAATGCCCGTGCGCGCCGCCCGGCCGCCCGGGAAAGACAAAAACCCTTAAAATCACTGAAATTCCAAGGGTTTCAACATGGTGGGGACAACGGGACTCGAACCTGTGGCCTCTTGCTTGTCGAGCAAGCGCTCTAACCAACTGAGCTATGCCCCCGCGCCGCTTTCCTTATGATAGCGCATGTCGGGCGCGATGTCAATCACTTTCATCAAAATCATCACAGCCTCACCGGCCGGCAAAACTCAAAGGCCGGCGGCGGATTCCGGCGGCGCATTGCATTGCATTGCCTTGCCTTTCAAACTTGTTTCTGTTTTCCGTCGCCTGCCGCATCCGATCTCCGCAAGGCCAAAAAACGCATCAGACATCCCGCGTCAAAAGCCTCTCCGGCCGGGCGAAGCGCGGCAGACCGCCCGCCCATTCGAGCGCCGTTTCACCCTGTATCAGCGGGAGGGCATAATCGACAAAGGCCTGCGACAGCCCGTTGCCTGCGGCGTTGATCCATTCGCGCGGCAGTTTCTTCTCCGCGTTGGCCACGTCCGCGAGGTCCACGAGCGTCGTTTCGCATCTGTACACGGGGCCGCCCGGCCGCGCGAAGGCCACCATCTTGTCGCTTTCGCCCGCCTCGGCCGCCTCGAAGGCCGCCCGCCCCGCCATGTAGGATTCTTCTATGTCCGTACTCGAGGCGATGTGCGCGGCGCAGCGCTGCAGGAGGGAGAATTCGATGCCCCGCCGCGCCTTGGTCTTGATCTTCGTGTGCGCGAAATTCGCGAGGCTCACGGCGAGCCCGCCCATCTGCACATGCCCGAAGGCATCCCTGTCCCTGCTCG
The DNA here is from genome assembly GCA_031276135.1 of Eubacteriales Family XIII. Incertae Sedis bacterium. Classification (GTDB taxonomy): domain Bacteria; phylum Bacillota; class Clostridia; order Peptostreptococcales; family Anaerovoracaceae; genus JAITLA01. Next base: position 3,616 of record JAISNR010000026.1, on the reverse strand, counting down.
TATCCGAGAAGTAGGAGGAGATGTAGGCGTCGTTCTTGTCGCGAATGCCCTCGGAAACCGCGACCACGACGTCGCGCTGCCGTTCGTAAGCCCGGCCCACATCCTCGACGAAATCCGCGATGTCGAAGGGGACCTCGGGCAGATATATCAAATCGGGGCCGAGTCCTTGGCCCCGGGCCAGCGCGGAGGCCGCCGTCAGCCAGCCCGCGTTCCTGCCCATGATTTCAAGCACGGTAACGGAACCCCTGCCGTACACCTTGGCGTCCAGACTCACCTCCATGCACGTGGTCGCCACGTACTTGGCCGCGCTGCCGTAACCGGGGCAGTGATCCGTCAGCGCCAAATCGTTGTCGATGGTCTTGGGTATGCCCATGACCCTGCATGCGTAGCCGTTCCGATCCAAAAACGCGCTGATCTTGCTGCAGGTGTCCATGGAGTCGTTGCCGCCGTTGTAAAAGAAGTAGCGGACGTCGTACTTCTTGAACACGTCCAAAATCCGCCGGCAGTCCGTATCGTCCGTCAAAAAATCGGCGAGCTTGTACCGGCAGGAGCCCAGGACGGCGGAAGGCGTGTTCCTTATGCGCGCGAGCTCTGCGGGGTCCTCCCGCGTCAGATCGCAGAGCCTGTCGTTCAGCACGCCCTCGATGCCGTGGATCGCGCCGTAGACCTTCGTGACAGAGTCCGACCGCAGCGCCGCCTCCACACAGCCCAGCACGCTCGCGTTGATGGTCGCCGTGGGCCCCCCGGATTGACCGATGATCAAAGAACCTTTCAGTTTTTCCATATTTTTCTAAAGATTTTCCTTCCCTTCATTCCGTTTCCTCGCCTTTTTGCAGGGCGATCGCACCCCCGCGCGCCATCGCCGCGATTTCGTAGCCCGCGAGCAACTCCACGAGAAGGTCTATCTGCTCCGGCCGGTCGCTGTGCTCGAGCATGAGCGTCGTGGGCGAGATGTCCACGATCTCGCAGTCCATGATCTTGGCGAGGTCTATGATCTCGCCGCGCTGCTCCTTGGACAGGCGTATCTTGATGAGGATGAGCTCGCGCCGCATCGCGTTCAGGTCGTCGAGGCGTTTCACGTTCACGACGTCCATGAGCTTCTCGAGCTGCTTCACCGCTTCCTCCGCTACGTACTCATCGCCCTCGACGACGACCGTCATGCGCGTGATCTCGTGATTGCTCGTGGGGCCGGCCGTGATGCTGTCTATGTTGAAGCCCCTGCGCGCGAGAAGCACCGAGATGCGGGACAATACGCCCGGCTTGTTCTCCATAACCAATGAAATCGTATGCTTCATAGCGTCCGCCGCGCCCGTGCGGGGCGCCGCATGCCTCCTTCCGTGGCTTGCAAATACCGATTGTGCCTTATGCCGTTCCGCTTTCCATGGGGGACCCATGAAATATTTTCACTGCGGGTCGGTATTATAATATCATACGGTTTTTCGCATGTATATACAATATTTCGCGTTTTTGCGCGGCGGCGCGAAAAAAGTGCTTGTTACGGCCCTTGTTTTTTACTATAATAGTAATCAATCGGCATGCGGACCGGCATTCGGTTTTCGCTTTTCTGCGCGGACGCGCCGATTCCGTCCGCACAACGCTTGCGCGCGGAAGCGCGCCGATCCCGGGAGAATTGGATGATTGAGATTCGCTGGCACGGACGCGGCGGCCAGGGCGCCAAAACCGCGGCGTTGCTCCTCGCAGACGTCGCTTTTTCGACGGGAATGTACGTTCAGGGCTTCCCCGAATACGGACCGGAGCGCATGGGCGCGCCCATAACGGCCTACAACCGCCTGGACGACAAACCCATACGCATACATTCCAACATATATCTTCCTGACATCGTCGTGCTGGTCGACGAAAGCCTCGCGGAATCCGTCGATGTGACGGCCGGCCTCAAGAACAACGGGGCCCTCGTCGTGAACACGACGCAAAAACCCGAAAAGGTGCGCAGGATGTTCGCGGACTGCAGGGGTTCGCTCTACGCCATAGACGCGCGCGACATCTCGCTTCGCTGCATGGGAAAAAACCTGCCCAACACGCCGCTTCTGGCCGCCGTGGTCCGCATCGCCGGCATCATGGAGGAGAAAGATTTTCTCGGCAATATGGCGGAGTCCTTCGCGCACAAATTCTCGGCGAAGCCCGAGGTCGTCGAGGGCAATATGAACGCGATCCGCGAAGCGTGGAGGGGGGCGATTCTCCTTTGAAAAAAAACCTGATGGAACATATGACGCCGACGGCCGGCTGGCGGACGCTGAGCCCGGCCGCACAGGTGTTCGGAGAGGGGAATTCCGAATTCTTCTTCACGGGCGAGTGGCGCACGGAAACGCCCGTTTGGAATCAGGAGAAATGCAAGCAATGTCTGCTCTGCTTCCCCGTGTGTCCGGACAGCTCCGTGCCCGCGGAAGCCGGCAAGCGCGGCGATTTCGATTTCGACCACTGCAAGGGTTGCGGCATTTGCGCCAAAACCTGCCCGTTCGGCGCGATATCGATGCAGACGCCGGGGGCATGACAGCGCAACGATGCAAACGCCGCGCAATTTTTGATTGGACCACTTGAATGTGATCCGGGAGAAACACATGAGCAAACGAGACAGGCTTTCCGGCAACGAAGCCGTGGCCGCGGCCATCCGCCAGATCAACCCCGACGTGGTGGCGGCTTTCCCCATCACGCCGTCAACGGAGATTCCGCAATACATATCGGCATTCAAGGCGGACGGGCGCATCGACACGGAATTCATCGCCGTGGAGTCCGAGCACAGCGCGATGTCGGCCTGCATCGGCGCGAGCGCGGCGGGCGTCCGCGCGATGACGGCCACGAGCTCCGCCGGCATGGCCCTGATGTACGAGCTGCTCTACGTGGCGGCCTCCGACCGGCTGCCCATCGTCATGGCCGCAGTCAACAGGGCGCTCTCCGGGCCCATCAACATCAACGCGGATCACTCCGACTCCATGGGCGCGCGGGACTCCGGCTGGATACAGATCTACAGCGAAAACGCGCAGGAAGCCTACGACAACATGCTGATGGCGCATCGCATCGCCGAACACCCCGACGTGATGCTGCCCGTCATGATCTGTCAGGACGGCTTCATCACGAGCCACGCCGTCGAGAACATCGTGACCGAGGACGACGCCTTCGTAAAGGAGTTCACCGGGGAGTACAGGCCCGAGAAATACCTGCTGAACCCGCAGGAATCCCTCGGCGTCGGCCCCTACAGCGTTTCCGTATACTATATGGAAATCAAGCGGCAGCAGTTCGAGGCCATGCAGAGCGCGCGGCGCGTCATCGCGGAGGTGTCGGCCGAGTTTACGGCGCTGACGGGGCGCGCCTACGCGATGTTCGAAGCCTACCGCATGGACGGCGCGGAGCTCGCCGTGCTTCTCATGAGCTCGTCCGCCGGCACCGGCAAGGCCGCCGTCGATGCGCTGCGGGAGCGCGGCGTCAAGGCCGGCCTCGTCAAGTTGCGCGTGTTTCGGCCCTTTCCTTCGGCGGAGCTCGCGGGCGCTTTCTCGGGCGTCAAGGCACTCGGCATCATGGACAAGAGCGACGGATTCTCAGGCTGCGGCGGACCGCTCGGCGCGGAGGTTCGCGCGGCGCTGTACGGCAAGGCCGACGGCAT
>JAISNR010000017.1 GCA_031276135.1 Eubacteriales Family XIII. Incertae Sedis bacterium | reverse complement strand
GGGCAACGCGCTTGCCAACAAAAGCGCCGGCGTCAGTATGAGGACAAATAATTTTTTAAGAAATCGCTTTTTCACGGTGATTCAAACTCCTTTCGATAGGATCTTCATGGTTTTGCCGTTGCGTTTTTGTGTTTTCCATACAACATCGGAATTGCATTCTCGATGCGTTTGTTGGTGACACACGGATGACAATGCGCATAAGCGACACCTCCTTAAAACTTTAAAAACATATTAATACTATATGTATTATATGTTTATATTATACCATGCGGATGCGCATTGTCAATGGGTTTATGGATTTTTTATGGATTTTATATGGATTTTATGTTGCCGAGCACATGGCGCCGCTTCGCGCCGCAGGAGAACGGGGTATGAGAGTTTGAAGTCGAGAGTCTAAAATTGTTGTGGCTATTGCGGTGAATATGCGGTACAATAGTTGGTGAGGTGATTTGTTATGGCGAACACAACGTACAACATACGCATTGATTCGCGAATACGCGAAGAAGCTGACGCTCTCTACAAAGGAATGGGATTGTCGCTGTCCGCCGCCGTGAACCTTTTTCTGACGCAATCCGTCATTCAAAGGCGTTTGCCCATCGACGAAATTGTAGCCGAACCCATCGGCGATCCGCCCCCCATGGAGGAATACAGGTCTTTTGACGATTGGGAACAAGCGAAGAAGTGGCTCGATGCTTAAACCGTATTTGTCAAACCAATTCAAGCGCGACTATGATTTGCTCAGGCGGAGAGGATTCGACCTCGGAAGGCTCGACGCCGCAATAGTGTTGCTCTTAAACCAAAGCCTTCTCGACCCAAAATATCGCGATCATCCGCTTAAGGGAAAATGGAAGGAATATCGAGGGCTTCACGTCGCGGACGATTGGATTTTGGTCTACAAGGTCGATGGTATGCTTCTTGGGCTTTTTCTGACTCGAACGGGAACGCACGTCGATGTTTACGGTCAATGAAAGCGTTTGTTCGTGAGAAGCGCGGCTTGGCGAAAGCTATTTTGCGATGCTTACGGTAAATACCGTCCGCACGCCCGGTTCGCTCTCGACGCTTACCGTGCCGCCGAGCGCGGTCGCGAGCGCGCGGACGATCGCCAGCCCGATCCCCGCGCCGCCGGTTCCGCGGGCGCGCGATTCGTCCGTGCGGTAAAACCGCTCGAAGATCAGAGGCATGTCCTTCGCGGAAATGCCGCAACCGTTATCCGCGACCGTCACCTCAAAGCGGTCGGCGCCATCGCGGGCGTTTACTGCCACCCTGCCGCCCTCCGGCGTGTATTTCAGCGAATTCGAGAGCAGATTCACGAGGATCCGCGCCAGCTTCCCGCCGTCGGTACTGACGCGGAAGCGCGCATTTCCGCAGGTGAGTGCGACGCCCTTGTCCGCAAACGCTCCCTCAAATCCGGCGCACACCGAGGCGAGCATTTCGCCCATGTCAAATTCGCCGCGTTCGATTTCAAGCGAGTTGTCCTCCGATTTCGCAAGGGCGTTCAATCCCCCGATCATTCCGTTTATCCGCGTTATTTCGTCGAGGCAGCCCCGCAAACGCTCCGGGGACGGATCGTACACGCCGTCGATCATCGCCTCTACGTTGCATTGGAGCGCGTACATCGGCGTTTTGAGCTCGTGCTCTATGTCCTGCGTCAAGCGCTTCCGCAGGCGCCGCTGCTCGGAGAGCACATAGGCGAGCTCGTTCACCGCGCGTATGAGGCTGCGTATTTCGGTCGTGGAGTCGCCTTCGTCGCCGCGCGCGTTGTAATCCCCCTTTGCGATTTCGCGCGAAACCGCCGCGACCTTGGCGATCGGCGACGCGATCCGCCACGCGAGCAGAATCCCGGCGGCGAGCGACAGCAACAGGGACAGCACGGTTCCGAACAGCAACGCGCCGTCGACCGCTCCGATGAACAGGCTCTCGTCGCTCGTGAGATAAAACGGACCGTAGTAGCCGATTTCGAGTTCGCCCGTCCTGCCCGATTCGGCGTACAGCGCGATGTTCTGCGTGGTATAACCGCCGTCTACATCCGGATATTCGCGGCGCATATTGGCGGCCATGTCCTCGAGCATGTCCGCGCACATCCCGCTGTTGTGCTCCGCGGCATCCCAGACGACCCCGCCCGAGGCGTCGCGCAGAACGAGTATCAATCCCTGCTCCAGCGCGCTTATGCCGATGGGTTCGATCGACCGGCTTTCCCACGCGCCCGACGCGGCGTAGCTTTCTTCCGCAGATCGCTTGACCTCGGCGATCCGCGTGTCCTGACGATGGAGAAGATAGCGTTGGAAATTGGAATCCAGCGCGTAATGCGCGTAGAAGAAAATGAATGCCACCACGCAGATCGTCACGAGCGCGAAGGCCGCGCTCAGCTTCGCTTTCAGCGGAAAGGTCACGATGCGCCTCCCCCCAGCTTGTATCCGAAGCCGCGAACCGTCAAAATACACCTGGGTTGTCCCGTGTCGTCCTCTATTTTTTGACGGAGCTGCTTGATGTAGCTGTCCACCATGCGCTCGTCGCTGTCGTAGCCTTCGCCGAACGCGATCAGGATCAGTTCGCGCCGCGAAAACACCTTGCCCGGCTCGCGCAGCAGAGCGAGCAAAATATTGTATTCGCTCGGCGTGAGATTCACCGGTTCCCCGCGCTTCAGCACCGTGTGCGCGACGGGATTCAGCGCGATCCCATTGCAGACGAATTCCGCGGTTTCCGCGTCGCGCCCGATCGAAACGCGGCGCAGGAGCGCGTCGATTTTCGCGACGAGCAGTTTGGGGCTGAAGGGCTTCGTAAGGTAGTCGTCCGCTCCGATTTGCAGACCCTTGACAAAGCTCTCGTCTTGCGATTTCGCGGTGAGCATGACGATCGGCACGTCGGATTCCGCGCGCAGGAGCACGCACACCTGCTCGCCGCTGATGTCCGGCAGCATGAGGTCGAGCACGACGACGTCGGGCCGGAATTCCCTGTGCCGCGACAGAGCCTCGACGCCGCTCGCGGCGGTCGCGGCGGTGTAGCCGGCCGCTTCGAAATACGCTTTCAGCGTATCGGCGATGTTCGGCTCGTCATCGACGAGCAGGATTTTATGCGCCATCTGTATCGCTCCTTTCGCTGACAGTGTAGCATTTTTACTCGTAAAATACCATATAAAATTAAAATTATTTGCAATTCGCCGTGCGGCGTGCTATACTGAAAAAGCTGTTATTCTGTTGGGTGTACGAATAGGACCGTGCACGAGAGAGCGGAAGGAGGAAATCGATCATGAAATCGGAAATTCACCCCACATACATGGATTGCCGGGTGACCTGTGCCTGCGGGAATTCGTTTGAAACCAAATCGACAAAGGCGGAGGTTCGCCTTGACGTATGCTCGGCCTGTCATCCCTACTTCACGGGGCAGCAGAAGTTCGTGAACCGCGGCGGACGCGTCGAGAAGTTCAAGAGCAAGTACAACATCGACTGAACCGCAAAAGGGATTTGCATCGATTCGGATTCGGAAGTTCGCGCTTCCGAATTTTTTTATACCGCTCCGCTTCGGCGGAATATTTGGATCCTGTCGCCTGCGCGCGGCCGCCTCTGCGCGGCCGCAGACCGGGAATCGGGGAAAGGAATGCGCGCATGTTCGGACTCGTCAAGGAAATAAAGCCCTTCGTTCCGGCATTGCTGCTCGTGGTCGCGCTGCTCTTCGGGCAGGCCATGTGCGATCTGGCCTTGCCGGACCGCATGGCGGACATCGTGGACACGGGCATACTGCGGGGCGACACGGCCCGCATCCTGCACGCGGGCGCCGCCATGCTCGCCATCGCGCTGTGCGGGGCGGTGTGCAGCGTCTTTGTCGGCTATATCGGCGCGCGCGTGGCGGCGGGGCTCGGACGCCGGCTGCGCGGAGCGGTCTTTCACAGGGCGATGGGCTTTTCCAACGCCGAGTTCGACAGGCTCACGGTTTCGTCGCTGATCACGCGCACGACCAACGATGTCACGCAGATACAGAACATGGCGGTGTTCATGGTACGCCTGCTGTTCTACGCGCCCATCATGGCCGTCGGGGGCATGCTGCGCGCCGCAGAAACGGACAGGGGCATGTCGTGGGTCATCGCGGTCGCCGTGGCCGCCATCCTGTGCCTGATCGTCGTCGCGTTCGCGGCGGTCCTGCCCAAGTTCAAGCGGATGCAAAGCCTTGTGGACCGCATGAATCGCGTCGTTCGCGAAAATCTGGACGGCATGCAGGTCGTGCGCGCCTTCAACACGCAGCGCTTCGAGGAAGCGCGCTTCGACGGCGTGAACGGCGATCTGACGGCGGTCAATCTCTTCGTCGGACGCGTGATGTCGGCCGTGATGCCCGTCATGCTGCTGATCATGAATCTCGTGACGGTGCTCGTGGTATGGGTGGGCGCGCGGCGCATTGCGCAATTCGACATGGACGTCGGGGGCATGATGGCGTACATGCAGTACATCATGCTGATCCTGATGTCCTTTCTCATGATGTCCATGATGTTCGTGATGCTCCCGCGCGCCTCCGTTTCCGCCGGGCGCATCGCCGAGGCGCTGAAAACGGAAGCCTCGGTCGCGGACGGGCCGGCCGCCGCATCCGCGCCTCCAGCGCGGGAGGACGGCGCGCGGGAGGACGGCCTTGCATTTCACGGCGTGCGCTTCGCCTATCCCGGGGCGGGGGACGAAGCCCTGCACGACGTGAGCTTTGCGGCGCGGCCCGGGGAAACCGTCGCCGTCATCGGCTCGACGGGCAGCGGCAAATCGACGCTGGCAAACCTGATTCCGCGCTTTTACGACGTGACGGCGGGGCGGATCCTGCTGAACGGGACCGACATAAGGCACTTGCCTCTCAAGGAGCTGCGGCGGCGGATCGGGTACGTGCCGCAGCAGAGCGTGCTCTTCTCCGGAACGATCGGCGAAAACATCGCCTATGCGGACCCGGGCCTGCCCGAGGAAGCGCTGTGGCGGGCGGCGGAGCTCGCGCAGGTCCGCGATTTCATCGAGGGCAGGGAGGGCGGCATGGCCTCCGAGCTCGCGCAGGGAGGCGTCAATGTTTCCGGCGGGCAGCGGCAGCGCCTGGCCATCGCCCGCGCGCTCGCGCGCGACGCGGAGATATACATCTTCGACGACAGCTTTTCCGCGCTGGATTTCAAGACCGACGCCGCCCTGCGGGCCGCTCTGCGCAGGGAGCTCCGCCAAAGCGTCGTCCTCATCGTCACGCAGCGGGTGAGCGCCGCCATGCGGGCGGACCGCATCCTCGTGCTCGACCGCGGCCGCGTCGTGGGCGCGGGGCGGCATGCGGAGCTGATGGACAGCTGCGGGGTCTACCGCGAAATCGCGCAGTCGCAGCTCGACGCGGAGGATTTGGCATGAGCGCGAAACGAGAGGCGCCACGGGGCGCGTCCCCGCACTTTGGCGGCGGGCGTCGCGGCGGTCCGCCGGGCGGAGGCGGCGAAAAATCCAAGGACTTCAAGGGATCGATGCGCTCCCTGCTGCGCTACGTGTCGGCCTTCCGCCTGCGGATCGCCGCGGCCGTCGCGCTCGCGATCCTTTCGACGGCCTTCGTCATCGTCGGCCCGAGTCTGCTCGGCGCGGTCACGACGGAGCTCTTCGAGGGCGTGGCCGCGCATTTCGCGGGAGGGGACCCGGCGATCGATTTTTCGTATATCGCGCGCCTGTGCCTGCTTCTCGTCGCGCTGTACGCGGCCTCCACCGCGCTCGCCTGCGCGCAGGGTTTCGTCATGACGGGCGTCGCGATGCGGATCACCTACCGCTTCCGCAAGGACATCTCCGAGAAGATCAACAGGCTGCCGCTGCGCTATTTCGACAAACAGACGCACGGCGAGGTGCTGTCGCGCATCACGAACGACGTGGACGTCCTGAACCAGACGCTGAGCCAATCGCTGACGCAGATCGTGAGCTCTCTCGCGATGATCGCCGGCATATTCGCGATGATGCTCCGCACCGACCTTTTGATGACGGCCGCGACGCTCGCCATCCTGCCGGTTTCCCTGCTGCTCGCGATGTCGGTGATCAAAAGGTCGCAGAAGCATTTTCGGAAGCAACAGGAATACCTCGGGCGCATCAACGGCCACGTCGAGGAAAACTACAAAGGGCACAGCATCGTGCAGGCGTTCAACCGCGAGGAAGAGGCCGGAAAGACCTTCGACGCGCTCAACGACGCGCTCTTCGACGCCGCGTGGAGGTCGCAGTTCCTGTCCGGGCTCATGATGCCCGTCATGGGCTTTGTCGGCAATCTGGGATATGTGGCGATCTGCATCCTCGGCGGGTATCTCGCCGTCCGCGGCGCGCTGCGGGTGGGCGACATACAGGCTTTCATCCAGTATGCGCGCAATTTTATGCATCCCGTGAACCAGCTCGCGAACATCTCGAACATCCTGCAATCGACGGCCGCCGCCGCAGAGCGCGTCTTTGCGTTTCTCGGCGAGGAGGAGGAAAGCCCCGAGGAAAACACGGCGCCGGCGGACAGAAGCGCGGTGCGGGGGCATGTGCGCTTCGAGCACCTGCGCTTCGGATACGGCGCCGACCGGGTCGTCATACGGGATTTCTCGTGCGAGGCCGCGCCCGGCAGCCGCATCGCCATCGTGGGGCCCACGGGCGCGGGAAAGACCACGATCGTCAAGCTGCTGCTGCGCTTCTACGAACCGGACGGCGGCGTCATCCGCATAGACGGGCGCGACGCGGCCTCCTTTTCGCGCGCGGACCTGCGCGGGCTCTTCGGCATGGTGTTGCAGGACGCCTGGCTGTACAACGCCACGATCCGGGAGAACATCCGCTACGGCAATTTCGGCAAGAGCGACGCGGAGGTCGAGGCCGCCGCGAAAGCCGCCCGCTGCGACGCGTTCATAGACCGTCTGCCGGGCGGCTTCGATCTGGTGGTCAGCGAGGACGCGGACAACCTCTCGCAGGGGCAGAAGCAGCTCCTGACGATCGCGCGCGCCTTTCTCTCCGACCCGCCGATCCTGATACTGGACGAGGCCACGAGCTCGGTGGACACGCGCACCGAGGTTCTGGTGCAACAGGCCATGGCGCGGCTCCTGCGCGGGAGAACGAGCTTTGTGATCGCGCACCGCCTATCGACGATAAAAGATGCGGACCTGATTCTCGTCATGAAGGACGGCGACATCGCGGAGCAGGGGACGCACGAAGCCCTGCTCGCGCGCGGCGGCTTCTACGCCGAGCTACACAGGAGCCGCTTCTCCGACGAATGAAGATTGTGGATAAGCAACTTCAATCAAAAATGCGTAAAAGAGCCTTGACATCATGTTCTGTAGCGCGCGTTGACCCGCACATAATCCGGCGTCATATCGCAACCGTAGGCGATCGCGCGTTCGTTTCCCTGATTCAGATCGATCAGGATGTACACTTCTTCCTGCGAGAGGATGTCCTTCGCCAAATCCTCGTCGAAGAGGCAGGCGACCGAATGCTCGCAGACCGGCACGCTCCGCTTTCCCGCGGCCAAGCTTATGTCGATGTTGTCCACCTTGAATTCTTGGTCGGAATAGCCGACCGCGACGAGCACGCGGCCCCAGTTCGCGTCCTCGCCGAACACGGCGGTCTTGACGAGATCCGATTGTATGACGGTCAGGGAAACGCCGCGCGCGACCTCCTTGCTCGGCGCGCCCGACACCGTGCACTTCAGGACCTTCGACGCGCCTTCCCCGTCCTTGACGATGTGATGGCAGAGGTATGTGGTGACGGCGTGCAGGGCCGCGCAAAACGCGTCGTAATCCTTGCCGGGGCCCGTGACGGGCTCGTTCCCGGCGAGGCCGTTGGCCAGAACCGCGACTGTGTCGTTCGTCGAGGTGTCCCCGTCTATGCTGATCTGGTTGAAGCTGTCCTTGATGTCCGCGCTGAGCGCCGCCTGCAAGGCTTCCGATTCGATGGCGGCGTCGGTGGTGATGAAGCACAGCATCGTGGCCATGTTCGGATTGATCATGCCGCTGCCCTTCGCGATGGCGCCCATGCGGCAGGTCTTGCCGCCGAGCGTGAACGAAACGGCGATCTCCTTGACCGATTTGTCCGTCGTCATGATGCCGCGCGCGGCCGCCTTGGAACCCCTGTTCGACAGCTTTTTGACAACCCGGGGTATGCCTTTTTCAAAGGTGTCGATGTATATGGGCGAGCCGATGACGCCCGTCGAGCAGACGATCACGTCCTTCTCGTCCATGCCGAGCTCCGCCGCCGTCAGGCGGCAGGTTTCGTAGGCGATCTCAAGGCCCCCCGGCGCGCAGGTGTTGGCGTTTCCGCTGTTGCAGATGATGGCCCGCGCCCTGCCGTCCCTGAGGTGCTCGCGGTTGACGATCACGGGCGCGCCCTTCAGCTTGTTTTGCGTGAAAACGGCCGCCGCGCTGCACATCTCGTCGCTGACGATCAGCGACAGGTCGTTCTTCTTGATGTTCCGGCGAAACCCGCAGTGCGCTCCCGCGGCGCGAAAGCCCTTCGGCGCGCATACCCCGTTCTTGATGCGTTCGATCTTATACATGTACATGCCTCCGTAATTCATTGTTCCGTTTGTCTTTCAAGGCGCAATCCGTATGCCTCCGGCAGGCCGAGCATCAGGTTCATGCACTGGATCGCCGCGCCGGAAGCCCCCTTGCCGAGGTTGTCGTAGCGCGCGGCGATCACGATGCGCGCGTCGTTTCCCAGGAACAGGATCTCAAGATCGTCGCGCCCCGCGAGCGCGTCCGCCGGCAGAAATCCGTCCTCCGATTCGCGGCCCGGCTCTACGACCCTGACCAGAGGCCGGCCCTCGTAGCGGGCGGCGAACAGCTCGTACAGCTCTCGCAGGCGCAGCTTCCTTCGGAAGAGCTCCGCGTGCAGGGGCACGCTCACGAGCATGCCGCTGTAATAATCCGAAACGATCGGGTTGAACAAAACGGGCGCGCCCGCGCCCGAAAAGGCTTCGATCTCGGGGAGATGCTTGTGCGCCTGCGACAGCCCGTATTGCCTCGGCGCCTTGACGTCGTTCCGCCGCGCGTATGCGTCGATCATCTTTCGGCCGCCGCCGCTGTAACCCGTGACGGAATGGAAGGAAAAGGGATAATCCGCGTCGACCACGCCCGCTTCGATCAGGGGCCGCGCGATCAGGATGAAGCCCGTCGCGTGGCAACCCGGCACGGCGACCCTCCCGGCTGCGCGGATCTCCGCGCTCTGCGTCCGCGTCAGCTCCGGCAGGCCGTAGACCCATTCCGGTGAAGTGCGAAAGGCGGTGGACGCGTCGATGAGGCGCGTCCCGATGCCCGATGCGGCGACGGCCGCCGCGATCTCGCGCGAGGCTTCGTCGGGCAGGCACAAAAACGCGATCTCCGCTTCGGCGATGCGGGCCAGCCTGCTCCCCGGGTCCTTCCGCCGGTCCTCGGCGATCGCAAGAAGCTCCGTGTCCCCGCGCGCGGCGAGGCGTTCGAACAGCTTGAGCCCCGTGGTACCCTCGCGTCCGTCGATGAATATCCTGTGCTTTCTTCCGCTCATTCCGCGCGTCCTCCCGTCATTTTGCCGCCCGAAGCGCGGCGCGGACCGCGTCGGCCCCGCCGGCGCGATGTATTCTATTATACACGCCTCGCACGGCTTGTCAACAAAAAAATGAATAAAAATCAGTAAAATTGAATATTTATGCGAAGTGCCGCGCGACAAAGCGATTCGGCGGCGATGCGCCGCGAATGCGCGTGCAAAGTTGTTCGGCGGTCCTCCTAGATCGTCTGCGCCAGCCGCGTGATGATGTCGGCGCAGGCTTCGAGTCCGAAGAGCCCGCTGTCCAGCGAGATGTGGAAGTTCTTCGCGAGCCCCCAGTTCAGCCCCGAATAGTGCCGGTAATAGCTCGCGCGGGCCCGTTCGGTTCGTTCGAGCTCCTTCTCCGCGTTTTTCTCGGGCACGCCGAAATCGTCGATGATGCGCCGGAGCTTCGCTTCCTTGGGCGCGTGCACGAATACGTGCAGGCAGTCGTCGCGGTTTCTCAGGATGTAGTTGGAGGAACGGCCCACGATGACGCAGGACTCCCTGTTCGCGATGTCGTTGATCACCCGGCTGAGCAGTACGTGGATCTGGTCGGGCATGGGCATCGTTTCGGGCGAATACGAACCGTAGGAAAACATATCTCCGATCGTGAAATGCAGGGATGAGCCGCCCGAAATGTTTTCGTCCGCCTGCGTCAGATAGTCGGCGGCCAAGCCGCTCTCCTGCGCGGCGAGCTTGATAATGTCCTTGTCGTAGAACGCGAACCCCAATTTTTCCGCCGTGCGTTTGCCTATGTCGCGCCCGCCGCTGCCGAATTCGCGGCTGATGGTGATCACTCGTTTCATCTTGTCAAATCGCCTCCTGTACGGCCCGCAGGCCGCTGCAAACAGAATGTTCCCGTTCCCGGGGGTTTGAACGGCAACAACAGAATGTCCCGTTTATTATACTCGCGTTCGATTAATAATTCCGGCCGCATTTGCGGTCGGACAGAGGATGCGAGTATTACCGATTCGCTTTTATGGAAAAATTTAATGCTCATCCGTATAAAAAAACCGCATATCCCCCGCACTACTGCGGACGACAAGCGGTTTCACTGCGCTCCGGTACCTTATGCTACATTGACGTTGACTGCCCGCAGCTTGCTGCTGTTTTTGGGATCGGGTTCCGTGTCAAACGTCACCTTTTGACCTTCATTCAGCGTCTTGAACCCATCGACGTTGATAGCCGAGAAATGCACAAACACATCTTCGCCATCCGCATCATTCGTGATGAACCCAAAACCTTTGTCCGGATTGAACCATTTCACAGTGCCGTTGTTCATTGACGGTATCCTCCTTTTAGATACACGTATTCCATTGTGGAACATGTAAGAAAGTAGAACTTAAGATAATTGCATTCCGCCACCATACTACAAGCTGATTGGCATGCTCTGTACAGAACGCTATTCAAATGTAACATGGATTTATGCGGGTGTCAAGCGATTTTATGACGATTTTTGTCGTAAATTCCGGAAAAAAATCCGTTCCCGGCGGCCGGGCGTCACCCGGAGGCGAACACCCTGCCCCCGGCCGTTTCCACGATGCCCTTCATCTCAAGGACGGTGACGACGCCGTTTATGTCCTGCGGCGGCATGCCTGTTTCGAGGCAGAGCTCGTCGACGGTCATCTCCCCGTGCCGGCACACGGCGGCGTAGATCGCGCGTTCGGCGACGCCGAGCGTTTCCGCACGCCTTTCGACGGCATCGGCCCGCACGAGCTTCAGGTCCTTCGCGATGTCGTCGAACACGACGATGGGCAGGGCGCCGTCGCGGATCAGCTTGTTGCAGCCGAAGCTCATGGCGCGGTTGATGTTGCCGGGAACGGCGTAGACGCTGCGCCCCTGCTCCGCCGCCCGCTCGGCCGTGATCAGCGAGCCGCT
>JAISNR010000206.1 GCA_031276135.1 Eubacteriales Family XIII. Incertae Sedis bacterium | reverse complement strand
CCGAAACTGTGCTATCATAGGTTGTGGAATCGGCCGGCGTGATGGAATTGGCAGACGTGCCGGACTCAAAATCCGGTGGTGGCAACACCGTATCGGTTCGACCCCGATCGCCGGCACCATTCGATTTCGGCTTCCGTCCGACAGTTCCGCGCACACGCGGGCGACCGTTTTGCGGCGCGGATTTCATCGTTATACGCACTTATTGCGCGGTTGTGGCGGAATAGGCAGACGCGCACGGTTGAGGGCCGTGTTCGAGAGAGTAAGGGTTCAAGTCCCTTCAACCGCACCAAGTGGGAAGCTGCATTTTAGACTTGAAAAACAAGCCCAAAATGCAGCTTCTTCCTATAGTGAGATTAATTATGAAGTTGATACTGATTGGAAACCTGTCAGGATTGAGCTATACAGTGAAAAATATGGATATTTAGATATACACCCATTTATTTTGAATGCGGATGGAACTTCAAAACAGGCAGATTTAGAAGGTGGTTGGTATGAGTTTGACAAAGACTTTTTTGGAAATGCTGTTTTTGAAGAAAAGACAATTCCGTGTATAACGTTAAAAGGGCAAAAAATATTTCATTCGGGTTATGAATGAAGAGATAAAGGCAGACATGATATTTCAATTCTTGAGAGTATATCGAAATAATTTATAGTATTGTAAATTCCGGGTTTGGCTAACCGCAAGCTTAAAATAAGACGGAGGTTCAGACCATGAAACAATCGGATTCTTTGAAATTCAATCGGATAATCCCGAACGAACAAGACGGGCATCGCGAAAGAAACCTCCGCAATTCCGGCTTTTGTCTTTGGGATGATGCCAATGGTGCTTGACGAAATTATCAGAGCGGTTATGCAGATAATCGCATTATCTTTTGTTCCGTTTGTGAGTTGGATTATCGCAGCGCGGAAAAAAGAGAAATTTGCCGCTTGGGTGGGGCTGAAAAAAGTCGCTGTGGCTCACAGGGGACGTTTCATCGTCGGGATAGCGGTCGGAGCGCTTATTGCGGTTGCAATATCGTTTGTACTTGACTCCGTATTGCCGAAAGATATTCAGCCGGCAAACGGCAGATTCGCGGACAAGGGTTTCACCGCGTTGCTTCCGGCAATGATCTTCTCGTTTGCCGCGACCGCTCTGCCGGAAGAAATATTCTTCAGAGGATTCATAGGCGCGAAGTTGTCAAACAGACTGGGATTCGCCATCGGGAATACGATTCAGGCGATTCTGTTTGGGTTGCTCCACGGCGCGGCTGTGTTCGGAGCGTATGAGCCGCAGATTCCAACGTTAGTTATCATATTTACGGGGACTATGGGATGGACAATGGGATACATAAACAAAAAGGCTGACGGGTCAATAATCCCGAGCATATGTTTGCACGGAGCATCAAACCTGTACTCAAGCATTTTGATTCTGTTTGCGTTGTTTTAGCAAATAAATCCTTGGATTCTATTTTTTTCCAATATCTCTGACCTGCTGCCTGACACGATGTCACTGCAGCCGAAACCCCCTGCGTGATTTCGTGTTTCGGTTGTCTTGGACAGACGAATGTGATACAATCTAGCAGGAGAGTCGAAAGCATGAAGGCGATCAAGAAAATCACCGTGACGGCCGGGGCGGTCGTCGGGGGCGTCGTCGGCGGGAGCGTGTCCCTTGCGGGCAAGCTGTCGGGCGTCAAGTTCATAGATGAGATCGGGGAGAGCATCGTCGATTCCGCCATATGCACGGGCGGCATCGCGGGCGACCTCGTCGGCGGGACGGCGGACGTGCTGGCGGGCAAGATCACGCGCGACGATGCGCGGGTCCGCGCGGGCGCGGACGATTTGAAGGCCGGCGGCCGCCGGGTTGCGGACAACATCGCGGACAATGTGCGGACGCTCGCGGATTGCGGCGGCGAGATCGCGCAGGGGATAGGAAAACGGGACGGCAAGCGCGTGCTGCGCGGCGCAAAGACGCTCGCGAAGGTCGTCGTCGTGGGTGCCGTCACCGTGGGCGCGATTCGCGTAAAGCAGGAGGAAGAAACGCCGTGAGCGGGCCGCTTGACAACCGCGGCGTTCTGCAATTATAATGGATGTGTTCCCGTTCCGGGCAGCGGCGCAGCGGCGCCGGCGCGGGGCGGGGAAGAGGGCCGCGCAGGGCGGGACGCTTCTGCGGGTTTCTGTGCGGGCATTGCAGGATTTGTAGGATTTGTGGGAAAAGGAGCGCAAAATGCCGATCACCGCTTTTTTGGAAAGCAACGCGAAGGAGTACGGGGATGAAGTGAGTCTGGTGGAAATCAATCCGGAGCTGATAGACAGAGACGACCTCTCGTGGAAGGAGTATTCGCTCGTCGAAACGGCGCATGTGCAGGGCTACCGCAAGACCGTCACATGGCGGGAATTCGACGAAAGGGCCAACAAAACCGCGCATCTCCTCTTGGAAGCGGGCGTTCGGAAGGGCGACAAGGTCGCGGTGCTTCTGATGAACTGCATCGAGTGGTTGCCCCTTTATTTTGGGATTTTGAAGACGGGTGCAACGGTGGTGCCCCTGAATTACAGGTATACGGCGGAAGAGATCAAGTATTGCCTTGATCTCGCGGATGCGTCCGTGCTTCTGTTCGGGCCGGAATTCGTAGGCAGAATGGACGCCGTGAAGGACCGGCTTCCGAAGATACGGGCATTCTTTTTCCTCGGCGAAAACCGCCCTGCCTACGCGCGGGATTACGAGGCGGACATGGCGACCCGCGCGGCTGAGGCGCCCGGCGTTCCCCTCTCCGACGAGGAGGACGCGGCCATCTACTATTCCTCGGGCACGACGGGTTTTCCAAAGGCCATCCTGCACACGCATGCAAGCCTCGTGTCCGCCTGCGTGACCGAACGGGCGCACCACGGGCAGGAGCGCGGCGACATCTTCCTCTGCATACCGCCGCTGTACCACACGGGGGCGAAGATGCATTGGTTCGGCAGTCTTATAACCGGCGGCAGGGCCGTCCTGCTTCGCGGCACGCGCCCGAAATGGATATTGGACGCGGTTTCGAAGGAGCGCGTGACCATCGTATGGCTCCTGGTGCCTTGGGCGCAGGATATACTCGACGCCATCGACTGCGGCGAGGCGGATCTCGCGGGCTACGATCTCGATTGCTGGCGCATGATGCACATCGGTGCGCAGCCGGTGCCGCCCGGTCTGATCCGGCGCTGGAAGCGCGTCTTTCCGTCGCACGACTACGACACGAATTACGGCTTGTCCGAGTCTGCGGGACCGGGCTCCGTGCATCTCGGCCTCGAGAACATCCATAAGGTCGGTGCAATCGGCAAGGCGGGCTGCGGCTGGCGGACGCGGATCGTGAACGAGGCCGGCGCGGACGTCGCGCGCGGCGAGGTCGGGGAACTCGCGGTCAGCGGCCCCGGCGTCATGAAATGCTACTACAAAGACCCTGCGGCGACGGCCGCCGTGCTGAAGGACGGGTGGCTGTACACGGGGGATATGGCGATGGAGGACGCAGACGGCTTCCTGTTCCTCGTCGATCGGAAGAAGGACGTCATCATCACGGGCGGCGAGAACATCTACCCCGTTCAGATCGAGGATTTTTTGCGCAATTTTGAGAAGATCAAGGACGTTGCGGTCATCGGCGTGCCGGATCGAAGACTGGGAGAAATTTCCGCAGCCATCATCGAGCTGAAGCCCGGCCTGAGCGCCTCCCGGGAGGAAATCCTGCGCTTTGCCGAGGATTTGCCCAGATACAAACGACCCCGCATGATCGTGTTCGACAAGGTTCCGCGCAATCCAACGGGAAAGATCGAAAAGCCGACGCTGCGCGCGAAATACGCGGGCGGCAGCGTCGTCGCGCAGGAAACGGAGGCTCCCGTCAAAATTGCCCCCGTCCGGGTATAAGGAACAGTTCAAAAATAACCTGCACATTGAGCTTGCAATTTTGCGCCCCGGCCGCGTTGCCGGGACACAAAATTGCTTCGATGACCGCACACTTTATTTTTGAACTGTTCCTAAAAACATTTGAACATTTGCGGAAAGTAAAGTATACTTAGGGTGGATGTCTTTTACGGACGAGCTGAAGGGAGTATTACGTATGGATTTGCTGATCGTTCCTGTCCCTCTGTTTGACGAGAATATCGCGGTGGAGGCTTATTATTTCCGAAACAGAAAGGGAAACGACCTCTTGGACGGAACCGGCACGAGCCTCTTTGACGGCGCAATGCTTTCGCCTCCGTTGAAGATGCTGCGCCTTGTGAGCATGGAAGCGCTGACGATGGGCAAGCCGATCTTCGTTCCCGTCACGAAATACATGTTGCTGGGCCGGCTTGAGGAGCAGTCCCGGCAACCCGCGGACAAGATCATCTTCCTGATCGACGCCGGCGAGATCGAGGATCCGGCGCCCTACATCGACAATATCGCGCACCTCAAATCCCTGGGATACCGCTTTGGGCTTCAGAAGATTTTCGACATCGAAAAGATGGCGCCCATTCTGGAAAAATGCGACTTCGTGTTCTATGACCACAGGGTTTTCGATCACATGAGCGAAGTGAAGCTCCGCATCTCGATCACCCACACATACAAGCACATTACGAGCGTCTACACGCACGTCAACAATATGGACCTCTTCAAGGAGTTGAAGGGCCGTTACAAAGGGCTGTTCGAAGGGCATTTCTACAGGACGCCGCTGACCAGGGGCAAGCACGAGGTTTCGCCGCTTCAGGTGAACCTCATCAACCTGCTGAACAGGGTGCGGGACGAAAACTTCGAATTCGACGAGATCGCCGACATCATACAGCGGGACCCGATGCTGACCGTTTCCCTGTTGCGCCTCGTCAATTCCGCGTACTTCGCGCTGAAGGAAAAGGTGAAGAGCATCAATCAGGCCGTGGTCATGCTCGGGCAGACCGAGATTCGCAAGTGGATCACGACGGCGGTCGCACGCCTTTTGGGTGCGGACCGGCCGGACGAGGTGACGCGGCTCTCGCTCATACGGGCGCGTTTCGCGGAAGGGCTCGCGATCAAGTTCGGCATGGAGAAGGAAGCCCAAAGCCTGTTTCTCATGGGACTTTTCTCCGTGCTCGACGCGATTTTGGAGATGCCCATCGGCGATGCGCTCGATCTGGTGCACGTGTCGGAGGACATCCGCGCGGCGCTCGTGGATCGAACAGGAAGATACAGCGTCATATTCCAATTCATTCTGGAATATGAGGCGGCAAACTGGAATGTCGTGTCGAGGCTGTTGATCCTCAACGATCTGGAACCGGAGGACATATACAACGCTTACGCCGATGCCCTGATCTGGTACAGCGAGATCATCGTCGGCAACAGGTGACGGCCTTTTTCCGTCCCGTCCGGGACCGGGACCTCGCCGTTTTCGGCGTCGCGCGCCGATGTGACCCGCATGCTTGACACATTCGGAAGAAACATAGACTATCTGCGCATATCCGTCACCGACCGTTGCAACCTTCGGTGCAGGTACTGCATGCCCGAAGAGGGCGTGGAGGACATCGGCCACGGGAACATCCTCGGCTTTGAGGAGATCGAGCGCATTGTTCGCGCTGCCGTTTCGCTCGGATTTCGAAAGTTTCGGCTCACGGGCGGGGAACCGCTCGTCAGGCGGAACATCGTTTCGCTCGTGGAGCGGATCGCGGCCGTTCGCGGCGCGGACGCTCCGGTCATGACGAGCAACGGGGTGCTTTTGTCGCGGATGGCGGCGGATTTGAAGGCGGCGGGCCTGTGCCGCGTCAACATCAGTCTGGACAGCCTGCGCGCGGAGCGCTATCGCCGGATCACGCGGGGCGGCGTCCTCGCGGACGCGCTCGCGGGAATACGCGCGGCGGAGGCCGCGGGGCTTCTCCCGATACGCCTGAACGTCGTGGCGATCCGCGGCTTCAACGACGATGAGGTCTTGGATTTTGCGCGCCTGACGCTGGAGCATCCGTGGGATGTGCGCTTCATAGAGCTGATGCCCGTGGGGGAAGGCGCCGCCGGCTTCGGCCTTGCGTACATCGCGGGGCACGAAATCGAAGCGGCTCTGGACGGCTTCGTTCCCGTTTCGGGAAAGCCCGGCGGCGCGGAGGTCGCGCGATATTGCAGATATCCGGGCGCGCCGGGGCGCGTGGGCTTCATCAGCCCGCTGAGCAGCCATTTTTGCGGCGATTGCAACAAGCTCAGGCTCACGGCCGACGGCAGACTCAAGACCTGTCTGCATTCCAACCGCGAGATGGATCTGCGGCCCGCGCTGCGCGCGCAGGAGGACGCGCCGCTTCTCGCCTTGTTGCGGGAGGCCGTCTTGTCCAAGGAGGCGCGCCATCGGATCAACGAGGGCGAAGCGCCGGTGCGGCGGGGCATGAACCGCATAGGAGGATAAGCGAATGGACGACGTGCGGGGCGCCGGCGTCGCGGTACCCGGGCTTTCGCATTTGGACGAAAACGGCAGACCGCGCATGGTGGATGTCGGGGACAAGCCGGAAACGAGGCGAAGGGCCGTGGCGCGCGGTCGCGTTTACATGAAGCGCGAAACCCTGGAGATCATCCGGTCGGGCGGCGGCGCGAAGGGCGACGTGCTGTCCGTCGCGCAGACGGCCGGCGTCATGGCGGCGAAGGATACGGCCCGCGCGATACCCATGTGCCACAACATATTCCTCGAGGATGTCGGGATGCGCCTTGATTTGGACGCGGAGTTGTGCGCGGTTCGCATAGAGGCCGATGTGCGCACGACCGGCAAGACGGGCGTCGAAATGGAAGCGATGCACGCGGTTTCGGTCGCCGCGCTGACGATCTACGATATGTGCAAGGCCGCGGACAGAGGCATGCGCATATCGGACATTCGTCTGTATCGAAAGGAAGGAGGCAAGTCGGGATTGTATGAATGCGAAGAATCTTGAATCGAGCGATGCGCGTGTGCTTTCCGTCAATGTCAGCGCCGAAACGGGCGTCGTCAAACGCCCTGTGGCTTCGGCGGAGCTTCGCGCGGGCGGCGTCGTCGGCGATGCGCACTTCGGGCTGAGCGAGGTCAAGCAGGTGAGCCTCTTGGCCGACGAGAGCGCGGACAAGATGCGCAAGCTGGGCCTTTCCGTCGAGGCGGGCGCTTTTGCGGAGAACATCACGACGGTCGGCGTCGATTTGAAAGACCTGCCCGTCGGCACGCGGCTCCGCGTGGGCGAAAGTCTCTGCGAGGTGTCGCAAATCGGAAAAGAGTGCCATACGGGTTGCGCCATAAAGCAGCAGACGGGAACCTGCGTCATGCCCACGGAGGGCATATTCACGCGTGTGATCGAGGGTGGCCGCGTCAAGCCCGGCGACGCGATCGCGATCCTCTGAGGGCGCGTCACAAAATATTTGCGCATAGGATGATATCGAAAGGAAAAAACGCATGGCAAAGATAAAAATTACCGAAACCGCGTTGCGCGACGGGCATCAATCCCTGATCGCGACGCGCATGACCATGGAGGAGATGCTTCCCATACTCGAAACGATGGACGGGGTGGGTTACCACGCGCTCGAGGTCTGGGGCGGAGCGACCTTTGACGCCTGCATACGCTTCCTGAACGAAGATCCGTGGGAGAGGCTCAGGACCATTCGCCGCCACGTGAAGAACACGAAGCTCCAAATGCTGCTGCGCGGTCAAAATCTGCTCGGCTACAAGCATTACGCCGACGACATGGTGGACGAATTCGTGAAGAAGTCCATCGAGAACGGCATCGACATCATCCGCATATTCGACGCCTTCAACGACACGCGCAATCTGGAGAGCGCCGTCCGCGCCTGCAAGAAGTACGGGGGCCACGCGCAGGGCTGCGTTTCCTACACGCTCAGCCCCGTGCATACGAACGAGATGTTCATCAAGCTCGGCAAGGAGATCGAGCAGATGGGCGCCGACTCCTTCTGCATCAAGGATATGGCTGGATTGCTTGATCCTTACAACACCCACAAGCTCGTGAAGGACCTGAAGGGCGCGTTGCGCGTACCGGTCGAGCTGCATACGCATGCGACGAGCGGACTCGGCGCCATGACCTATATGAAGGCGGCGGAGGCCGGCGTGGACATCATCGACACGGCCATCTCGCCCTTCGGCGAGGGTTCGTCGCAGCCTTCGACGGAGCCGATGGTCTACGCTTTCCGCGGCACGGAGTACGACACGGGCATAGACATGGAGGGCCTGAACAAGATCGCCGCGCATTTCAAGCCGATTCGCGAGAAGTACATCGCGAGCGGCCTCCTCGATCCCAAGCTGATGGGCGTGGACATCAACACCCTCGTCTATCAGGTGCCGGGGGGCATGCTGTCGAACCTCGTTTCGCAGCTGAAGCAGTCGAACGCGATGGACAAGTTCGAGGACGTGCTCAAGGAGGTGCCGCGCGTGCGCGAGGATTTGGGCTACCCGCCGCTCGTGACCCCGTCGAGCCAGATCGTCGGCACGCAGGCGGTGCTGAACGTGCTCGCGGGCGAACGCTACAAGATGATTCCGAGGGAGCTTCAGCAGGTGGTGAAGGGCATGTACGGGCGCACGACCGTTCCGATCAGCGACGAGATGGTGCAGCGCATCATCCGGAAAGCGGCGCGCGTCACGGTCCGGCCGGCCGATCTGCTGGAACCGGAGCTCGAAAAGACGAAGGAGCAGTTCGCCGAATACATCGAACAGGAAGAGGACGTGCTGACGGGCGCCATGTTCCCCGAGCCGGCCAAGAAATTCTTTGAGGACAGGAAGGCCCGGCGCGGGGAAGCGGGCGCGGCGGACAAGGCATAGCGAACAATGGAAAACGGAGGAGGGCGCGCGGTGACACGGATACGGGAGCGGCGCGCCCTCCTTTTTTTTACAGCGCCGCGAGCGCGGACTCCGTCAGCGCGATCTGCCGCTCGACGCTCTCAAAGGACGCGGAACCCTCGGAGCGCTTTGCCTCTATGCAGGCGCGCACGTCGATGTGTCCGTAGACATCCTCCTCGAAGTGCGCGGAGAAGCGCTTCAATTCGTCTATGGACAGATCTTCGATCGCCTTGCCCGCGCCGATGCAGTGCAGGACGAGGCGGCCGATGATCTCATGGCAATCCCGGAACGGGACGCCCTTCTTCGCGAGGTAGTCCGCCGCGTCGGTCGCGTTCATGAAGCCGCCGCGCGCGGCTTCTTCCATGCGCGCGGGCTTTGCGCTCATCGTCCGCAGCATGCCCGAGAGGATGGGAATCGCGGCTTTCAGCGTGTCGACGGCGTCGAACAGCGGCGGCTTGTCCTCCTGCATGTCCTTGTTGTAGGCCAGAGGCAGGCCCTTCATGAGGGTGAGCAGCGCAAAGAGATCGCCGTACACCCTGCCCGTCTTGCCGCGAATCAGCTCCGCGACGTCCGGGTTCTTCTTCTGCGGCATGATGCTGCTGCCCGTGCTGAAGGCGTCGTCCGGCTCGACGAAGCCGAATTCCTCCGAGCTCCAGAGGATCAG
>JAISNR010000126.1 GCA_031276135.1 Eubacteriales Family XIII. Incertae Sedis bacterium | reverse complement strand
GACTTGGAAGAGAATAAAAGCGGGTTCGCGTCATCTTCATCCGTGGCAAGAACCCGCTTTTATTCTCGAAACTTCAGTCATTCTGCGATTTGTTATGCCTCAAAATAGCCAAAGTTGAGAGGAACCCGCCGCGCCTTTGGCGCGGCGGGTTCCCTGTTTTGCCGGCGGTGCCGGAGCGCTTATTCGCCGGAAGAGCTTTCCAAGTCCAAAAACCGCACGATGATCGTGGCGAGTTCCGCACGCGTCGCGCCGTCGGACGGGGAGATGGTATTGTCGTCGCGTCCGCGGATCAGGCCCGCATGCACCGCCCACGACATGGCGTCCTCGGCCCACGAAGGCACGGAGGCCGCGTCCGCGAAGGCGTCGAGTTCGGCGCGCCCGCTCACGTCCATGCCCGCGTACTGCGCGTAGCGGAAGAGGATCGTCACGATCTGTTCGCGCGTCACCGCATCGTTGACGCCGAAGCGTCCGTCCGCATAGCCCTGCACGATCCCGTTCTCCGCAGCCCACGCGATCGCGTCGCTGTACCACTTGCCCGCGTTCAGATCCGCGAACGAGGAAGCGCCCTTGGGCGAGGTCTGCCCGCTGAGCCTCCACAGCACCGTCACGAGCATCGCGCGCGAAAGCGTGCCGTTCGCGTCGAAACGCGTTGCGCTCACGCCCTTGAACAGGCCCTTCTCGACCGCCGTGCGGATGGCGTCTTCCGCCCAATGTCCGCGAATGTCCGTGAAGCTGCCCACGGTTGCAGGACTGTCTCCGCCGCCCGACGTGCCGCCGCCCGAAGACTGTTCCGAAGTGCCCGGCGAGGAACCGCCGCCTCCGCCGCCTCCGCCGCCTCCGCCGCCTCCGCCGCCGCCTCCGCCGCCGCCTCCGTTTCCTTCGTCGGCTTTCAGATCAAGCGTATAGTTCTGGGCGGCGCGCTTCAGATCCTTCTTCGTGCTGCCGTCCACGCGGAACTCGGCCGCGATGGTGTGCGCGCCGTCTCCGTACTTCTCGAAGGTCTGCGAACGAATCGTGATCACGGTGCTGCCGTCCTCATGCGTGTAATCGACCTCCTTCGTCAACCTCTTGCCGTCCAGCCAGAAATCGATGAACTCGTCATGTTCGCCCGCACTGGAAAATTCATAATCCCGAATGCTCGCCACCGTCTTCGGCACCTCCCGGACAAGTTCATAGCCCTCGTCTACGGTGGCGGCGACGTTGGCGTCGTCGTTATCCAAGACTTTCAGGGTGAACTCCTCCACGGAGTCCTTAAACTCCGGCGCGCTGTAATCCGCTATCACGGTTATGGGGAATTCTCCCGTCTCTGTCGGCGTGCCGTAAATCTCGCCGTTGGGCCGCAATGTCAGGCCTTCCGGCAGACTTTCGAGGTCTTCGGGTTTGAATGTGACTTTGTTCCAATCGTGCATGTTGTTCGTCTGTATGAGGAAGGAATAGGGCACGTACTTGACATTCTTCACTTTGTCAATGTACGCTTGCTCGGTGATGATTTCGGGATTGCCCGCGACACCCGTCAGCCGGATCGTGCGCGTCGCCTGACCCTTTGCGGAGATCGTCAGCGTGCCGGCGATGGGACCTTTTCCGTCCGGCAGCAGGCGTATCTTCGCGGCGTTCGCCAGTGCTCCGTATTGCTGCGTGTTTCCGGACGGTGTGAACCATCGCGTGGACGTAAAGGCCGCGAGCGTGGTGTTCAGATCTCCGCCCAGCGTCCAGTAGTCGTCCAGCCGGATGTTGCTCGCGCCGCTCAGTTCCACTTTCAGATCTTCCAGCGTCGCGTCACCCAAGTTCGCGATGAAGATGTCGTGCTTGTTGTCGTAATAGTTGTTCAGATACACTTCGCGCTCGTCGGGTCCGTTGACAAACAGCTTAGCGCCGCCTGTTTCCTGCTTGGCGAAGGTCACGAAGTAGTTCTTCTGTGAACTGTCGTCCCTGTTTGCAAGACGAATCGTGGCGGTGTAGATCACGGGCTTCCCGTCCGAAAAGCCCGGTGTCGATGTGCTGCTGTACTGCATACTGCCTTTGGCGCGTACATCACTGACATAATCTGTGTCTTGGTTGGTGTAAGCCTGATAGCTGAATATCGGCGCCAGATTGTCCAGATTCACCGCGCTGCCGCTCACCAGCAGGGTTTGATAGCCGTTGTAAAAATAGGTGTCGTTTTCGCTTCCAACACTGTAAATGTTGTCGGAAACTATAGAGGCTCCATTGGACGATTCATTGGCGCCCGTAACCGCGAAATAAGGAATCTTCGGCAGTGTGGACGCGTTGTCGAAATTTGAATCGTCCGGCGCGTCCTCCGCCCGTATCGTGAATTTGTGCACCTCGCCTTCGGCAAACAAGGTGAAATCCACGCCCCGGCCTTTGTAGTTTGCCTTGTAGCCGGCATCCACAGCGGACATATTTGTAGTGATCAAGAGACGGCTCTTTATGTCCTCTTGGCCCTCGGCGGCCTGCAACGAGTCGTAGTGTCCGACGACCGCTTTGTCGACCTTCCGGTTGTCAAGTTTCTCCTTCTCGGCACTGTAATACTGTATGCCGAAATAATACTCGTCGTCCGCGAAATAGGTCGGTTCCATTTTATACGTGTACGTGACGGGGATGTTCCGTTCCGCATCGTATTCGTGCAGGTCAAGGTAGTCGGGATTAATATATCCGACGGAATTTCTGTTGCCGGTGCTCAACTGTTTGTAAATCCCCAGCGGCGCCGGCCGACCCGACGAGGGGCCCACGTGCACGTCGAAATTCTGAAGCGCAAAGAATGTCTTGGTCTCGCCGCTCTTCAGCACGAGCGTGAACGCCTCCGTCTCGCCGTATGCTGCACTGTAGTCCGACCAGATGCTCGACGTAACGTCGATATCCGGATTCTCCGCCGCTGCGGCTTCCGCGGCTTCTGGCGTGGTGAATTTGCCCTTGTAGACGGCCTTGTAGAGATTGGCATTGTCGGTGCCCAAAAGAGACAGTGTCAAATAATACCTGTCGTCCGGTTTATACATCGTGGGAACGGGAAATTCGTAGCCGTCGCTGTCGACACCGAGATCCAGCAATTGATACTCTCGTGCATAGCCGATATTCATGCGCGCTCCGCCGGCCGCAGGCTGTCCGCTCAGTTGTCCGCTCACACGTAAATTTTCAAGATCGATCTCCAACTGCACACTGATCTTCTTCAGCGAAATAACCTTGTCGCCTTTTTTGTAAACGACGGTAAATTTCTGCGGATCTTTGTAGACCGCCTTGTAACCTTTGTCCACATCGCTCATGTTTGGGTTTAAAATGTCGGACGTCACATCTGCGCCCTCAGCCGCTTTCGCCTCATCCTCCGTGTTGAAATGCCCCTTGTACACCGTTGCATCAAACGGGGGATTATTGTAATACAATCCCAAATAGTGTTCGGCGCCCGGATCGAAGGCCGGCGTAGCCGTTACGCGATAGGTATCGTAATCGGTCGGCTCGCTTGAATATACATACTCAAGAAAGCTTATGTTTTCACGAGCACCGGTTTCATCCTGCGCGTACAGATCGCCGGATACGTATATTGTGGGAACGCTCACGTTCACAATATAGCGCTTGTCGCCGGGATTCAGCTGTTTGCCCGTGCCGACGATCAGTTCCAATATGAAAGTTCCATAGGAATATCTCCCAAAGTCGATCGTGTCGTCCGGCTTTTCGAGGACGATGTACTCCGGCGTCGCGGCTCCGCTTTGGTAGCTGCCGGACAGGACGCGTCCTTTCACGATCACCTCTTCGGATATGGTCACGTTTGCGTTTTGTCCATTCAGTCTGCTTACAATCTCAGACTTCTTGACCGCTTTCAGTTCCTCCGGCGTGAGGTCGGTCAGATCCAAGTTCAGACCCGTCACTTCCTCCAGCGGCAGCAGCGAAGCAAACACGGGGCTTCCGTACAGCGTTGTGAGCGCCAGGAAGACCGCCAAGAGCAACGCCATGCCTTTCTTGATTCTTCTTTTCAATGTTGTTCTCCTTTCAAGTTCAAAAAATATCCCGGTTTGTGTGTTTCCTTGCGCACCACCTCCTCATTCGACCATGTCGATCAACTCATCTATGGAATATATGCGGGTTTTCCGCAGGTTCCCTTTTTTATAATCAAACAGCAATTCTTCCCCCGCGACATCGCAGATCCCCGCGAGCCGCGCCGCGGGCTTGTATTCCGCGTCCAGCAGGATGCCGAAGCGTTCGCCGTCCGCGGAGATGTATTCGCTGACGACGCCCTTTTCCGTTTCCGTGACATAGGTCAGATAGGCGTCCTTTTCCAGATCCGCGATCTTCCCGCCCGTTTCGAGGCTGTAGGCCGCGGGCGTGCCGTGTGCGGGGGATAGGATCAGCGCGTCCGCCGTGAAGAAGGCTTCGCCCTCCCCGCCCGTGATGAAGTCGAAGCGTTTTTTGCCCGCGTCGTCGTACACCGCGCCGTTTTCCGCGCCGCCGACGGCGAACAGGTACCCGTCCTCGGTTTTCGTCGCCCCGAGCAGCTTTTCGCCCGCGAGGAACGCCTCGTCCACGACCCTGCCGCAGTAGGCCGCGAACGCGCCGTCCGCCTCGCCCTCGTACAGGACCTCCGCCGTATCCGCGTCGATCAGGCGCAGCTTGCCGTCCCGATCCAGCACGCTCACGCCGTAGGGCGCGTAGAACGCGGAGCGCAAATCGGTCGCTTCGAAGAGAAGTGCGCCGTCCGTCCCCGAATAGATGCGCAGGGCATCCCTGTGGAGCACCGTCAGATTGCCGCTCCTCTTGCTGTACTGCTGGTCGTACACGAGACCCGCGTCCGGGATTTCCGCCTCGCGGATCAGCCGCCCCGTTTCATCGTGCAGACGGAAGCCGTCATAGGAGAACAGCATGACCCGCGTGCCGTCCGCGCTCACGCGCGCCTCGTCGTGCGCGTAGGAGGCGTCATAGACGAAGATCTGTGCGTCGGAACGGTCCGCACGCCTGACGATGCGCAGAACGGGCGTGTCCCGCCCGCCCACGACCGCGAAATCGCCCGCGATGCGAACGAAATCGCAGGCACTACCCGCGCTGTGTTTCGAGAGTTGGCCGGCCTCGCGGCTGAATACCGCGAAGGCGTTGTCGTCCGTGGCGACGATCGTATGCCGCGCGTCGCGCGCGAAACCGATCACATCGCCCTCGGTATACGCGACTTCCTGCTGCGCGCCGTCCGCAGGGTTGAGCAGGACCACGATGTTGTCTGCGGAAACGAACACGCCGCTCTCGTCCGCCGACACGCCGAAGCGACCGTCCGATTGAAAGCCGCCCGTCTGCGAGACCGTGCGCATGTCCAGAGCCGCGAATACGGAATTGTCCTTCCCCGTCGCGGAGAAAGCGAAGTAGGGGCCCGAAAAGCCGCCCTCAAAGTGCGTGAACGCGGCGTCCGCAGGCAGATCCACGAGGCCGGTCCCGCTTGCCGCATTGAATACCGACAGCGAGCCGTCGTCGAAGCTCGCGGCGAGCAGACTGCCGTCCGCGTTCAGCGCGAGCAGGTTGTCGTTCGGATTCGCGAAGGTATCGTTGGCCGCGAGCCGCTGTTTTCTGCCGCCGAAGGATAAGACGGCCTTTTTCGTGCCGTTCGCGTCATAGACCGCGGCAAAATCCTCGTCCCTGTACACGGCGGCGATCGTTCCGCCGTCTGCGGAAACGGCGATCTCCGTCGCCGGCTTGCCGGTCCACAGGGTTTTTCCGGCCGCCGCATCGTAGGCGCATATGCCGCTTTCGCCCGCATAGACGAGCAATTCGTCGCCGATGAATTCGATGTCCGCGAGGGCGGAGCGCGCCGCCGGGAGCCGCGCCGCAATCTCGCCCGTTTCCGTGCGGAACACGGCGACCTCGTAGGCGTACACGGCGGCGGCCGTCTTGCCGCTTTCGGAGAGGGCGATCTTGAAGGGCGGCGCAGGCAGTTTGACGGTGCGGAAAGGCCTGTATCCGTCAGACAGATCGTATACGCCCAGCGCATCGGCAAGCACGCTTTGCGCCAGAGGCGCGCGCGGCGGCGCGAAGAATCCGCTCTTTTCGGGGAGCGCCTCGAGCGCGAGACGCGTCGCCCCGGCCACATCGCCCGCAGCCAAGACGTTCGCCGCGCGTTCCGCGGAGGCGTAAGCGCTCTGCGTCTGTTCCATCCGTCCAAGGCCCGCGAAGGAGGCGAGGCCGCTCGCCAAAAAAGCCGCCGCGAGCAGGACGCCCGCAACGAGGCGCCGCCGCCTGTGACGTTTCGCGCGCGGATCGCTTTCGTGCAGACGATTGAAGGCGGACAGCATCTCCTCGGCGCTTTGATAGCGCAGATTTGCGTCGGGCGCCATCGCCCTGTTGATGATCTCCACAATGCGGGGGCTGCATTCCCCGGGCGAAAGGGCATTCACCTCCGTGGCCGTCGTCGCGGGCCGCTGGCCCGTCAGCAGGTGGTACAGCGTGGCGCCCAGGCTGTAGATGTCCGAGCGCACGTCGAGAACGACCTTCCGCCGGCTCGACACGCCCGAAGAGGATTGCGCGCGCACGCCAGACGGCGTTTCCGCGAACGGCGGGGCGGCGGACGACGCCATGGTTTCCGTCGCGCCCGGATCGGACAGCGGCTCCGTCGCACCCGGATCGAGCCGCGCTTCGGTGCCGCTCGCGTCCGCGTGTCCGCCGTCGCCGGCGGAAAAATTCGGCCGGTAGTCCGTGCTCCCCGACGAAAAATCGAGGCCGTAGTGCTCGGGCGAGGCGTAGCCTTGGCTGCGTCCCACGGCGACCGCGCCGCTTTCTCCGAGCGCGAGCGCGATGTTGAAATCGATCAGGCAGATGTCGCCCTGCGGCGTCAGCATGATGTTGGCGGGCTTGATGTCGCTGTGCAAGATCCCGTGCGGCGGCCGGCTGTGCAGATAGCAAACGGCTTCGAGCAACTGCCGCGCCCATTCGATCACCTGCGGCTGCGTGAAGCGTTCGCCGC
>JAISNR010000090.1 GCA_031276135.1 Eubacteriales Family XIII. Incertae Sedis bacterium | reverse complement strand
CTGAAAACGCCCGCTTCGGGCGGATACGTCAAGGTGGACGCGGCGAAGTACAGGCTCGGCGACGCCGGCATCGCTTTCGACAAATCGCTGTTCGGCGAGGCCGGCGCGTACAGCTTCGTCTTCCACGCGTCCGGTTCTGCGAACAAGAGCGCGTCCCTAACGGTCAAGCGCGAAGCGGCGGAGCTGTCGCTTCTCACGAAGGCGCCGGCCATAGGGCTCGATTTGACGTTCAAATGCGAGGACGCGGATTTTTGGAACGGGGCGACGGTCTACGTAAGGCCCAAGGACGGGGAACCGTCCATGATTCCCTCGAGCCGGCTTTATCGCGCGCGGACGGGCGAGCTGACGCTGAAAGCGGACTATTTCGCGTCCCCTTCCTGCCCCGTGAAGGAGGCGGGCGCGTACGTGTTCACGTTCACGAACAGCCGCTTTGAACCCGCGTCCTTGGAAATCGAGGTGACGCTTGACGCCGCGCCCGCCGGTTGAGCCAAGGCGCGGGCGCTTCGCGGCGGCTTCGCTCCTCGCGCTCGCGCTGCTCGCCTTCGCGCCGGTGTGCGCGCTGGACGACGACGAGTTCGGCGGATACGCGGCCGATTCGCTGACCGTCACGGTGGGGTATTTCGGCGGGCCGTATTACGAGAAGGCCGTGTTCACGCTCGATGAAATGCGGGCCATGAACGTCGTGTACGCCGACTACACCTTCATCGACAACATGCCGAGCGTCGTGATCGACCACGTGGCGGGCGTGCCGCTCGCGGATCTGACGGAAGCGGCGGGGATCGATCTCGCCGGCGTGCAGAGCTTCAACTTCTGGACGCGCGACAAGCAGGGCGCTTATTACACCTCGCTGACGAAGCGATTTCTGATCGATACGCCGCGCTACTGCTATTACAGCCTGCCGGACAACTTCGACTACGACGCCGGCGCGGGAAACGCGTACGCGACGCGTGACGGCGTTCCCGTTCCGGCGATGCTCGCGCTCGCGGATGATTGGAACCGCGTGCTCGCGGGCGCGTCCTTCGGCTCGGACTACCTGAACCTGAACGCGAACACGCGCTTCCGGCTCGTTTTCGGGCAGACGGACGCCCGCACGCGCACCGCGTCAAACAGCGCGAAATGGGTTCACACGATAGAGATCACGCTCGGCGGCGCGCCGACGATTGTGATGGACGAATCCGTTTTGGAGTTGGAGGTCGGCAGCCTGTTCCGCTCCGAAGCGCGCCTTTCGGCCGCGGATCCGGCGATCGCGGAAAACGCGAAGCTCGCGTGGTCGTCGAGCGATCCGAGCGTCGCGACCGTGGACGAAAACGGCGAGATCGCCGTCAGGGCCGAGGGCAGCGCGACGATTGCGGCGAGCTACGGCGGCGCGACGGCGACGATCTTGGTGAACGGCAAGCCCGGCGGGGGCGGCGCGCCCGAAGCGGACGGCGGGGCGGGGGACGCGGAGGACGCCGCGCGCGAAACATCCCCCGCCGAAACCGAAACCGCCGAAGCCGCATCGCAGGGCGAACAAGCCGCCGTCGCGCCGCAGGACGCGGCGAAAAAAACGCGCGTCGGGCGCGAGATCGCCGTACTCAATCCCGCGCGGGCGGAATCCGAGGGCGACAAGGGCGGCGTACAGAATTGGCGCGACGCGGAGATGTCCGACACGGCGGTCGAAATGCCCCTTATAAAGGAAAATTTGCCTTTAATTCCCTTGGCGGTCTTGGCGCTCGCGCTGTTCCTGCTCGGCGGGCTTGTCGAATGCGTCCGCTACAGAGCGGGCTTGGAGGACGGAGTATGATGACGGGTGACACACTGCGCGGCGCGCTGCGCGCGATTTCGGCTTCGCTGGAGATTCCGGTGATCGCCGTACTTTTGTTTCTCATGGCGGCGACGCTGTTCCTGCTCGGCTCGCTGCTCGCGGAGGTATTCACGGAGCGCGCGCGGCTGAAGGTGCGGCTGCCCGCGCTGGCGGACAGCCTGCGCGCGGCGGACGCGGACGTGGAGGCCGTCATCCGGGGCAGCGGCTTGCTCAAGCGGCAGAAGGCCGTGCTCTTGGAGGTCGCGCGGCACCCCGCGCTCACGCCCGCCGCGCGCGAGGCGCTCGCCGTGCGGCTCGCCCGGCGGGAGATCGCGCGCCGGGACGGCATCGCGCGCATATCGGATCTGATCGTGCGGCTCGGCCCGATGTTCGGGCTGCTCGGCACGCTGATCCCGCTCGGGCCGGGCATCATCGCGCTCGGGCGCGGCGACACCTACACGCTGTCGCGCTCGCTGCTGGTCGCGTTCGACACGACGGTCGCGGGCCTGATCGCCGCCGCCGTCGCGTTCGTGATTTCGGGGATTCGGAAGCGATGGTACGCGGAATACGCGGCGTCGCTGGAAATGGCGCTCGAGTGCCTGCTGGAGAGGCTGTCGGCGGCGCCCGGCGAAGCGGAGGCGGCGGATGAAGCGGAGATACGGTAAAAGCCTGCTCGCCGGGGACGGCGCGGAGCGCGAGGGCGTGAACCCGATGGACGGCGTCGCGAATCTCGCGGACGTGATGCTCGTGTTCGCCTGCGGCCTGATGCTCGCCCTGGTGATCAACTGGAACGTGGACATCGCCGCAATTCCGGAGGCCGAGGCGCGCGGCGAGGAGATGGCCGAGGTCGAGGACGTCCGGGGCGGCGCGGGCACGGAACTCGACGCGGATACGCGCTACGAGGAGCTGGGCAAGGTCTACCGCGATCCGGCCACGGGCAAGCTGTATTTGGTGACGGAAGATGAAACGTTTGATGAAACGCCCGATTAGCCTTTTGTGCGCGGCCCTTCTGCTGCTCGCGCAGGCGGCCTGCGGCGGGAAATTGCCGGACATCTCCGAATACGGCGACACGCCGATCGAGATCGCGGGGCTTGCGGACGAGGAATTCACCGTTACGCCGAACGAGCTGGCGGAGCTGGAATTGACGCGGGCCTCCGCGACGGGCCGGACGGCGAAGGCGGGCACGGTCGAGGCGACGGGGCCGACGCTGGCGGCCTTCCTCGAATCCCGAGGCGCGAAGCCAGAGGACTTCTCCGCCGTGCGCTTCATCGCCTCGGACGGGTACAGGATCACGATTCACGAACGGACGCTCACGGGCAAGGAGGTCATCCTGTCGCTCGCGCCGCTGTCCGAATCCGAGCGGCCTCTGCGCCTGCTCATTCCGGGCGCGGAGAGCAACCAATGGATCTACGCCGTGACGCGGATCGAGTTCGAGCGCGGGGAGTGAGGTTGCGGCTCATTCGGAGATGCGCAGCTCCTCTTTCGCGGCGCCCGTTGACGGTTCGATTATAAAAACAGAGGAATTTCTCCAAGCAAGAAATTTTCCAACTTGCGGTTGGCTGTTCCGACGATAAGGGACAGTGTTTCGGGGTACAGTTTCTTAAACTCCAAGCTTCCCCCCACGCCTTTTACCCGACCGCTTTTTACCTCAATCGCGGTGAGTTTGCCGCCCCGCTTGATCACAAAGTCCACTTCCTTGTCACGCTCGCGCCACCAATAGACCTCGAAGCCTTCTTCTTTGCCGCGAGCCAGCAAATACGCACCGACCGCGCTTTCGACCAATCGTCCTCTTTCGGTTGGGTTGTCGAGCAAATGCCGCCGATTCGTGCCGTCCGCATATGTCAACAGCGACGTATCGTAAACCATAAACCTCGGCGAACTCTTGCGGATGCGAATCCGATTGCCCGAATAATTCTGCAATCCCGTCAGCATATTCGCCTTGCCGAGCAGCTCAAGATAATGCGCGAGCGTGACCGTATTTCCCGTGTCCTGCAACTGCCCAAGCAGCTTGGTAAAGGACAGTTCCTGTGCGCTGTATGCGGCGCCAAGCAGGAAAAGCGACCGCAACAGCGCGGGTTTGCGGACTTCTTCCATCATGAGAATATCCTGCGAGATTGTCGGCTCGATTATCGACTGCCCGACGTACCGCGCCCAACGATTTTCGTCCTTTATGAGAGCCGCCGCGCCGGGATAACCGCCGAACAACAGAAAATCGTCAAGCGTGTAGCCAAACGCCTCGCGACATTCCGAATAGCACCAATGCGGAGAGTACAGCACTTCAAACCGCCCCAAAAGCGACTCCGCAAGCCCTTTTTGCAAAAGAAGAGAGGACGAGCCCGTCAAGACGACTTTGAGCGCAATGCGGTTGCGGCTGTCCTCGTCCCATAAGAGTTTAACGACAGACGACCACTGAGGCACTTTTTGAATCTCGTCAACGACGAGTATCGCGCCGTCGGGCTTTGCCAACGCCCGTGCCTGTTCCCATTCGCTGCGCAGCCATTCCGCGCTCACAAGCGTTATATCGTCCGCGCCAACAAAGCGGTGCGGCAAATTCAATCGCTCCAAAGCCTGAACGGCTGCCGTTGTTTTGCCCGTTTGACGCGGCCCGACGACTATTTGTATGAACTTGCGCGATTCCGTGAGCCTGTCCACAAGCCGGGAAACCAATTTTCGTTGGAACATTTTAATGCGCTCCGCAAATTACTCATTACATTTTACAATATACTCATTGTAATCCGTATCGCTCCCGGCGTCAAGAG
>JAISNR010000236.1 GCA_031276135.1 Eubacteriales Family XIII. Incertae Sedis bacterium | reverse complement strand
ACGGCAAGGCCGCCGACCTGCTCAGAAAGCAGGCGAGCGTCTACGACGGCGAGCGCCTCGGAAACCGCGTCATGAACTTCTTCGGCGACCTCATCGGCCGGGATCTTTCCCGCGAGCGGTTGGGGTTCAGGGCTTTGAAAGGACTGATCGACGCGGAGGACCAGTCGGAGGCGCGCGAGCTTCAGATGGGCTTGGCCCGCGATGTCCTGCACGTCAAATTGGCGAGCGGCTTTGATCCCGCCGGCATCGGTCTGCTCAGGCGGATCGCGGAGCGCACGAAAGAAGGCTATTTTTTCAAGGACGATCTGGGGCATCAGCTGGCGCTGGCGGCCGGCGCGAGCCTGTACAAAGAGAAAAAGGCCAAGGCGGACGCGGCGCGCGCGGCGGCCGCAAAGCGGAGGCGGGAGGAGAAGATCGAGGAGAGGCGCAGGCCGATCGATGCGCTCAGGACGCGGGAAAGGGAAGCGAGATCCGTCTACGACGACCGGACGCTCGAAAACATCGACGGGCTCATCGCCGCGCGCGACGCCGAAAGAGCCGGGCTCCTGGCGGCGAAGAGGAGTTTCGCCGTCAAAGGCAGCACGGATGTCGCCTTTGCCGTGCTCGGCGCGCAGACCCTGTTCGCGCGGGCCCGGAAGCTGCTGTCGGAAGCGGCGGGGCCGAATGCCAATGCACGCGAAAAAGACTTGAAGCTCGAGTGGGAGGAGCTTCGCGCCGCCGCGGATTCCATAAAGAAAAATCTGGGAAGTTTTTTCAATCTTTCGACCATGACAAAGGAAACAAAGGATCAAATGAACGCCTCCGACACGGCGCGCGCGCGTGCGTTTGTGGCTCTGCTTGACAAACTGATCGGGATCGGCGACATCGGCAAGCCGGCGCAGGCGGCATTGCAAACCGTATTGAAATCGGCGGAGGATCTGTTCCAAGCGAAAGACGGCGGCGGACTCACCGAAACGGCAAAGGCCGCGCTTCTGCTCGACATGGAGGATCATGCCATCGATTGCGACGAGGTTCTCGGCCGTATGATGTCCGGAGAAAAGGCCGGTGCGGCGAATGATCTCGCGACTGAAACCGTCAGCGGCATAGCCGGCCTCACAGCGAAGAGCGACTCGGTCAGAAATGCCCTTGCCTCGGTCAATGGGGTGCAGGCGCTGCGCGAAGCAAGGCTGCGGCGTGCCGCAGCCGGGGGCGGAGACGCCGGCCGCAGGGCCGCAGGGTCATCGAAGCTCGCGCTGATTGTGTACGCGCTGCACGCGGCGCTCAATCGGCCAATTGGAGAAAATTGGAAAATTTATGCAAAGACGATCGAAAAACTAAGGGCGAACAACAAGGAGATCCTCGACCGGTTCAACCTTCGCACCATGACGGACGACTGCAAAGACACTTCCGACGAAAACGACACGATGCGCCGGGATGATTTTATGAGACGCATACAGGACGTGACCCGGGCCAAAGACGCAGCCGATTGCAGGAGGGCCGCAGAGTCCCTGATCGAATACATGCGTGACAATTCCATGACGGCTCTTGCCGACGCCGCGCTGATCGAGGACGCCGTGCCGCTGACGAAGGGAAAGCTCGACAAGCTGACGGAGGGTATTGTCGGCAGTGGAAACCTCGATGTGAAGAACGACATGAA
This sequence comes from Eubacteriales Family XIII. Incertae Sedis bacterium, assembly GCA_031276135.1. Taxonomy (GTDB): domain Bacteria; phylum Bacillota; class Clostridia; order Peptostreptococcales; family Anaerovoracaceae; genus JAITLA01. The sequence goes on along the minus strand of JAISNR010000236.1, from coordinate 1,890 downwards.
AGGAACTTACAGGAAAACATTAAAGAAAAAGATGCAGCTGACGGCGGACGAAACAGACAAGCGCACGGGCGCGCAGCTCATAAAGGACGCCAGACTGGCGCGCAAGGACGCAGACATAGAGGACGACGAAAAAGGGATGGAGCTTGCGCTTACGCTCGCCGCCATGCGCAAGCTTGCGGTGGACGCGAATTCGACCGGGGCAACCGGTTCCGACGATGCGTGGGAGAGCTATAAGGCGGCGTTCGGCTCCTTGGCGTCCGGCTTGCCGGACGTGAAGAATCTTTTGGCGATAACGGCCGGCGGCGCGGATTTCTTGAGCTTGCCGGACGTCAAAGCGGTCAACGACAATTTCAACGCCTTCTTGTCCTTTGTGGTCAACGCGGACAACAGAGTCGATTTTTACTCCGGCGTGAAAGATATCAAGGATTTCTTCGAGCGGTACCGCATCTTGGATCGCACGGACGCGGTTATCGCGGCGGACGCGCATCTCACGGCGGCCGAACGGAGGAGGGATTTGACAGAGGCGCTGGGCGCCAAGGGAACGATGTCGGAAGCCAAGGGAAAGGTGCAGAAATCCAAGCAAAATTCCGGGATCCGTTTGCTCGACAAGGTGCGCGACGAAATGGAGCGGGATTACGACAGATTATCCGCCCAAACCGGAAGGCTGAAGCTCGATGCCTACGCCGGCGAGTCCGACGCCGAGCTCCTTTTTACGGCAAGGGGCGAACGAAATACAAAATATGGAATCGAAGGCGATCCGAAGGAGGGCGCGACGCTCGCGCTCAATGTGCTGGGCATACAGACCCTGGCCCGACATATCAAGGATAAGAGCACAGACTACGCGTGGAAACCCGATGCGGCCAAGGCGGCCTTTAAGAAGCTGCGCCTCAATCTGCAGCGCGTTTTCAATCTGGAGGCCATGACGAGCGACGCGGAGGATTTGCAGGAAGGCTCCCACGTGCAGAGGCTTCGCCGGGATTACAGGGCGCTGCTGGACGCTTTTGAAGATTGCACAACACAAGAGGAGATACGGAAAGCGGCCGAGGATATCTACTTTTTCGCTCTGGCGAACAGGCTCCCGGGACGCGCCGAGGCCGCCATAGCGATCAAGGATGCGGATGAAACCTTCGACAAGAAGCTCAGCAAAGCGGTATGCGCGAAAACCGAATCCGAGAACAATCTGCTTCAATTGGTGCGCATCGACCTTGAAACCGGCTACTCGCAGACGATGGGGAAGGACCCCCTCGTCGTCACGGACAACCCGAGCTCCCTGCTCAGCGCCGATATGCGGGAGAATCTCGGCGCCGTCACGAAGATAGTGGTTCTCGGCGTTTTCCGCACCATCCTGCCGCCCGTGTCCTTCAACAAATTTCTCGAAGCGCTGCAAAACCCGCAAAGCGAAGCCTATGCCCTCAGCGCCGAACGCATTGGCATCGCCTTGGCGGATGCGGCGTTTGAAAAAAAGGGTGCCGGCGGCGCGACCGGCAAACACTATCGTCCGCTCGCGAAGGGCGAAGCGACGGGCGTGGCCACCGAACGATCTCTGGCGCTCGCGCGGCATTTCATAAACGAATTTTCGGACGAGATCAAGCAGCTGAAAAAGCCGGCCAAGCAATGGCTGAAAGAGAATGCGGACACACATCAGTCCGATTTTTCGATCCGGCAGTCGCTGCTCCGGGAGGATTTGGGAAAAGAAGCCGCCGCCGCCCACAAAGCGCTCATGGTTGGCGAGATGGTCGAAAATCTCACCGAACGCGTGACAAAGGACAGCGCGCTTCACATCTCGGGCCACGCCGGCGGAACGATCGGCGCCTCGGCCACGGTGACTGCGGTGAAAGGAAACGTCGATCTTGGACTGACGCTCGAGAACGATCTGAGCATCGAGCACGG
>JAISNR010000066.1 GCA_031276135.1 Eubacteriales Family XIII. Incertae Sedis bacterium | reverse complement strand
ATACGGTGCTTCACGGGCGACAGCGTCATTGTCGCGACGGGCGCCTGCGAGAATATGCCGGCCTTTCCGGGGTGGACGCTTCCCGGCGTCATGGGCGCCGGCGCGGCGCAGACCATGATGAACCTCAACCGCGTGCGTCCGGGCAGGCGCATCCTCATGCTCGGCAGCGGCAATGTCGGGCTTGTGGTCGGGTTTCAGTTGCTGCAAGCGGGCTGTGACGTCGTCGCCGTGGCGGACGCGGCGCCGCGCGTCGGCGGATACGGCGTCCACGCGGCCAAACTGTCCCGCTGCGGCGTTCCGTTTTTCCTGTCCCACACAATCGTCGCCGCCACGGGAACGGACAGGGTGGCCGGCGTCGTCTTGGGCGAGGTCGATGCGCAATGGCGGGTCATTCCGGGTACGGAAAAGTTCTTCGAGGCGGACACGGTTTGTATAGCCGTCGGTCTGTCCGGATCCGCCGAACTTCTCAAAATGGCCGGCTGCGAAATGACGGACCGAGGCCCTCTCGGATATCTGCCTGTCCGCGACAGGCTGGGCGAAACCGGCTTGCGGGGCCTGTATGCCTGTGGGGACGCCGCCGGGGTCGACGAGGCGTCCGCCGCCATGATCGAGGGAAGAATTTCAGGCGCGGCGGCGGCAAATTCGCTTGGGTTTTTGGCCGATTCGGATCTTGACACGCGCCTGGCCGAACTGGAACGCGCGATTGGAAGGCTGCACGACGGCATGTTCGCGCCGGGCAATCGCGGCACAATTCCGAAAAAGACAAACGAAGGCTGCGATGTTTCCGCGTCTTTGCTCACGCGCGGATACCTGTCCGACGATGAGCTTTTCAAATACCCGGGCGTCGGCGCATCCGTCCCCGGCATTCGCCCGGTGATCGAATGCACGCAGAATATTCCATGCGATCCCTGCCGGGACGCCTGCCCGAAAAACTGCATCGGGATGGATGAAAACATCGTCTCTCTGCCGCGGGTTGACGGGACGGCGGCATGCATCGGCTGCGGGCTTTGCGTGGCTTCCTGCCCCGGCCAGGCGATTTTTCTCGTTGACGGGGACATTGGCGGCGGCTTTGCCTCTGTGACCCTGCCATATGAGTTTTTGCCCGTGCCCGAAATAGGCGAAACGGGGATCTGTCTGGGGAGAGACGGCAAACCCGTTTGCGAGGGCAGGATAACGGACTACAAAAACCTGCCCGCGTTCGACAAAACGGGACTGCTCACGATGGCTGTGCCGAAGAAATACCATATGGCGGTTCGATTTTGGAAGAGGAGGGATGAAGATGGAAATCCATCGAAAACACCTGTCTGATTTTCTTTCGCAACCGGACGATGCAATGATCATCTGCCGTTGCGAAGAGGTAACGAAAGGTGAGATCCGGGCGGCGATTCACGACGGAATGTTCAGCATCCGCGAGCTTCGCAGGTTTCTGCGGTGCGGCATGGGACTCTGTCAGGGCAGGACGTGCGAACGCCTCGTCAAAGCGATCCTTGCCCGCGAACTCAATGTGCGCCCATCGGACTTGGATGACGCGAGTTCGCGCGCGCCGGCGCGCCCGATCGAAATGTGGATGATGGCAAACGAGGTGTTTTGGCATGGCTGAAATCATTGTTGTGGGTGCGGGCGCCATCGGAAACGCAAGCGCATATTACCTCGCAAAAAGCGGCGCGAAGGTCACGGTTTTGGAAAAAGATTCCTGCATCGGAAATGGCGGCTCGTCCCGGAATGGGGGCGGTGTCCGGCAATCGGGGAGAAATCCGGCCGAACTGCCGCCGGTGATGTACGGCGTCAGGAATATTTGGCCCGGTCTGTCCGACGAGTTGGGCATGGATATCGAATATTGTCAGGAAGGCAATCTGCGTCTCGGAAAGACGGAAGAACATCTCAAAATCCTCCGCGAACTGGTTCGGGACGCGGAAGCCGGCGGACTTGCCATGCGCATGGTCGATCGCGCGGAGGCGCGCGAAATCTGTCCCTTTCTCTCCGACGAGGTCGCCGGCGCAAGTTGGTGCCCGACGGACGGCCACGCAAACCCCTTGCTTGTGACCCTTGCTTTTTATCGTGCGGCAAGACGGTTGGGCGTGGACTTTGTGACCGGCGCGGAGGTTGTATCCCTGCGAAAAAAACGCAGCCGCGTCGTCGCCGTCGTTACGGCCTGCGGTTCTGTCTATGAAGGCGACGGTGTTTTGGTCGCCGCCGGATACGGCGCGGGAAAGCTGTTGCGGACCGCCGGGATTGACGTTCCCATGGCCCCGGTGCTTATGGAAATGCTGGTGACGGAAGAATCTCCTCCCATGTTTTTCCAAATGCTCGGTGCCGCCATGTCGGATTTTTACGGCCACCAGACCAAGCACGGTTCCTTCATTTTCGGCGGGACCCATGGTTTTGAGCCGTATACGGACAGCAGCCGCCTCACCGGAACGAGCATCGCCGCTTCGAACACCTGCCGGGGCGTCATCGGCTACTTTCCCGTTTTGAAGGATCTGAAGATCCTGCGCACTTGGGCGGGTGTTCTCGACGATTGTTTCGATCATATACCCGTGATTGACAATCCCGTTGAAGCGCCGGGGCTGACGGTGGGCTGCGGCTTTTCCGGACACGGTTTTGGGCTGGCGCCCGTCGCGGGTCTGCTGCTGTCCCAACTGGCGCTCGGCGGCAGCCCCGCACTGCCGCTCGACCGATTCAAATACGATCGTTTTCGGGCAAAAGCCCGCAGCGGCAATACATAAGCAAAAACGACCCGGGACCGAGGCGAAAAAACATTGACATTTTGAATGGAATTCGCTATTATTCTCTTATAAATGCAAAGACGCATTGCTTTTTGAGGCACTGCGTCTTTTTCATTGTTTCAAATGATCGGAGGACGGAAATGAAGAACAATCTATATCCGGTGCAGCCGTTTTTCTTGGTCAATACGACAAAATACTATAAAATCAAGCTCTTTGATACACCCATCGTCCATTTTTATTCGTTCGCGGCGGACGATGAAAATACAAGCCGCCGCATCGTCGTACCCGACGCTTGCGTCGATGTCGTGTTCTCCGAAACGGACGAAGGTCTGGAGGGAACCGTCTGCGGTTTGGTTACAAAGGGCGACGCGCTGCCGACGCTGCGCGGCGTCAAATACTTTGGCGTGCGCTTTTCGCCCGGATTCCTGCCAAAGCGTTTCGGCGTAACCATTCCGGAACTTGTGAACAACCGCGTCGACCTGTCGCAACTGCACGGCGGCGCGGAGTTGTTGGAAAAAATGCGCAACATCCAAAGCTTTGCGGACAGGTCGAGATTTATGTTGAAATTCATCGCCGGCGACTGGCGGACAAACGAGCTGTTGCAGCTCATGATCAACGCCGTGTGCGCATCCGGCGGCGAAACGCGCGTCCGTGACCTGGAGGAGATCACGCTCTATTCATCGAGATATATAAACAGGGTGTTTCGGGACAATATGGGCATATCCCCAAAGGCGTTTTGCGAACACGTTCGTTTTCAGCAGCTCATTTCAGAGATGAATTCCGGCGGCGGGAAAAAGATAATCGACATCGCCGCCGAATACGGATATTACGACCAGTCACATTTCACCCACGAATTCAAAACGTTTACGACAATAACGCCGGGCAGTTACGGCAGCGCGGTCGATTTGCCAAACTATCACAGCAAGTTTGTCTATCTGCCCATGGAAAATTGATTTCAGGGGGCCCCGAGGTCCCCTTCAGGATCTCTTTCCGAAGATATCCCTGATATAGATCTCAAGCAGTGCGACGCAGGCATCGCGCCCCATCAGCGCCGAGTTCAAAATCATGCTGTAATTGTCGGGATCTGTCCAGTCCGAGCCGCCCGAATAGTATTTATAATAGTCCCGACGGTATCGGTCCGTTTTTGCGATCAAGGCGCGCGCCTCATTCTCGCCGATATGCAGCCTGTGCATGACCGCCGCCGTTCTCTGTTCAATCGGCGCCCGGATATAGACTTTCAGCACATTGTTCTTGCGCGCGAGAATCTTGTCGGCGCACCTGCCCACTATGACGCAGGATTCGCTGTTTGCCAAATCGCGGATGATGCTTGCCTGAAACCGGAAAAGCGCATCGTCCGAGGTGAAATCCTCAAAAGGCGAACTCGGGATCGCGGATTCCGGATTGAATATGCCGTGCATGCGTTTCCGCATCAACGAAATTCTCAGTTTTTCGTCGGTTTCGCGGTATAAAGTTTCGCTTATGCCCGAAAACTCGGAAGCCATTTTCAGGATTTCCCGATCATAACAGGAAATCCCCAGTCTGTTCGCGAGTTCAAGCCCTATTTCCTTGCCGCCGCTGCCAAAACTTCTGGCGATTGTAATAACAATGTTTTTCATAATTCGTAAACAAGTTTGCCGCCCAAAACGGTCTTGAGCACCCTTGTGTCGCGGATTTCCTCCGGCGAAGCCGCAAGAATATCGGTGTCAATCAAGGCGTAGTCCGCAAAATTGCCCGGCGCAATGCTTCCGGACCTGTCGTCGTCATGGCAGAAATACGCGGACGCCTTTGTCCACAGGATGATGCACTGCTCTTTCGTAAGCGCCTGATCGGGCGAATACAGCTTCCCGTCCGCGCCAAGACGCGTGACTGCGGCGTACATGCCCAAAAATGGATTGCAGGATACGACGGGACAGTCCGAGGAACCGCCGACCAAAACCCCTGCGTCGCAAAACACCTTCAGCTGTTGATAGCGCCGCTCCAATTCCTCTCCGATAAGCGGCTGTTCCCCCATTTGCAGCGCGATTGTCGGTTGAACGGTGATCGGAATATTGTGTTCCCGCAGCAGGGGCAGTTGATCCTCTCTGTAGACGGCGCAGTGGATGATATAGTGCCGCGCGTCGTTCGGGTTTATGCGATACGCTTCGGCAAACGCTTTGATGGCGACGTCCGTCGCGCGGTCACCGCAACAGTGCACGCCGATCTGCCAATTGTATTTTGCCCCGAGCCGCGCGACTTCGAGCATCTCCTCCTCCGTGATCGTCGTGCAGCCGCTCGTCTCGGGCATGTGCCGGTAGGGCTCGCGCATAGCCGCCGTCCCCGTTGCCGGAATCCCGTCCAAGGTGACTTTTATGCCGTTCATCTTCACCATATCGTCGCCGAAACCGGTCACGGCTGTCATTTCCCTGATTCGGCGCAGGTGATACCCGACATCGCCCCAAGCCTTGTCGAGATAGAACATCATATTCCCGCGATATGTCAAGCGGCCTTGCGCTCTCGCCTGAGGATAGGCGCGCATCTGTTCGAAGGTCATATTGGCGTCGATGCACGCGGTAATGCCAAAACCGTTCATCACCTTGCCTATCCCCTCGATCGCCCGGACGGTTTCCTCTTCGGTCATTTCGGGAATGACAGCGTCAATAAGCCCCATTGCCGCATTTTCATAGAGCAGTCCGTTTGGCTCGCCGTCACCGGATCTTCCGATGCTGCCGCCGTCGGGGTCGGGCGTGTCCCGGGTGATCCCGGCCAAGGCCAAAGCCCTGCTGTTCACGGCGTACACGTGGTGGCACAGTCTGCAGCACATAACCGGATTGTTTGGCGCCGCCCTGTCCAAGTCGGACTTTGTGGGCGCTTCTTTTTTATCCCAGACGAGTTCGTTCCACTCGCAGCCCAAGATCCACTCTCCGTCCGGCATCGCGTCGGCGCGCTGTTTGAGCAGGGCGAGCAACGCTTCCTTCGAGCGGCAATCCTTGAAGTTGACGCGCAGGAGTTCAATCCCGGCGAACATCGCGTGCATATGCGAATCGATCAGCCCCGGCAGGAGCACGGCGCCGCCGGCGTCGAGTATCTCCGTGTCCTCGCCGATCAGACGCTCGTCCGGGACGTCGCCGACGGCGATGGTTTTGCCGTCCTTTGCCGCGACAAAGCCGTTTGCGATGACCGTGAAATCGGTTTTGCCGCTTTTAATGTCCGCGATCGAAAGGTCAACGGTGTAGATCTTGGCATTCCGGATCAGTAAATCCGCCGTTGGCATCCAAGTGTTTTTATTCATTGCATGTACAATCCTTTCCGTTGATTTTGCACAAACGGGCCGCAGCGCAAACTTATACTTTCAGGTATTTGCCGATAATCGCATCGGTCAGTTCGTCGATTTTGCCCTGAACGACGATCCGTCCTTTCTGCATGCACAAAAATCTGTCGGCGTGGCGCATGGCAAATTTCAAATTCTGCTCGACTATAATAATCGGAAGCTTCATTTCTGCCCGAATACGGTCAAGTATCTCGGCGATTTGCGACACGATGTTCGGTTGTATTCCCTCCGTCGGCTCATCGAGAAGCAACAAGCGCGGCGTCGTCATGAGCGCCCTTCCTATGGCGAGCTGTTGTTGCTGACCGCCCGAAAGGACTCCGCCGCAACGGTTCAAATGGGAGCGCAGCGCGGGAAAATACGTCAAAATTCGCTCCAGGATCGCCGGGATTTCCTTCTTTTTGGAAGCATGCGCGCCCATCAGGAGGTTTTCCCTGACGGTGAATTCCGAGAAGATATCCCTGCCCTGCGGCACATACGCGATGCCCGCCTCTGAAACGGCATGGGTCGCTTTGGGAAGCGGCAGACCGAATAGGCTGATTTCCCCGTCGTCGAGTCGGTTCAGTGCCATAACGGTGCGAAGAAGCGTGGTTTTTCCGACGCCGTTTCGCCCGATCAGCGCAACGATTTCGCCTGCGGAAACATGAAAACTCACCCCCTGCAAAACACGACCGGAACCGTAACCCGAAGAAACATCCGTCGCGACGAGAACCGGGCGCCCCGTCTTGGAAACGGCGGTTCCGACGGCTGCGCCGTCTGCGTTTTTCATAACTGTGGCCATTCCTCCTTCACTCCTTCAGGTAAACGCGAATGACTTCGGGATTTTGCCGAATTTCCTCAAATGTGCCTTCGGCCAGAATCTTCCCCTGATTCATCACTGTGACGGTTTCCGCCACTTGGCGGACAAAATCCATATCGTGTTCCGATACGATGATCGTCCTGTCTTTGCGCATGGCTCGGATCATTTCACCCGTTTTGTAAGTTTCATCGGCCGTCATGCCCGTCGTCGGCTCGTCTAGAATGACGAGCTTCGCATCCTGGGCAAGAACCATGCCGATTTCAACCCATTGTTTTTCACCGTATGAAAGCGCCGAAACAAGCGTGTCTTTTTTGTCTTCCAAACCGATAATCCTTAAAATGTCATCGATTTTTCCCCTTGCGTCGTCTGTTCTGCGATAAAAAATACTCTTCCCGACCCCGGTTGACCCTCGGAGCGCCAGCAGGAGATTGTCAAAAACGCTCATATCGAAAAATGTGTTCGGGCCTTGGAATTTGCGCCCGATTCCATATGCGTGGGCAATCTCGTGGGGCGGGCGCAGCGTAATGTCCGCGCCGTCGAATACGATCTTGCCGAATTTCAGTCTTGTTTTTCCCGTGATCAGGTCTATCAGCGTGCTTTTGCCGGCGCCGTTCGGTCCGATGATCGTTCTGACTTCGCCGCGCCCCACGGACAGACTGACGGCATCGACCGCCAGAAAGCCTTTGAAATCGACGGTCACATCCATGAGTTCGAGAATCGTGTCAGCCATTTGCCGCCTCCTTTTTCTTTAACCCGGGACGCGCGGTCAGGAGCGTTCCGATCAGCCCGTCCGGCACACAAAAGACAATCAGGAGCAAGATGATTCCGATGACAAATTCCCAAGCATCTCCGATGATTCCCGCCATGATCCGCTCCATGCCGTTCAGGAGCAGACAGCCGAAGAGGGCTCCTGTCAGATTGCCGCGCCCGCCGACCGCGATCCAGATGATCACCAGTATGGACAGACGCAGGCCGGTAAGCGAAGGCGATACCATACCGCATGTCCGCGCGTAGAGGATGCCGGCTATCGCGGCGAGCGCCGAGGAAAACACATATACGAAAACCTTGTACGAGGTGACATTGTATCCGATGAAGGCCACCCTGTTTTCGTTGACCCTTATGGCGCCCAGCACCTTTCCGAACTTTGTCGATGTGAGCGCCGCGCAGACGGCGAACAAAAGGGCCGCAATCAGCGCGACAAAGTAATAGTTTTCGGTAATGCTCAGTATATGCCCAAACAAACTTGGCCGTGAAACGTTGTTGACACCGTTGGAACCGCCGGTAAACCGCTGCGCATTGTTGACGGCCAGCATAAGCACATTTGAGAGCGCCATCGTAATCAGCGAAACAAAGACGCCGCGCACCTTCCCTGTGAGCAACAGGCGCCCGATCATAAAGCTGAGCAGACACGGTATGAGAATCGCGAACGCCGTTCCGAGATACGGATTCGTCAGCGGGCGAAAAACCGCCGGCACTTCTGTGATCCCGTAAGTCCTCATATACGAAGGTATTCCGGCGGATACGTTGTTCGATATTGCGGCTATGTACGCTCCGATACCGAAAGGCACGGCCTGCCCAAGACTCATAATGCCCGTATATCCCCACAGAAGGTCTGCGGACAACGCGAAGATCATAAGCGGTATCACCTTGGCCATGGTGTCGATCTGATAAAGCCCCGTCGTCAGCGGATAGATCAAGATGAATACCAAAAGCAACGCATTCATTGTCGCGCGGCGCGGGATGTTTTTCAAACGCGGACTTAATTTCTTCATAAGCTTATCGCTTCTCCTTGGAAAAAAGCCCGTTCGGGCGAAAACGAAGTACCAAAATGATTCCGATCAGCACGATAATCTGTGCATATATTTCGCTCATGAAACCGCCCAGCACCGAGGTCGATTCGCTGATCAGCCCCGAAGCCATCGCCGTTCCGACAAATGAATCCACGCCGCCCACCACGACGGTGGAAAACGAGTCCATGAGGTACGCGCTGCCCATTGCCGGGTAAACGATCTTCAGCGGCGCGATGATCGCTCCCGCCAGACCGGCGAGTCCGCATCCGAGGCCGAAGGATATGGTGTCCGTCACAGCCGTATTGATTCCCAGACATTGTGCCATCTGTCGATTTTGGCGTATCGCCCTGATTTTTTTCCCAAGTCCGGTCTTGTAAAACAAGACGCATACGAACAGCACAACGAAAACCGCAACGGCGATAACGACGAAGTTATACGCGGGAAACACCAATGATCCTATGGACAAACCGCCTGACACGGGAAGCGGGACCAGTTTTTTCATCGACGAGAAGAGCAGGCGCGCGATCTGCGTCATAATGACGGAGATCGCGTAGGTTGCGAGCAAGGTTTCCTCAAGACGGGCGTAAAAACGCTTGATCACCAATCGTTCGCACAGCGCCCCGAGTATTGCCGTCAGCGCAAAAGCGCCGATTACCGAAAGCGAGAAGGGCAAGCCAAGTTCGCACAGTCCCCAGGCGGTGTAGGCGCCGGCCATAATAAACTCGCCGTGCGCAAGGTTCACGACATTCATGTTGCCAAAGATGACGACCATGCCAATCGAAACCAGCAAGAGCACCGATGCGGCGAACAGACCGTTCATGAGTTGTATTGGCAATATTGCCATGTTTTGAATGCCCCTCTTTCTTTCCGGTGTCAAAGACCGGCGCGCGGCGCCGGGCTTCGAATGTGTTCTGAAACAAGTTTGAAGCGCTTAGGGCTTTCCATTCGGGAAAAGCAGAACCGGCCACGGTTCGGCGGGGAGTTGATTTTCGGATGCAAAGACCGTAACGGGGCGCGCCTGATCGTTCCACTCGATGATCATCGCGTAGTTTTTCGCGTAATAGGCGTTTTCCGCGTCGACGGAGAACATTCCCTGCGGCGTATCGACTTCCGCTGTCGCAAGTGCGGCCTTCAAGTCGTCCGTGCTCTGTGAATTCGCCGACTTCAACGCCTCGGCAATGAGGTATATCGACGAATAGGAGGCTGTAATTGTCGCGTTTACCTTCAGCATATCATCTCTGCCGTATGCCTTTTCAAAATTTTCAAGGAAGCTGACGCTCAGCGGATTTTCGCTCGAAGCGAACCAATTAAAGGCAGAGTAGGAACCCGATATGTATTCTCCGCCGAGTGTGATCGCATCCATCTCGGACGTGATCACGCTGGCAATCGGAATATCGAGCCCGTACTCCTTCATCTGCTGATAAAACGTGGCGGTCGTGCTGCCGACGACATTGGCATAGACGAAGTCGGGCTTCGCCTGCATAATCTTTGTGATGACCGCCGAGCAGTCTGTTGCCTCCATCGGGAGAAACGCACTGCCCACGAGTTCGCCGCCGATCTGATCGATAAGCGCTTTGGTTTGGGCTTCAATGCGAACAGGATAGTAGTAATCGGAACCGACGCAGAATACTCTGTTGCCGAACTTCTCCGCCATGAAAGGGATAAGCTCTTTTGTAAAGGTATAGGTCGTGCCGCCCGTGAAGATCATATTGGGCGATTCGTCTTCGCCGGAACCGGCCGTCGGCGCGATGAACAACTTGCCGTTTTCTTCCGCAACGCTTCTGACAGCCTGCGTTCCCGTACCGAGGCAGGTTCCGAGTATGATGTTCACGCCGTCTTGCAAATAGAGTTTTTTCGCTTTTTCGGTCGCTTTTGCCTCATCCGATTCCCAGTCCTCGGAAACGGCCGTCAATTGCTTGCCGTTGATGCCGCCGGCATCGTTGATTTCGTTGATCGCCAGAAGCGCCGCTTTTTCCGATAAGGATTCGATCATCTCCGCAGAACCGGAATGCGCGTAAATCAGTCCGATTTTTATTTCATCTGCGCTGCCCGCATCCGATTCGCCGCAGGCGGACACGCCCGGCAACATCGCTCCGATAAGGACGGCCGCCGCCACGCGTTTAAAAATACTTTTCATTGAACAAACTCCCCCTTCCCATCAATAAAAAAAGACAAGGCCGCCTTTCCAATCCCGGAACAGACGTCTTTGTCTTTGTGAATGTGGAAATGATAGCACCGCCGCATCCCGCATTGATTGTAAAAATCGGAACAAACGGCTGGCCGCCCTGCTCGTTTCCAACTTTAGTATCCGACAGCTATGCGTTTTTTGACAGGTCGGCGCCGGTGCACCAAAACAGATTCAAGGCAATCGCATTTCGGGAAGCCGTTCGCTGCGAAGAAGCGCTTATGGCCGATGAAAACGCATCTTTCACGCCAAGCTCTTTCTCACCGTCGCGTCCTCCGGCACCGCAAATCCAATCCGGCGCGCGCCGGGGCTTGAAGCGCACAACCGGGCCAAATCATCGTCCGCGAAGGCCGCGTCGATATCCTTTCGCAGGACGGAATCCGTCGTTCCGCGCAGCGCCTGCTTGAGCGCCACGCGCTCGAACGCCTTCCGCGCCACACGCCCGTTGGCAAAGCGTTCGTCCTTGTTGGCCGCGATGCGTTCGAAATGCGCCGAGGCGGCGCGGAGCGCGCCGGGGCTCAGCCGGTACTTGCGCTCGCGGCACATCGCGGCGAAGATCTCCGTCAGCTCCCCGGCGTCATAGTCCGGGAAATCCACATAGAACTGCACGCGCTCGCGCAGACCGGGATTCATGTCCAGCAATTCGTCCATCTCCCGCGTGTAACCCGCCATGATGCAGACGAAATCCCGCCGGTGATCCTCCATCAGCTTGACGAGCGCGTTCACGGATTCCCGCCCGTAATCGTGTGCGAATCCGTCGCCGGCGCAGAGCGAATACGCCTCGTCGATAAACAGCACGCCGCCGAAGGCGGACTTCACGACATTCGTCGTCTTTTCCGCGGTTCCGCCGAGATAAATCGAAACGAGCTTGTTCCTGTCGGCTTCCACGAACACGTCCTTCTTGGAAACCGCGCCGACTTCCGCGAAGATTTTGCCGAGTATGCGCGCCACGGTCGTCTTCCCCGTGCCGGGATTCCCGCGAAACACCATGTGCAGACAGGGTATGTTGTCGCGGCCGCGATTCTTTACATATGTCGCGATCTCGCGTATGCAAGCCTTTACGCTGTGCAGACCGATGAGCGCCTCGAGCTCGTCAAATGGCGATTTTTCTCCCGTTCGCTTCTTCCTTCCACCTTTGAAATCCGCTATCGTCAAGCGCAAGTCGGGAACGGCGTCCGCCGTCATTTTGCGCGTGACCGCGTCTGCGGCGGCGGCCTTGATCGCGTCCGCGCCGCCTTTGAGCAGCTCGCTTTTCGAGAAACCCTTTGGCGCGAGCTCGAAACCCCGCAGCGCAACTTCCCTTTCCAAAAATTCCAGTTTTTCGTCGGCGGACATGTCGTTTATGAAAATCGCGGTCGGAAACAGCGCGGCGAAGGCGCCTATTTCGCGCACCCTCTTGTACTGCTCTTTGTCCATGACCG
>JAISNR010000048.1 GCA_031276135.1 Eubacteriales Family XIII. Incertae Sedis bacterium | reverse complement strand
TTGAAGCTGAAACGCCCCTTGTCGTAGCCGCGCACCTTCGCCTCCGGCATGCGCGAAAAGAGCTCGCGTATGGGCGTGAACACCCCCGTGTAGGTCGCCGGGTTCGAGCGCGGCGTGCGGCCGATCGGCGATTGGTCTATGTCGATGACCTTGTCTATGTGCTCGGCGCCGTCTATCCGCCTGTGCTTCCCCGCCTTGGCGCGCGCGCGGTTCACGTCGTGGGCGAGGGCCTTGTGCAGGATCTCGTTCACGAGGCTGCTCTTGCCGGAGCCCGATACGCCCGTGACGCAGATGAATTGCCCGAGGGGAAAGCGCACATCGATGTTCTTCAGATTGTTTTCGGTCGCCCCGACGACCGTGAGTGCCGCGCCGTTGCCGGGCCGCCGGACCGCCGGGATCTCGATGCGCTCCCTGCCGGACAGGTAGCGGCCCGTGATCGAAGCCTCGCTCGCCTTGATGTCCTCCGCCGTGCCCTCCGCGACGAGCTCGCCGCCGTGCAGCCCCGCGCCCGGGCCGATGTCTATGATGTGATCCGCCGCGTACATCGCCTCCTCGTCGTGCTCGACGATGATCAGCGTGTTGCCGAGATCCGTCAGCTGCCGCAGGGCCGCGAGAAGCCGCGCGTTGTCCCGCTGGTGCAGACCGATGCTGGGCTCGTCCAGTATGTAGAGCACGCCCACCAGCCCGGAGCCGATCTGCGTCGCCAGCCTGATGCGCTGCGATTCCCCGCCGGAGAGCGTGCTTGCGGCGCGCGCGAGGTTCAGGTAGTCGAGGCCGACGTTGATGAGGAATTGCAAGCGCGCGCGGATTTCCCTGCGTATCTGCCACGCGATGGCCTCATCCTTCTCGCTGAGCCGCAGCTTGTCCAGAAACGCGAGGCTCTCGCGGATCGGCATCTCCGACAGTTCGGCGATGTTCTTGCCGCCGACCGTGACGGCCAGCACATCCGGCTTCAGACGCTTGCCCCCGCAGGCTTCGCAGGGGCTGAAACTCATAAAAAGCTCCATCTTCTCCTTGACGTATTCCGACGATGTTTCGCGGTAACGCCGTTCGAGGTTCGGGAGAATGCCTTCAAAAGGATGGTTCATTTGGGATTTTGATCCCGTGTTCCTGCTCGTGTAGACGTATTGCAGACGCCGCTTGCCCGTGCCGTAGAGGAGCTCTTCGAGAAACTTTTCCGGCAGATCCCGGAAGGGCAGCTTCAGATCCGCCCCGTGCTCCTCTGCGAGCGCGTCGATCATCTGCCTGTAAAAGCCGCTGAATTCCATGGAGGCGAAGATCTTGCCGAGCGCGCCGTCCGGTATGCTCAAATGCCTCTCCGTGATGATGAGGTCGGGATCGATGTGCCGTATGAAGCCGAGCCCGTTGCACGTGGGGCAGGCGCCGTAGGGGTTGTTGAACGAGAACATGCGCGGTTCCATCTCCGAGATGCCCTCGCCGTGATCGGGGCAGGCCAGCTTCGAGCTCAGGACGCGCTCCTCCGCGCCCTCCGCGCCCTTGCGCTCGATCAGCGCCGTCACGAGGCCTTCGCCGCCATTCGCCAGCGTCAGCTCGATCGACTCCGCGAGCCTGCCCGCGATGTCGGGTCGTATGACCAGGCGATCCGTCACGATCTCGATGCTGTGCTTGAAGTTCTTTTCGAGCTTGATCTCCTCCCCGTCGAATTCGCGTATCTCGCCGTCCACGCGCACGCGCGTGAAGCCCTCCCTGCGGATGCGCTCCAGCACCTTTTCGTGCTCGCCCTTCCGCTGCCGTATGACGGGCGCGAGCAGCGTCAGCCGCGTGCCGTCCGGCAGCTCGAGCAGGTCGTCCGCCATGCTGTCGACGCTCCGGCCCGTGATCTCGCGGCCACAGACGGGGCAGTGCGGCACGCCGATGCGCGCGTACATGAGCCGCAGGTAGTCGTGGATCTCCGTCACGGTTCCGACCGTGGAGCGCGGGTTGTGACTCGTCGTCTTTTGGTCTATGGATATGGCGGGGGAAAGCCCCTCTATGGATTCGACGTCGGGTTTGTCCATCTGCCCGAGGAACTGCCGCGCGTAGGAAGAGAGGCTTTCGACGTAGCGCCTCTGCCCCTCCGCGTATATGGTATCGAAAGCGAGCGAGGATTTGCCGGAACCGCTGAGTCCCGTCAGGACGACCATCTTGTCCCTCGGGATCCGCACGTCGATGTTCTTCAGATTGTGTTCGTTCGCGCCCTTGATTATGAGATCTTTTGACATTTTACCTTTTTTCCTTTACGCCCCATAACGTTCATGTCATTCAGTAATACATTTCAATTTATTTGTACGCCTTGTCAAATACATCGTTGTCCTTAATCTTATATTTCACCCATACGACGCTTCGCAGGGCTTTCTTCACTTCCTGCTGTCCGGCGGTGGTGTTCTGCCACCCGTCGAAACGGACGATTTTCACGATGCCGTCTATATCGGCAACGATACGCTCCACAATAATCGGCGTTTTCTCGTTCTTGATGCCGTTGAAAAGTTCGGTCAGCGCGGCCTTGCCTTTGTCCGTTTCCGGCTCCGGCACGACCTCGCGCTCCGCTTCGGCAACGTCTTTGGCGAGTATGAGCAGGTGTTTCAAAAACTCAATGCTCGTAATCAGGCCCTGCTCGTGCTTCTCCCGCAGTTCCTCCAAACGCTCGCCGAGCTTGACAAAGCGGTCGTTCTTGTCGTGCTTGCGCATACGGGCGATGAGGTTGATTTCAAGCTCCTTCGTCTTTCTGCCCGCGTCCTTGTTATGCTCGAAAAACCCGTCGATAAGGTCTGAGTCCGGTTCGAGAATCTCCGTCACGTCGGGCGGTACGGCGACCTCAATGTTCCGGTGGACGATTTCAAGCGTCTTTGCCCCGAACGCAGCCCATAACAAGCCGCCTATCTGCGTTACGGGCTTCACGGACTCGCAGACCTTGGAAACCCGGATATAATCGGACTTGTACGGGTTCAGGAAGCTGTCCGGCGACAGGGCTTCCCAAGCGCGGGAAAGAACGCGGCAGTCCGCGCCGAAAGCGTCCTTCTCCTTGTTGGTGGGCAGCGCCTCCTGCGCGGCGACAAGCCCCTCCCATCCGCCTATGGTGCGGTCAATGCCGCGGAAATACGATAGGCACTTGTCCGGCAGAGCGGGCAGTTGTTTTTTTACCCCGTCTATGTTGGTGATGACCTGTTGCACGTTCTTCTCATCGAAGTCGAGGGCTTTCGCCACGTCGTCAAAGATGCCGATGTAATCCACGATCAAGCCGTGGGTTTTCTCCTGCCCATACACCCGGTTGGTGCGGCAGATTGCTTGCAAGAGCGTATGGTCTTTCATCGGCTTGTCGAGATACATCACCTGCAATATCGGCGCGTCGAAGCCCGTCAGCAGTTTAGAGGTCACAATAACAAGTTTCAACTCGTTACCCGCCTCGCGGAAGTGGTCGAGCAATCGCCCTTCCGCGTCGCGGTCGCGGCGGTATGCCTTGTATTTGCCCTCCTTGTCGTTGTTCGTGTCCATTACGATGGTCGTCGCTTCCTCGCCAAGCAAGTCGTCGAGGGCTTTCTTGTAAAAAAGGCAGCACTCGCGGTCATAGCAGACAAGCTGACCCTTGAAGCCGTTCGGCTCAATCTTATCGCGATAATGCTTGGCGATATGCTCGCACACCTTGCGAATCCGTTCCGGCGATTTCATAATCGCCGTATCGCAGGGATTTCCCCGAACACCCCTCTACGCGTTTCGCGGCGATAAAGCTCACGAGCAGGCTTTCGTTGCCGCCGTCCTTGCCCACTGTCTGTGCGGCGGGCGCGGACGCCACCCCGCGCAGACAGTGAGCGAGGACTTTGTGAAGTTGCTCCATCTGCCCGTTGTCAAGGTGCGCGAGCATCTCCTGCTCAATGTTTGTGATAAGCTGTGTTTCCATCGTCTGTTT
>JAISNR010000030.1 GCA_031276135.1 Eubacteriales Family XIII. Incertae Sedis bacterium | reverse complement strand
CGTTATGTCAAAATTATTGCAAGTGCGGGTGGATGAAAAGCTCAAAGCCGCTGCGGACAGCGTGTTTGCCGGCATGGGACTCGACACGTCAACTGCGGTTCGCATGTTTTTGACCGCTGCGGTGGAAACGCGCAGTTTGCCATTCGAGGTGAAGTCCGGAGCGGGCGCCGTCGAACTGTTTGACGGAGACGGTTCGTATGTCTGCGAATACGGCCACATTCACGATTACGGCAAATTAAAGCTCGACGATCTCGGAGAGACGTTCGGCCCTTTCGATACCCTCGATGAAGCGATGCGGAACCTGAACGTCGGTTAAGCGCCGATGATTGCCAAAACGAGGTACGAACCATGCACAGCATACTGATCGTGGAAGACGACGAAATACTGCGGCGCGAACTCGGAACGATGCTGGAAAAGCACGGCTACATCGTGATCGCATCGGACGATTTCGAGAACGTCATCGAATTCGCGCTGTCGCAAAACCCGCACCTGATCTTGCTCGATCTGAACCTGCCGATTCACGACGGACATTATCTGTGCAGGGAACTGCGCAAACGCTCGAAGATACCCATCATCGTCGTCACGAGCAGCGACAGCGAGATGGACGAGCTGATGAGCCTGAATCTGGGCGCGGACCAATTCGTTACCAAACCTTACAACACGCGCATCCTGCTCGCCAAGATCTCCGCCCTGCTCAGCCGCGCCTACGACATGGGCGCTTCGGGGCCGCTCCGCTACGGCGAGCTCGCCCTCGACGTGGGCCGGGGTACGCTTCTCTACCGAGGAAACAGCGCGGAACTCACGCGGAACGAGCTGCGGATCCTGCAGCTCCTGATGGAAAACCAAGGCAGGATCGCTTCCCGCGACGACATCATGAACGCGCTTTGGCAATCGGACGCCTTCGTCGACGACAACACGCTGACGGTGAACATCAATCGCCTGCGGCGCAAGCTCGAAGCGCTCGGCGCGAAGGACCTGCTGAAAACCAGAAGGGGTCAGGGGTATTCTCTATGAAACCATCGCGTTTTCTGCGCGGCAAGTTCCCTTTCATCACGCTGATCTTTTTTATATCGGCCTTCGGCGTCATGGTTCTCTACGCAGCGCACGCCAACATCTATTTCGCCGTATTCATCCCCTGCTTCCTGTTCGTCGGGAGCCTCCTCGCATTGTTGCCGGAATATTTCATGAGAAACCGATACTATGGAAACATGCGGGAAGCGATGCGGCAGCTCGACAAGACATATCTGTTGTCCGAGGTCGTCGAAACGCCGGATTTCTACGAAGGGGAAGTCCTGTACGACGCGCTGAAGGCCGTCTGCAAGTCCGCGAACGACGAGATCGCGAAGCACAGGCTGGTCGCGACCGAGTACCGCGAGTACATCGAACTGTGGGTGCACGAAATCAAGACGCCGATCGCCGTCGCCAAGCTGATCTGCGAGAACACGCGAAGCGCGGACTTGGAGGCCGAGCTCGACAGGATCGAACGCTTCGTGGAGCAGGCGCTCTTTTACGCGCGCAGCGGCAATGTGGAAAACGACTACCTGATCCGCCGGGCAGACCTGGCCGAACTGCTGCACAATACGCTGAAGAACGGGGCCAAATACCTGATCGCGCACAGGATACGCATTCAAACGAAAGACCTCTCGCACACGGTGTTCACCGATCCCAAGTGGCTCTCCTTCATCCTGTGGCAGCTGATCGACAATTCCGTGAAATACGGCTGCAAAAACATCGCATTTTCCGCCGTTCAAAACGAGCACAGCGTTTCCCTCTTCATCCGCGACGACGGCGCCGGCATCTCGGAGAAGGACATCGGCAGGGTGTTCGACAAGGGCTTCACCGGCGAAAACGGGCGGCGCTTCGGACGTTCGACGGGGCTGGGGCTCTACCTGTGCAGGAAGCTCTGCTCCAAGCTCGGACTCGACATCTCCCTCGAATCGGCGCCCGGAGAGGGCGTCACGGTGAAGCTCGCGTTCCCCGTGAGCGAGCCCGCGTAGCCCTTCCGCCGGAAACGTCCGCACCTTCGGCTTCGGCCGGCGTGTCCGCCCCTTCCGCTTCGGCCTTCGACTCCGCCCGCCGCCCCCCTGCGCCTTCCGGTCCGCTTTGGACCTACTGCTCCGTCCACGCCGCGCCGAGGAAGCGCAGGATCCCCTTTGCGTCCATCACGGCCAGACGCTCGCGGAATTCGGGCGACTTCAGCAGTTCGATCTCCGTTTGGTTCGTGAAAAATCCGTGCTCGATCAGCACCGCCGGCATGTTGACGTTGCGGATCACGTAGTAGTTGTAATCCTTGACGCCGCGATCCGCAAGTCCGCTCGCGGGGATGGTTTCGTCGTGTATGGCGTTCGCGAGCCGTTCGGAAAAGCTGCCTTTCTTGTAGACGTAGATCTCCCAGCCGTTCTGACTCATCCATGTTTTTCCGTTGCCGTTGGCATTGGCGTGCAGGCTCACGAACGCGTCGGCGCCGTGCGCGTTGGCAACCGCGCAGCGCTCCTCGAGCGGCGGATCGCTGTCGTCCGTCACGGTCAGAAACACCTCCACGCCGTGGCGTTCGAGATGCGCCTTTACGCGGGCCGCCATGTCGCGGTTGAAAGCGTACTCGATCAAGCTGCCGTCCGGGCTGCGCTTGCCGACGGTTTCCGCGCCGTGCCCGGGATCGAGGACCACGGACAGCTTGCCGTCCGCCCAAGGGTCAAAGGGCGTCTGCGGCTTCGGAAAGTCCAGATACAGTTCGCGCCCGTCGGGAGAGATCGTCAGCGATGGCGTCGCGTCCTCCAAAAGTTCAAAGGTAAACCACAGCACGAATTCCTCCTGCGGCGCGGCCTGTTGCCCCGCCTGTGTCCCGTCCGCGCCGGCCTGCGGCGCGCTCTGTCCGTTCGGCGGCGCGGCTTTGTCCGGCGAGGCCGGCGCCGGCAGCGGGCCGCTCTCCCCCGCGCCCTCGGCGCGAACGCCGCGCAGGACGGAGATCTCCCGCTGCCACGTCAGGGCGTTCGTCTGCACGTTCAGGTAGGTGTTCTGGAAACCGACGGCAAAGCGCTTCGGCTCCGGAGCGCCGTTCATGTAACCCGAGAAGATTCCGTCATTCTTCCGCATGCGCACGCGCGTTCCCGCGTCCGAAGCCGTCACCTCGATCTCGTCGATCGCGGTGAATGCGGGCGGGATGGCGTAGTCCGCGCTGTAGATGTCCACGACGCGGTCGGTTTCGTTCCAGCGCACGACGAAGCCGAGCGCTTCGGAAACGAAGCGGACGGGTATGAGCGTCCTGTCGTTCACGATCTGCGCGGGCACGTCGAGCTGCCATTCCGCGCCGTTCACGAGGGCCGCCGATGCGCCTATGGTGAGGTTCACGACGGCGGCGCCGCAGGAAACGGAAATCAACTGCAGGGGATAGCCCGAATCATCCCAGGTCACGCTCCCCCCGAGCGCTTCAAAGACGGCGCGGGCCGGCACGAGCGTCCGGCCGCCGACGATCACGGGCGGAACGTCGGTGGAGATGAGCTGTTCGTTGATGCGCAGCGTGACGGGCGGGCTGTCCGCGTCTGCGGCGAAAGCCGTGCCCGAAGCGTCCGCCCCGGCGAAGGGGAAGGCGCACAGGACGCACGAAGCGCACAAAAGCAAGGCCGCGATGCGGGCGGCGGGATATGCGAATTTCATTCGGAATACTCCTTTTACATTTTTTAGAAAATATATTGATTTAATGTAAATTATGTGCTATAATTGCATCACGTGCATCGCGGCGGAACGCTTGCCGCGCGGTCGCCGCAGCAGCCCGCCGGCGCGGCGACCGCGCGGCGACGAACCGATGACGATCCATTATAAACACATTTCCGAGCGGAAGGTCAAGGGAGATTCCGTATCGGTTTTGTTACAAATTTGTTACGAGGTGAGCGGAGGTGAGCATATGAATATCCGACCGATCTTCGACCGCGCACTGCTGCGGGAGGACGACGAGAACCCGCCCGGCTTCGTCGCGCGGGATCGGGCGCGCATCGGCGTCGTGGGCCTTTCGGCGGGCGCGGGCGTTTCGTTTCTGACCTTTTCCATGGCCCGCTACATAGCGAATCTGAAGAAGCGGACGCCGACCGTACTCGAGCTGAGCGACGGGGACGAGGGGATCTGCGGCTGGAATTACGACGTCATAGGTGCGGATCGCAGGTTCGCGGACAGGGAATATGCGTCCTGCTACCGGCGCATGGCGGAATGCCGCGGCGTCGGCGGCGTCGCCAACATGGACGAGGGCATCAACTGGATGCTGCGGCTCCCCTCCGAACGCGGGCTTTCGCTCGATCTGCAGCAGATGACCGCGCTGATCGGCAACGCGGAGGGCGACGTGATCCTGTGCGACTTCTCCGCGCGGCTCGGCTTCGGCCTCGCGGACGAGGATGCGCGGCTGGACTGCCTGAAGAAGCTGCTGCGCGACATGACGCTCATCGTGCTCGCGGTCGATCCCGCGCCGTCGAAGCTGCTCGGCGGACACAGGCGCCTGTCCATGATCAAGGAGCTCGAGGCCGCGTCGCACAGCGTGCTCTACGTGATCAACAAATTCGGGAAGGGCGTGAACAAGCGGGAGCTGTACGATTACCTGAAGCCGCGCCGAAAAGCCGTGATCGGCTTCATAGACCCCGACGAGCTCTGCGAGGCCGAATACAACTGCAAGAACCCCTACGGGATGCCGGCCGTCAAGCGGGCCGCCACCGCCGCGATCGAAACCGCGCTCTCCGCCGCCGGGGTGATCTGACGGGCGCGGAGCCGGGGCGGGCAAACCATCCAAATCGGCGCAGTTGGCGTCCGGCCCCTTCCCACATCGCATTTTCAATGTCGCGCGCGATATGGCTTGTCTTGTCCTCCCGCAAAGAAAATATCGTTTATAATACAATCGTATTATAAACGAAACGCCACGCAACACCACTTGCGAACCCCGTGGCAAGAATCGTTCTCTATATATCTTGACAATCTTTTCGGACAGGCGGCGATCCCTCACCCCTCTTGCCGATTCTTCGCTTGTGACGCCTTCTTTGAGTCCCCGCCGTCGATTCGGCTTGTCCGGCGCGCTCCCCTCCCCTCAATTCGCCCCGCAGCAATTCTTGTACTTCTTCCCGCTGCCGCAGGGGCAGGGGTCGTTTCTCTGCACCTTGGGGCCCTCGCGCCGC
Organism: Eubacteriales Family XIII. Incertae Sedis bacterium; assembly: GCA_031276135.1. Taxonomy (GTDB): domain Bacteria; phylum Bacillota; class Clostridia; order Peptostreptococcales; family Anaerovoracaceae; genus JAITLA01. The sequence continues at coordinate 340 of JAISNR010000030.1, read as the reverse complement.
ACGGTTTCCTGCTTGCGCGCGCGCTCCGGGACCTTCGCGCCGCTCGGCAGGGAGGCCCCTCCGCCGCTTCCGCCGCCGCCTTCGGCGGCGGCCCTCGGCCGCGCTTCGCCGTCCGCGTAGTTCTCCTTCATGCCCGCGCCCACCGCGATGACCTGCCGGCGCTCCGCGTTCGTCTGGATCGTGACGTTGAAGCAGTAGCGGACCGTGTCCTCGCGGATCGCGCTGACCATGAGCTCGAACATGTCGAAGCCCTCGGCGGCATAGGCTTTCGCCGGGTCCTGCTGCCCGAGGGCGCGCAGGCCGATGCCGTGCCGCAACTGGTCCATCGCATCGATGTGAT
>JAISNR010000006.1 GCA_031276135.1 Eubacteriales Family XIII. Incertae Sedis bacterium | reverse complement strand
GAATTACACGAAATTATGTCGCATTGTCGATTGACAAGGCGCGCCGTTTGACATATGATATGATGAGAACAGAAACAGGAGGCAAAGACCCATTATGAACAAACGGCACAGCATCAAATTCAAAATCACAAGTTCAACCATACTCTGTTTCGTCGCGGGCATGCTGATCATTCTTCTGACATTGTTCTTCTATCTGCGATACGCTTTCGACAGCATCGCCGAGGATACGGCGAAAAAGCAGGGGGAGAAGTACGCGAACATGATCAAGGCGCATTTCGAGAATCCGCTCTCCTTCCTGGCCGGCATAACCGGCATCGTGGAGGAGCAGATCGCCGAAAACAGCGTGGATCGCATAGGTCTGCAAAAGCGCATGCTGCACACCTTCGAGAATTACGGGATCGCGGAGGGCATGGCGCTCATGATGGAGCCGAACGTCTACGACGGCTTGGACGGCACATACGTCGGCACGGATTACGGAACGGATCGCAGCGGGCGGATATCCTTCTACTATTACCTTGAGGACGGGCAAGCGCGCTATCGCGCCCAAGTGGACGAGGACGACAAGGAATTCACGCAGGCGTATTACGTCGGCGCCAAGGAGAAGAAAGCGCCCGCATTCACCGATCCGTACATGTATTCCGTCGGAGACCGGAAGGTCAACATGATATCGGCTTCCGAACCCATTATGGGCAAAAACGGCAACATCGCGGGCGTCGCGGTGATCGATATCCACATGGACGATATCCACAGCGTGATGTCCGCCGAAAAAATCTACGACACCGGCTACATGGTGGTGACGAACAAGAGCGGAAAGGTGCTCTACAGCCCCATACCCGAGGATATGGGCCGAAGCGCCGAGGAAGCGGGGATTCTGTACGATCGGCCCGCGTCCGGCGAGGACGTGAGCCATTCCCGCGTCAAGTCCGTCATGAACGGCAAGAAAAGCATCGTCGCCACGGTTCCCGTCACCCTCAACCGGGCCGATGACACATTCTACGTGTCGATCGTGGCGCCCGAGGACGAAATCAACGCGGTGTACATCAAGCTCCTTTGGCTCATGCTCGCCATCTTCGCCGCCGCGGGTGCGCTGATCGCGATCGTGATCAACATAACGGTGGGCAGAACCGTGCGGCCGCTGCACCTGATGATGGGGCTGCTCAAACAGGTCGGCGAAACCGGCAATTTGACCTTCACGGACGAGGAGTGGCAAAAAATCCGCGCGGCTGCGGCGCGCAAGGATGAGATCGGAATGTCCGTTTCGGCGTTCATGCAGATGTTGCAGCAATTCGTATATTACGGGGAATCGCTTCAAAGCATAGCGAATCACGATTTGACCGTCGATGTGAAGGCGCTGGGCGCGGAGGACACGATGGGCGTCGCCCTGCGCGAGATGGCGGCCAACCTCAACGACATGTTCGGCAGGATCAACGTCGCGGCGCATCAGGTTTCCGCCGGCGCCAAGCAGATCGCGGACGGGGCGCAGGGCCTCGCGTCGGGAACGAGCGAACAGGCCGCCTCCGTCGAACAGCTTTCCGCGTCCATCACCGAGATCTCCCGTTCGATCAACGAAGCCGCGTCCTCGGCGAGAAACGCCGCCTCGCTCGCCGCCGACATCAAATCCAAGGCGGAGCGGGGCTCCGGACAGATGGACGACATGATGAAAGCCGTGCGCGAGATCAACGAGGCTTCGCAGAACATCGGGCGCGTGATCAAGGCCATCGACGACATCGCCTTCCAGACGAACATCCTCGCGCTCAACGCCGCCGTCGAAGCCGCGCGCGCGGGGCAACACGGCAAGGGTTTCGCCGTCGTCGCCGAGGAGGTGCGCAACCTCGCCGCGAAGAGCGCGGAAGCCGCGAAAAACACGGAAGCATTGATTGCGAATTCCATCGCGAAGGCCGAACTGGGCGTGAAGATTGCCGATGAAACGAACGGCTCCCTGCGAGAAATCGTGGAAGGCATCGTCGCGTCCAGCCGCATATCGGACGAGATCGCCGCGAACGCGGACATGCAGTCCGAGGCCATCCTGCAGATCAACACCGGCATAGATCAGGTGTCGTCGGTGGTGCAACAGAACAGCGCGACCTCCGAGGAGAGCGCCGCGGCCTCGCAGGAGCTGAGCGCCCAGTCCATGACGCTCAGCGGCCTGATCGCGCAATTCGAACTCAAGGATTTTCAAGGCGCGGAGGACGAAGGCCGGCCGGCGGGTCTGCCGGCGCCCCGGGAGAAAAAACGGGATCTGTGATCGCACGGCCGGAGGCGCGGAACGCGGACGAACGCGCGCGGACGGCGCGGGGCGAAAGTCAGTTCCGCAGGCTCTGCATCGGCGCGGGAATTCTGCCCCCGCGCCGCAGGAGCTTCGACGGGGAAGCTGTGTTCAGGCGCATGACGGGCCCGCTTCCGAGCAGACCGCCGAACACCAGCTCGTCGCCGACCTCTTTCCCGATCGCGGGGATGACGCGCACCGCCGTCGTCTTGCCGTTGATCATGCCTATGGCGGCCTCGTCGGCGATGAGCGCCGATATGACGTCCTCCGGCGTGTCGCCCGGGATCACGATCATGTCGAGCCCCACCGAGCAGACGGCGGTCATGGCCTCCAGCTTCTCGATCGTCAGCGTTCCCGCCCGCGCGGCCGCGATCATGCCAGCGTCCTCCGACACGGGGATGAAGGCGCCGGACAGCCCGCCGACGCTCGACGACGCCATGACGCCGCCCTTCTTGACCGCGTCGTTCAGCAGCGCCAAGGCCGCCGTCGTGCCGCAGCCGCCGCAGCTTTCAAGGCCGATCTCCTCGAGGATGTGCGCGACCGAATCGCCTATGGCGGGCGTCGGCGCGAGCGACAGGTCCACGATGCCGAAGGGCACGCCGAGCATGGACGAGGCCTCGCTTCCGACCATCTGCCCCATGCGCGTGATCTTGAACGCCGTTCGCTTGATGATCTCCGCCACCTCCGTCAGATCGCAGTCCGCGCCCGCCTTGCGCAGCGCGGCCCGCACGACGCCCGGCCCCGAAACGCCGACGTTTATGACGCAGTCGGGTTCGCCCGGGCCGTGGAACGCGCCGGCCATAAAGGGATTGTCCTCGGGCGCGTTGCAGAACACGACGAGCTTCGCGGCGCCGACGCACTGCCGGTCGGCGGTCAGGACCGCCGCTTTTCTGACGGCGCCGCCCATCAGGGCCACGGCGTCCATGTTGATGCCGGATTTGGTCGCGCCCACGTTGACGGAGGCGCAGACGCGCTCCGTCGCGGCCAGTGCTTCGGGAATCCGGGCGATGAGCTCCCTGTCCCCCGGCGAAAAGCCCTTGTGGACGAGCGCGGAAAATCCGCCGATGAAATTCACGCCCACGGCGTCCGCCGCCCGCTCCAGCGCGCGGGCGTAGCGCATCGGATCGCCGCCCGACGCGCCGAGCGGCATCGCGATCGGCGTGACGGAAATGCGCTTATTTATGATCGGAATGCCGTATTTCTGCTCGATCTCGCCGCCGGTTCCTACCAGATTTTGCGCGTATCGGCATATCTTGTCATAAATCTTGCCGCAGGAAGCCTCGATGTCGGAATCGAAGCAATCCAGAAGCGATATGCCCATCGTGATCGTCCGAATGTCGAGGTTCTCCTCCTGTATCATCGTGATCGTTTCCATGATGTCGGTCATATTCAGCATAATTCTCTCCGAAGCGTGGGGTTTGAATAGTTACCCTTTTATATCCTGTGCATGGAATTGAATATATCCTCGTGCATCACATGTATCGTCATGCCCTCCGCGTTCTTGCGCAGATTCTCCCGGAGTTCCGGGATCCCGCAGTTCATCTTTTCCATATCGATCAGCATGACCATCGCGAAGAACTCCTGCAGCACGGACTGCGTCACCTCGATCACATTCGCGTTCGCCGCCGCGCAGGTCGCGCTGACCTTCGCCAATATGCCGACCATGTCCTTGCCGATCACCGTGATCACCGCTCTCATA
>JAISNR010000005.1 GCA_031276135.1 Eubacteriales Family XIII. Incertae Sedis bacterium | reverse complement strand
TTTCCCGCGTTCTTCAGCATGCTTTCCATCTTGTCCTCGACGGATTTCTTGAGCAGCTCGGTAAAATCGATGTTGCGCAGCGTGAAGAACAGCAGCGGTTCCTCGTCCAGCCGCGCGCCCACCGCGTACATGACGGCCGCGACGTGCTTGCACACAGAGGCCCAATCGGGGCAGCTGCAATTGAACTCGATTTCCTTGGGCGCGGGAAAGAGGCCCTTCTCCTTTTGCGTGAAGAGCGCCGCGAGTTCTTTCGGGAATTTGCCCTCGACCAGTTGGTCGATGTTCGCGATGCTCTTGCCGCAGAGCGCCGTAATCTCGCCCCATCTGCGCGCCGTGACGCTTTCGATCGTCACGGAGACGCTGTAGGGCTTGCTTCCCGATCCGGCGACGATCGCGTCAACCCGGCCCGTCGAAATGCGCAGGTCGAGCACCATGCCGTTCGTCACGTAGGAACTCCCCCTGCCGATTCTGTTGGAATAGTCGGCGTAACTCTTCAAATTGTCGATCCACGCCTTGCCCCACCACGTCTTCGCGATTTTTCGCCCCTCGACGACGACGGGGCGCAGATCGGGATGGGTCTTTTGCAGCTTCGCCAATTGCTTCTTGGCCTTGGCCTTTTTTTCGTCGACCGTCACATATCGGCGGTAGCCGTAATCGAATCTCCCCATGTCCCACGCTCCGTTTATAGCTGCCGCAACGAAAACAGGTTGAGCAATTCCGCGTCGCTCATCTCCGTCACCCAATTCTCGCCCGTCGATTCGATGAGCGCATTTGCAAGGCCCGTCTTCTCCTCGATCATCTCATCGATCTTTTCTTCGATCGTGCCGCCGGTGATCAGCTTGTGCACCATGACATTCTTCGTCTGCCCTATGCGGAAGGCCCTGTCCGTCGCTTGGTTCTCGACGGCGGGATTCCACCATCTGTCGAAATGTATCACGTGGTTCGCGGCGGTGAGGTTGAGCCCGACGCCTCCCGCCTTCAAGGACAACACCATAAACGGGATGTACGCGTCGCCGTTAAAGAGCTCCACGTATTCCGTCCGCTTCTTCGCGCTCGTGCCGCCGTGGATCACGAGTCCGGGTTTGCCGAAAATGTCCGCCAAATGCGCCGCGAGGGGTTCCGTGATCTCCTTGAACTGCGTGAACACGAGGACCTTTTCATGCTTTTCATATATGGTTTCGCATATTTCCCTGAGCATCTCGAACTTCCCGCTGTGCGCCGCCTCGTACTCGCTCTGCCCGAGGTACTGGTCGGGATGGTTGCAGATCTGCTTGAATTTTATGATCGCGGCGAGAACCAAGCCCTTCCGCTCGATGCCCGACGCGTCTTCGGTCCGTTCCAGCTTCTCTTTGATGTTCTCCGCAAACTCGGTGTAAAGCGCCCGCTGCTTCTTCGTCAGGCCGGCGTAATCTTTGATCTCCAGCTTGTCGGGCAGATCGCTTATGATGGATTTGTCCGTCTTCAGCCTGCGCATGATGAAGGGGGCGATCGCCTCTTTCAGCTTCGCGTAGGAACCGGTATCCTTGATTTCCGAGGCATAGCCCGCGAATTCCTTCATGGATCCGAGGAAGCCGGCGTTCAGGAAGTCGAAGATCGACCACAGGTCGGACAGCCGGTTCTCGACGGGCGTACCCGTCATCGCGACGCGGAAGGAAGCCCTGAGCCGCTTGACGGCTTTCGTCTGCGCGGTCATGGGGTTTTTGATCGCCTGCGCCTCGTCGAGTATGAGCACATCCCAATCGCGTTCGCCCAGTTCCGCAAGGCGACGCGCCATCCCATACGTGGTGATGAAAAGATTCGCGTCGTCGTCCGTTTTAATACTTGACCCATGCAGTACGGCATATTTGATTTCCGGCGCGAATTTCTCTATTTCCTTCTGCCAGTTGCCGATCAGGGAAGCCGGCAAAACGAGCAGTCCCCTGATGCCGCCGTTTTGCCGCAGGTATTCGAGGAGCGCCAGTATTTGCACGGTCTTGCCGAGCCCCATGTCGTCCGCGAGCAGGGCGCCGAAGCCCATCGACCGCATCGCCGCAAGCCACAGGAAGCCTCTGCGCTGATACCGGCGCAATGTCGCTTTGAACGCAGCGCCGGGGGAAATCCCGTCCGTCTCTGCGCGCGAATCCTCGCCGCCCCGCCCCAATGCCTTCAAGCGTTCGCGCAGGTTTTGCAACCATTCCCCGTTCGTGACGCGGACGATGCCCTCGCCGGCGTCGATGCCCCGCAGATTGTCGATGCCCAGTTCCAGGCGCATGGCCTCCGCCATCGTCATGTCGCCGAGCGCCAGGGCCCGTTCATACGCCTCCAGCGCCATGCGTATCTTCTCGCGGTCCACCTCGACCCATTTGCCCTTCAGAAACGAAAGGCCCTCGGACGCGCGCAACAGTTCGAGCAACTCCTCCTTCGTGACCTCGTCGTCCCCGAGAAACAGGGCGGGCCGGCAATCGAGAATCGCGTCGAGGCCCACCTTCGAAGGCTCCTTTGATCCAAAGGACAGCGAAACGCTGACGCTGCGGGTTCTGCGCCACCAGTTCGGAATGCGGCACAGTATGCCGCATTCCTCGTAAACGGGCGTTTCCTTCAGGAAGGTATATGCCTCATCGGGAGTGAGGCGCAGGGGCGAGAACAGTTCTCCGCTCTCCGCGAGCGAGGAGATGAGCTCGCTCCTCTCCGTCGCCTTCGAAACGGTGGAAAGCAGCTTGAGCAGGGTCTCATGGTCGCTCCTGTATTCGTCGAGCGCGTTTTTCAGCGGCAGATGGTTCGCTTTTCTCGATTTTTTGTCGCCCGTCGAATAGGTCGCCAGAAAGGCGAAAGGATACTCCTCGGATTTGTTCTCGACGAGGTGAAAGAACACCCGCCCCACCGCGTTCAGGCCCGCCCTGTGGCTCGCGAGGAACGCCTCGACCGTGCCGTCCCATGCGTCGATCTCGGCGCCGAAAGCATCCGAGAGTCCGTCCCAAAACGCGCAAACCCACGCTCCGTCCACAAATTCGGCGCCCGTCATGAAGGGGATGTTCGCGAGGATGTCATCCGCATCTTCGACCGTGAGCGGCTTTGGCCGCCTTGTGAATTCGATTTCGTTGTCGCGGCTGAGCGCGAACAAAAAGCGAGCGCAGACATCGTGGACGAAGGCCAGCGACTCCGTCATGCGGGAATCCTTGTCCGCGAAGCCGAAATACAGCAGGGCCCTGTAAGGGACCTCCCCGAAGCCGCGAAGCAACGCGTCGTTGCGATAGGGATTCTTCGCATCCGCGCGCACCGCGTCGAGGAGGATGCCGCCGGCCGTGCAGATCGCCGCGATCTCGGTTGCACCGGCGGCGACGGCTTCGGGTTCCACCGAGGCTGCGGCTTTCCCGGGTCTGCCGCGTCCGCGCCTTGCGGTCTCTGCGGACGGATCGGCCGAAGGCATTTCAGCGGCCCGTTCCGGTCGAACCTTCTTCATTACAGAAGCTCTTTCCTCGTAAGATTGATTCTGCCTTGATTGTCTATTTCATACACCTTGACCTTGACGACGTCCCCGACGCTCACGACGTCCTCGACCTTCTCGACGCGCCGGTTTTCCATGCGCGAGATGTGCAGCAGGCCCTCTTTGCCGGGCAGCACCTCGACGAAGGCGCCGAAATTCATCAGCCGCGTCACCTTGCCCTCGTAGACCTCGCCGACCTCCACGTCCTTGAGCAGGAGTTCTATGGCGGCCACGCCCTTCTCGGCGGACTCCATGTCCGGCGCGGCGATGTAGATGAGCCCCGTGTCGTCTATGTCGATCTTCACGCCCGTTTCCGCGATGATGCGGTTGATCGTCTTGCCGCCCGGACCGATGACCGTGCGGATGTCGTCCACGTCGATCTGCATCGAGATGATGCGCGGCGCGTAGGGCGACAGCGCCGTCCGCGGCTCGCCGAGCTCCTCCAGCATCTTGTCCATGATGTGGAGCCGGCCCGCATGCGCCTGCGCGAGGGCTTCTTCCAGTATCTGCTTGGAAAGCCCGTGCACCTTGATGTCCATCTGAATCGCCGTGACGCCGTTCTTCGTGCCCGCGACCTTGAAGTCCATGTCGCCGAGGAAGTCCTCCATGCCCTGAATGTCCGAGAGGATGGCGACGCGGCCGTCGCGTTCGATCAGGCCCATCGCGATGCCCGCGACCGGCGCGGAGATGGGGACGCCCGCGTCCATCAGCGCCAGCGTGCTGCCGCAGACCGAGGCCTGCGATGTGCTGCCGTTCGAGGAAAGCACCTCCGACACCACGCGTATGGCGTAGGGGAAGGACTCCTCGCTCGGCAGGACGGGGATCAGCGCGCGTTCCGCGAGGGCGCCGTGGCCGATCTCGCGGCGGCCGGGGCTCCGCATGGGCCGTGCCTCCCCCACCGAATAGGGCGGGAAATTGTAGTGGTGCATGTAGCGCTTTTCCACCTCGTCGCCGATGCCGTCGATCGTCTGCGCCTCGCCGAGCGGCGCCAGCGTGACGACCGAGAGCACCTGCGTCTGTCCGCGCGTGAAGAGGCCCGTTCCGTGCGCGCGCGGCAGGAAGCCCGTTTCGCACCAGATCGGCCGGATCTCCGCCGTCTTTCTGTTGTCGGGCCGCACGCCGTCGTCCAGAATCAGGCTGCGCACCTGCTCCTTCCGGATCGCGTACAGTATGTTGCCCACGTCCTTGCCGTTGTCCGGGTAGATTTCCGCAAAATGCGCCTTCGTTTCCGCCTCGACCGCGTCCATGTTCGCGAGCCGCTCGAGCTTGTCATGGGTTTGGATCGCGGCGCGCAGCCTATCCGTCGCGTAGGCCCTGACCGCCCCGTCCACATCCGCCGGCGGCGCGTAGAACGCGATCTCCCGCTTGGGCTTCCCGACCTCCGCCACGATCTCGTCGATGAATTCGATGAGCTTCTTGATCTCCTCGTGGGCGAACAGGATGCCGTCCAGTATCTGCGATTCCGGCACCTCCCGGGCGCCGGCCTCCACCATCATGATCGCGTCGCGCGTGCCGGACACGACCATGTGCAGACGGCTCTTCTCGCGCTCCGCCTGCGTCGGGTTGATCACGAAGGCATCGTCCACGAGGCCAATCAGCACCGAGCCCGTGGGCCCGTCGAAGGGGATGTCGGAGATGGAAAGCGCGATCGAGGAACCGATCATGGCCGCGATCTCGGGCGGGCAGTCCGGGTCCACGCACATGACCGTGGCCACGACCTGCACGTCGTTGAAAAAGCCCTTGGGAAACAGTGGTCTGAGCGGTCTGTCCATGAGCCGCGAATTGAGCACGGCCTTCTCGGAGGGCCGGCCCTCCCGCTTGATAAAGCCGCCGGGGATCTTGCCGGCCGCGTACATCTTTTCCTCATAGTCGCAACTGAGCGGGAAAAAATCGATATCCGCCCTCGGCTCCTTCGAAATCACGGCCGTCACATTGACCACCGTGTCGCCGTAGCGCACCGTCGCCTGCCCGCTCGCCTGCTCGCAGACCTTGCCGATCTCGACCTGCAAAAGTCGTCCGCCGACGGCGGTCCTGTACGTCTTGTAATCTGTGAATCTCATTAACAACTACCTCCTGTTAATCTTGCTCTTGCTTCCGGTTGACGACGCCGATGAAACGGCGTCAAAACAAGGCGGCGCCGGCGCCGTGCGCGGGCTCCGCCTTCGCGCGCTCGCGCGGTGCGAGGCGCAAAACAAAGGCGAGGCTTGCCCCCGCCTTGTTGTTTTCGCATTATTTCCTCAAGCCCAAACGCCCGATCAGCGTCCTGTAGCGCTCAAGATCCTTGTTTCTCAAATAGTTCAGCAAATTCCTGCGCTGTCCCACCATTTTCAGCAGACCCCTGCGCGAATGGTGGTCCTTCTTGTGAATCTTCAGGTGTTCGTTCAGGTCGTTGATCCTGTAGGTCAGGATGGCCACCTGCACCTCGGGAGAACCCGTGTCGTCCTCCTTGGTCTTGTACTCGTCGATGATCTGCGACTTCTTTTCCCGATCGATCATTTGCTTTCTCCTTTTCCGAAATAAGCCGCCCGCCGTGTACCCGCGTCGGAGAATCGCGCAACACAGCAAGGGGCACCAAAAACCGCCGCCCGGCAATCGCAGCCGGCCGGCAAATCCCGCTTGTGACGAGCGGGCCATGTTCCTATTATAACCGGAATTATTTGATTTGTAAAGAAATTTCAATTTCGCGCTTTTCGCGCTTTTACCGACCGTTACTACTCACCTATTCCAATCAGAACTACTCACACGCCGCGTCAGTTTTGTTCAGATCGGGTTCTGCCGACCCATTTGGCTCCCGGAGCGTACTCGAAGCTACGTGAGGAAGCCAATATGGGGCGGCAGGTTCCGATATGGGCAAAAATGGCGTGGTGGGTGAGTAGTAACTCATTGCGGACAAGCGGGTACAAGTTTCGCTGTATGTTCGCGCAAAAATATGATACAATAGCCGCGTGGCAACGCAGTTGTTGTATGTTGAATGAAACCCCCGAAAGGACAGAGAGTATGAGAGCGGTGATCACGGTGATCGGCAAGGACATGGTCGGCATATTGGCGAAGGTCAGCGCGACCTGCGCGGCGGCGAACGCGAATGTGATCGAGGTGACGCAGTCCGTGCTGCAGG
>JAISNR010000185.1 GCA_031276135.1 Eubacteriales Family XIII. Incertae Sedis bacterium | reverse complement strand
AAGGCAAACGGCATCGTGAACGGCGTCGGCGGCAACAGCTTCGCGCCCGACAGGAATGTTTCGCGGCAGGATTTCGCGGTGATCCTCGTGCGCTATTCGGAATTCGCGAAAACGAAGCTGCCCTCGACGCGGCAACCCGTCACCTTCGCCGATGAAACGCAGATCGCGGGCTACGCCAAGAACGCCGTCCGGACGCTGTACGCCGGCGCGATCATAAACGGCGTGGGCCAAAACACGTTCAGCCCCGCGGCGAGCGCGACGCGCGCCGAGGTCGCGGCGATGCTGCACAGGTTCGTCGAAGCGACGAAGTAGTCCAAGTAGCGCGCACAGGGCTTGCTTCGCACGGAAGCGGGCGGGAATACCCGCCCGCTTCCGTTTTGTTGATTTTTTGACCCGGACCTTGTAATTCTCCGCGCGCGCGATTATAATATTCCACGGGGCATGTCGCCGAACAGAAGCCCCGCACCGGCGGCCGAGCCGCCGATCCGTTACAGCGAAAAGAATGAGGAACGACGAGCATGAAGCACATCAAAACCATCGCGAAGCCCGACCTGAAGGCCACGGCCGGCAAGGGTTGCGGCGAATGCCAAACCTCCTGCCAATCGGCCTGCAAGACATCCTGTACGGTGTCGAATCAGGCATGCGAAAACCCGAAGCGCGAAAGCTAACCACTCAAACGCCGCAGATCCCCGACGCTCCGGGGCGGCGCGGAGATCAGTTGACGCCGAACTGCGTGTACACGCGCCACAGGACGGCCACCGTTTCCGCGCGCGTGGCCGGCTTCACGGGCGCCAAAAGCCCCGTGTCGTCGCCGGTCACGATGCCCTTCTCGATAAAGACGGTCAGGGGCGCGACCGCGTAGGTCGCCACCTGCGAACGGTCCGAAAAGCCGTCCAACACGCCGGTCGAGCTGACTGCCGTCTGCTTTCCCATGAGCACGAGCGCCCGATAGGTCATCGAAAACATGTCCTGCCGCGTCAGCGGCGCGTCGGGATCGAACATGTTGTCGCCTATGCCCGTGACGACGCCGGCCCGCTTCGCGGATGCGACGGCCTGCCAATAGTAAGCGTCCGGCGCGATATCCAGAAAATTCTCCGTTGCATCCTTTTCAGTGTACAGGGCGAACAGGCTCATGAGCATCATGATGAAGTCCGCGCGCTTTACGTTGTTGTCCGGCAGGAATGTACCGTCCGGATAGCCTTTTGCGACGCCCATCCCCGAAACGGACGCGATGTATTCTTTCGCCCAGTGATCCGCGGTGTCGGTGAAGCTCACGGGCGCGCTCGGCTGCGCATCCGGCCGGGAACCCGTGCCCGCATCCGGCTGCGCACCCGTGCCCGCGTTCGGATCGGTCGCCGCGCCGTTTTGCGCGGGCGCGCTCCCCTGCCCGACGTTCGTGCCCGCGTTGTTGAGCTCCTTGATCAGGGCGCGGAGCGCGGGATTGTCCGCGAACGCCTTGTACGCGTACATGATATAGCCGCTCACGTTCGACTCGGCCCTGTTGAACGCGAGCTGCCGGCTGATCTCGTCCACCCCGTGCCAGGGGCTCTTCTCGTCCGCGTTGCCCGTCCTGTAGGCGGCCTGCCCGATGTACAGCTTGACGTTCGTGCCCGCGACCGCGTCCGCCCACCAGTTGACGAGCGTCGTGTATTCGGCGATCTCGTAGCCGATGTTCCAGTAGATCTGCGGCGCGATGTAATCGACGATGCCGCGCTTGACCCAGCCGCGCGTGTCCGCGAATTTTTGGACCAGGGCTTCGCCGCCCTTCGTGTTGCTGCCCAGAGGCGTCGTGGAGCTGTTGGCCCAGATCCCGATGGGGCTGACGCCGAACGCGATGTTCTTGCCGCTCCCGCGCACGGCGTCGCAGATGTTCTTCACGGTGGTTTCGGTGTTCGCGTTGCGCCACTCCGTGCGGGAGGGATAGCCGGCGCCGTAGGCCGCGAAAGCCGCCGCGTCGTCGAAATCCGCGTCCGGATAGAAGTAATCGTCGATGTGGATGCCGTCCACGGCATAGTTCCCGATGATCTCGCGCACCCCGTCCGCGATGAGCTGCTGCGCGCCGGGCTCGCCGGGATTCCAGTACATGCGCCCGTCCGTATGCGTGACGGTCCACTCGGGATGCAGACGCGCCGGATGGTTTGCGGCGAGGCTCGCGTTGTCCGGCGCCTCGGCGGTGATGCGATAGGGGTTCAGCCAAGCGTGCAGCTCCAGACCCCGCTCGTGCGCGGCCTGCACCATGAAGGCGAGCGGATCGAAGCCGCTCGCGGGCGCTGTTCCCTGCACGCCGGTCAGATATTTCGACCACGGAAAGATCGAGGACGCGTACAGGGCGTCCGCAGCCGGCCTGACCTGAAAAAATACCGCGTTGAAGCCCATGTCCTTCGCGTCGTCCAGTATGCGCAGCGCGTCGCGCCGCAGCGCTTCGGGATCGGTCGTCGGCTGCGACGGATAGTTCAGGCTCAGGACGGTGGGTACCCAGACGCCGCGAAACTCGCCCGCCGGCGCGGCGGACGCGGGTGCTTGCGGGAAGGCGACGAGAAGGGCGAGCGCGACCAAAATCGCGGCCGCGCATATGGATGAGCGTTTTACCGTTTTGCGCATGGCGCTTCCTCCTATTACCGTGCAATATCCTCGTTTCCATTATACCGGCATAAATGTAACCACTCAAGAGAGGGAGTTTGCATGCCAAGAAAATGATACGATTTTTCGGAGCGCTTTGCAAGACCGATTTGAATCTTTTTTCTGATATCGCACAGCAAGGGTAACCGCTCAAACCTTTGAACAATAACCGGCAAGGCACCGCAGGAAACGCGCGACGAACAACGGTTAAAATTCGTCATGAAGCACAAGCAGCGCCCGCCATCTCCGTTGCCTGTGCCGGTAGAACAAATTTGCCCAGAGCCAAATAAACGGCGTTTTCGGCCCCGCGCTTATCTCCACGACGTCGCTGTACTTCGTGCGGCGCTCGTCCAAATCCTCCAGCAGAATCGTATGATTCCATTTTGGCACATGGCGGTTGTGTTCCTTTGTGGAAATCATACGCGTGTCGAAGCGCGTAACAGCGATAACGTGTTCGCCGAAATCCATCCCCATCACTTTCAGGTTGAGACGAAAAGACACGCCCGCCTCCCACGCGATCCGTTCGCCCATCGGCGTGAACGTCGCCATCGGCGAACAGATGTACCGCAGCGTCGAAATCCGCTTCAGTTTGCGATACACAACATCCCTCCCGGCGGGCAGAACGGAACTTACCCTTACGCGCAAACTTCTCATCACCCCCCCATTGCCCGCTTACCCCGCGACGCGCACAAACGCGGATTCAATGCGCGGCGATCACGCCTTTCTCATCGCCCGACGCCCCAGCCCAAGCTCTCCTGTTGGATTCTGTGCATGCGGGCGAACAAGCCGCTTTTTGCGATCAATTCTTCGCTTGTGCCTTCCTCCGCGAGCCGCCCGCCATCCAGCACGGCGATCTTGTCCGCGCCCATGACCGTCCGCAGACGGTGGGCGATCACAATCACCGTCCGGCCTTTCACCAACGCGGAAATCGCCGCCTGAATCTGCGTTTCGTTCTCCGGGTCGAGGCTTGCGGTCGCCTCGTCGAGCAGCACGATCGGAGCGTCTTTCAACAGGGCGCGGGCGATGGAGATCCGCTGGCGCTCGCCGCCCGAGAGCGTGGAACCGTTCTCGCCGATGACGGTTTCGTAGCCCTGCGGCATTTCGCGGACAAACCCGTCGCAACGCGCCGCCCTCGCCGCCGCGTGGACTTCCTCGTCCGTCGCGCCGTGCTTGCCGATGCGTATGTTGTTCATCACCGTGTCGTTGAACAACACGACGTCCTGAAACACAAAGCTCATATAGCGCATCAATCGCTCCGGATCGATCTCGCGGACGCTCCTGCCGCCGATGAGAATTTCCCCCTCGCGCACATCCCAGAAACGGGCGATCAGCCGGGACAGCGTGGTCTTTCCGCTGCCGGACGGCCCCACGAGGGCGGTGACGCCGTTTTGCGGGATGGTCAGGCTGATGTCATGAATCACATCGTCCTTGTTGTACGCAAAGGATACGTTTTTCAGTTCGACCGTAAGATCGGCGAGTTCCGCGTTTTCGTCGCCGATCATGGGCTTTTCGTCGCGGAGCGCCTGCATCCGTTTCGTTGAGGTCAGCATGTAGAAAAACCCCGGCAGAAGCGTTAGGACGACGATCAAAGGCGAATAAATCTTGACGCCGATCACCAAAAAGATCAGCAGGGGAATCGGTTCGATTTTGCCGCCGGCGAGCAAGTTCACCCCGACCAGAGCGACCAATCCGAGGCCCACCTGCAATACCATCATGGCAAGCGTAACGAAGGCCCCCGCGATGGCCTCGAATTTGATCGCTTCTTTGAACATTTTGCGCAAGGCGTTTTTCAGCGCCAAGGACTTTTCCCCCGCAAGTCCGAAGGCTTTTACGACCTTGACGCCCTCCAGATATTCCTGCACCTGCTCGGCGACTTCGAGTTTCGCGTTCACATGCCGCTCGCCGAACTTGATCTGCGCCTTGCGCGTCAGGAAAATCATTCCCATGGCAATCGGCAGCGCGGCGAACAGCGCAAGCGCCATGCGCCAATCGTAGATCGCCAGCAGCACGCAAACCGGCGGAATCGTGATGCAGCTCGCGAACAGCCCCGGCGCCACGTGGCTCATCGCGTGCTCGATCGACGCGCAATCGCCCATAATATGGGTCGTCAGTTCCGACAGATCCTTGCGGTTGAAAAACGACAGCGGAAGACGGCGCAGTTTTTCGGCGACCTCAACGCGGATTTTCTCCGTTTCACTGTACGCGACCGTATAAGTTTGCCGGTATTCGTGCAGATAAACGAAGAAATACAGCGCGGCGGCGGCAACGCCCGCGCCCAGCCAGAGCCACAATTGCGATGTGTCCGGCATCCCGCCGTCCATCAACGGGGCGATCAGCAGCGTCATCACCTTTATAAGGATTCCGAACGGCAAAAACATGCACAGATTTGTCAGCACCGCGGCGAATATGCCTTTTTTCAAATCCCGGTTGCCCTCGTCGGACAATTTGAACAGTCTTTTAAGCATTGGCGGCGTCCTCCTTCCCAATCGTCCAATCCATCGCGCTCGCGTATTGCTCCCACATGCGGGCATACCGCCCGTTCGCGCGCACAAGCTCGTCGTGCCTGCCCTGCTCGATGATTTTCCCTTTGTCCACCACAAGGATCTTGTCCGCGCCGCGCACCGTGGACAACCTGTGCGCGATGATGATGACCGTCTTGTTTTTCATCAATTCCGAGAGCGCAAGCCGGATTTTTTGTTCATTTTCCGGGTCGGCGAACGCGGTCGCCTCGTCGAGTACGAGAATCGGCGCGTTTTTCAAAATCGCCCGCGCTATGACAATCCGCTGACATTCCCCGCCGGAGAGATGCACGCCGCTCGAACCAAAGACCGTATCGTAACCTCGCGGCAGCTTTTCGATGAAGTCATGGCACATCGCGGCTTTCGCGGCGGCGACGACTTCCTCTCGGCAGGCGTTCGGATCGCCGATTTTGATGTTGTCCAAAATGCTCTG
>JAISNR010000175.1 GCA_031276135.1 Eubacteriales Family XIII. Incertae Sedis bacterium | reverse complement strand
CCCATCTCGGAACCTGCCGCCCCATATTGGCTTCCTCACGTACGTCTGTGTACGCTCCGGGAGCCAAATGGGTCGGCAGAACCCGATCTGAACAAAACTGACGCGGCGTTTGAGTAGTTCTGATTTGAGTTGGTGAGTAGTAACACAAACTGTATTTTTGCAATGTTTTGGCAGCCGAACGGTTGCAATGGTGGCACCCATGGAAAACCCGATCATACGGGCCGAGGGCCTCTCGAAGGATTATCGCATGGGCGAGGTGACGGTGCACGCCCTCGTGAACGCCGGCTTTGAAATCGGCGCGGGCGAATTCGTCGTGATCCTCGGACCCAGCGGCAGCGGCAAGAGCACGCTCCTGAACATCATCGGCGGCATGGATTCGCCGTCCGGCGGCAGCTGCTTCGTGGACGGCATGGAGATCACGGCCTTCGACGACAAGCGCTTGACGGAATACCGCAGGTACGGCGTGGGCTTCGTCTTTCAGTTCTACAACCTGATGGCGAACCTGACGGCGCGGGAAAACGTGGAGCTCGCCGTCGAGATATCCCGCGATCCCTTGGACATCGGCGAGATCCTGCGCAATGTTGGCCTCGGAGAGCGGGCGGATCACTTCCCCTCGCAGCTCTCCGGCGGCGAGCAGCAGCGCGTCTCCATCGCGCGCGCCATCGCGAAGAACCCGAGGCTGCTGCTCTGCGACGAACCCACGGGCGCGCTGGATTTTCAGACGGGCGTCACCATTTTGGAGCTTCTGAAAAAGGTGAACCGGGAATTCGCGATGACGGTCGTCGTCATCACGCACAACGCCGACATCGCGGCCATGGGCGACCGCGTCATACGCATGCGCAGCGGCGAGGTGATCGAAAACAGGGTGAACGCGGCCCCGGCGGATCCGCGCGACATCCGCTGGTAAAGCATATGAAGGCGATCGACAAGCTTTTGTTCCGCACAATAAGAGAAACAAAGGGCCAGTTCATCGCCGTGGCGACGGTGCTCGCGATCGGGCTGATCTTCTACATGACCATGAACATCTCCGCCGTGAACCTGAAACAGGGCATGTACGCCTATTACGACGCATACGGCTTCGCCGATCTGTCCTGTCTCGTGGACGGCGCCGGCGCGCGGCAGCTTCGCTCTCTGGCGGAAATCGACGGCGTCGCGGCGGCGGAGGGGCGCATCAGCGAGGACGTGCCCTTTCTCACGGGCGAGGCGGGAGACGACCGCGCGCGCGTCAAGTTGATCGCGACGCCGGCGGACGCGCGCGTCAACCGCCTGTTCCTCGAGGAGGGTGAGCTTTTGGAGGAGGGCAGCCGCAAGGTTCTCGTGATACGGCAGTTCGCGAACGCGCGCGGCATACGGCCGGACGACGAAATCACGCTGCAAATCGCGGGCCGCCCCGCGAATTTTTCCGTGGCGGGCGTCGTTTCGAGCCCGGAATTCATCTATCTGACGGATCCCGACCAAGGCATCCTGCCCGACAACGCGAGCTACGGGGTCGTCTATATGGACGAGCGGCTTGGACGGCTGCTGCTGAACCGGCCCGCCGACTTCAACGATATACAAATAATGGAAGAAGACGGCCTCGACGCCGACGCGCGCGACGCGCTCGCGGAGAAGGTCGAAAAGGCGCTCGACGATTGCGGCCTGCGGAGCGTCGTGAAGCGCGAAAATCAGATCAGTCACGCCATGATGAACTCGGAAATCGACCAGCTGAACGCGGTGGCCACCGCCCTGCCCGTCCTGTTCCTGCTCATCGCCGCGCTGATTCTGGCCATGATGCTCGGACGCATGGTGAAGCGCGACCTGCGCTCCATCGGCATCTTGAAGGCGCTCGGCCATTCCTCGGCGCGGGTGCTGCTGTATTACGTAAAATACGCGCTGCTGGTCGCCTTGGCCGGGGGCCTCGCGGGAGCGGTCGCCGGCATGGGCGCGGCAAACGCCATGACCACCTATTACATGGAATTTTACTATCTGCCGACGATCGGCCGAACCGAGGACGCGCGGTACATGATGCTTTCGCTGTGCATGGCCTGCGCGTTTTGCGTCGCGGCGGGGCTATTCGGCGCGCGGGGCGCGGCGCGCGTTTCCCCGGCGGATTCCATGCTCACGGAATCCCCGAAGCCCGGCAAGCGAATCTTGCTCGAACGCCTTCGCTTCGTCTGGAAACGCCTTTCGTTCAGCGACAAAATGGCCATGAAAAACGTGTTTCGCAACAAAAAGCGCACCGTTTTCGTGTTGGTGGGCGTGTTCCTCACCTACGGCATGTTGGTGTACGTCGTCACCATGCCCTCCATGATGTCGGACATGCTGGGCGAGGGGTTGGCGGAATTCCAATCCATGGATTACAACGTCTCCTTCAAACGGCCCGTTTCGGAGCGGGCGCTCCCGGTCGCGGCGCGCGTCGTGGACGACGCGGGCGAATTCGAGGGAAAGTTGGAATACCCCGTTCTGCTGTCCGCGGGCCCTCGCGAGATCGCGCTCACGGTCATCGGATTGGAAAAAGATACCATATTTTATCATTTCAAGGACAAGGCGGGCAAGGCGGTCGCCATACCCGAGGACGGGCTCCTGCTCAGCGATTACGCGGCGAAAAAGCTGCGCGTCGGCGTGGGCGACGGCGTCAAGCTGCACTCGTACATCGCGGGCCGGGAGGATCGATGGATGGAGGTGGAAGGCGTCGTCTATCAGGCCATGGGCGTCAACGCCTACATGCGCGCGGACGCTCTGGCGCGGGCGTATTTCGAGCCGGGCGTCGTCACGGGATTCTTCCTGAACGCCGGCGACCCGCGCGCCGAAAGCAAGCTCTTGGAGCTGCCGGCGGTCGCGTCCGTGTCCTCGCTCGCCGCGACGATGGAGGTGTTCCAAAAGTACACGCAGATCATGAATTCCTTCATATTTTTTATGGTGCTGCTGAGCGGTGTGCTGGGCTTCGCCATCGTGTACAACGCGACCATCATCAGCATAGGCGAAAGGGAGCGTGAATTCTCGTCGCTGCGCGTATTGGGCTTTTCGGGCGGAGAGATATTCCGGCTCCTGCTCAAGGAGAACAACGCGATCTCCGCGGCGGGCGTTCTCGCCGGCGTTCCCTTGGCCAACCTGCTTCTAATCTACAGCTCGGACATATTCAGCACGGAGCAGTACACCATGCATCTGCGGGCGGGGCCGGAACACTATCTGCAAGGCATGCTCCTGACCGCGTGCTTCATCGTGCTCGCGCAGGCGGCCACGTACAGGAAGATACAAAAATTGGATTTCATGGCGGCGCTCAAGAACCGGGCGTAGCCGCCGCGCGAAAAGGGCGCGGAATGAGGCGGCGCACAAGCCGAGGGAGGCGAAAGCCAAGGGAGGCGAAATGACGAAGGGCAAAATGAAAAAGGGTAGGAAGAAGATCCTCTTGATCGCGGTCGCGCTCTTGGCGGCGCTTGCCGCCGGCGCGTACGGCTACACGCGCTCCGGCGCGATTCCGGCGGACACGGCCGTCGCGGCGCGCGGCGCCGTCGCGGAAACCATAGAGGAAACGGGCGTCGTCGCCTCGCGCCGCGTGAACGTGGTTCTCGCAAAGGGCAATTACGACATCCTGTCCGTCCGCTGCGAGACCGGCGACGCGGTGGAAGCCGGGGCGACGCTCCTAATCATGGACGTCGCCGCCGCCGATTCGGACGTGAAAAGCCTGGAAGCGCAGGCGGCGGGCCTCGAGGCGCAGCTGGCGCAGGCGCGCCTGAACGTGAGCCGGCTTTGGGCGCTGTACGAAAGCGGCGCCGTGAGCCGCAGCGATTGCGACACGGCGGAAACGGCGGAGAAGGAGCTTTCCTCCCGGTTGGAGGCGCTGCGGCACACGATTCGCGGCGCGCGGGACAACGCCCCGGAAAATCGCGTGGAAGCGCCGCGCTCCGGCGTGGTGACGGAGCTCTTCGTCTCGGAGGGCGACACGGCCGTCATGGGCGCTCCCCTCGTGGAGGTTTCCGACATGAGCGAGCTGTACATCCGGGCCGGCCTGCTCGCGGACGACGCCGCGAAGGTTCGCGTCGGCGACGCCGTGCTCCTGACCGACCTTCCGGGCCGCGCCGCGCGCGTGACGAAGATTTTTCCCAAGGTGCGCGAGGAAATCTCGGAGCTGGGCATCGCGCAAAAGCGCGTGGACGTTGAGATCTCGGCGGACGACCAAGAAGGCTTCGTGCTCGGCGGCGATGTGGAGCTGGAGATCGTGATCGATGAGAGGAACGGCGTGATCACCGTGCCGCGCAAGGCCGTGTTCTCGCTGAACGGCGAAGATTTCGTCTACGCGGTGCACGAGGGCCGCGCCGCGCTTCGGCGCGTCGAAGTGGGTCTGAAGGGCAAGGATTTGTACGAGATCGGCGCGAATCTGGAAGAAGGGGAGCGCGTCATCGTGTCGCCGGACGGCGCGCTGGAGGACGGGAGCCGCGTGGCCGCGGAATAGCGCGGAAAGGGTGCTTGTGCCGCCTGTCCCGAACGTATGTGAGGGAGAGCGTGCGAACGGGTAACGGAATAGCGCAAGGCGGCGCGAAGCAAATCGCGAAAACCGGCGATTTGCTTCGCGCCGCGTGCCGTACTACTTCGTCGTCGTTTCCGAAGCGAGATCCTTGTAGCTCGCGAGATCCGCGGGCGCCGTGATGCTCACGCCGCCGATCTGCGTGTAGTCGGTCGTGAGATCGTAGGCGGCGGACACCTTTGTGTCTCCCACCGTCAAATCCGTCGAGAACAGCGTGCGTATGCTCTTCAGCGCGCCCTTGTCGTCCAAGGTCACCGTGCATTCGACGTCGCTCATCTTGTCGTAAGAAGCACCCGCAGCTCCAAGCGCGTCGACTCCGTCGAGCACCGCGTTGGCCGTATCCGCGAGCTTGCTCCCGTCGAATGTCAGCTTGATCGTATTGCCGTCCACGGACTGTGCCTTGACCGCGCTCGCGGCGAACTGCAAGCCGGGGTCCTGCCGGGCTTGTTTAAGGGCCTGCTCAATGGGCATTTCCAGCTTGAGTTTCTCGCCGGCAACTTCCATATAAAGGAATCCATTCCTGTAATACGTGTTTACCTCGCTCTTGATGCCCGAAACGACGGCGGTCGTTTTGGCCGCGAGTTCGATATCGGTGTCGCTGTGGTTGACCACTTTTATCTCGCCGCTCATCTTCGTTTCCATCTTTTCGGCGCCTGTTGTCATGCTCACGTTGCCGTTGAGATCGGACGCGTAGGAGCCGGCCGCTTCGAGCGCTTTCGCAGCCGCTTCGTACTTGGCGTAGGCGGTGTTGTCGGCGGCGTCCTCGGCGACGTCGCTCGCGCTGTCCGCCGCATCCCCGGGCTGCTCGCCCAGATAGACGGACTTCGTGGCGCCGTCCCACGACACCGAGAGGCCCAGAGCTTCCGCGACCGCCCGGACGGGCAGATAGGTGGTGCCGCCCGCGATGAAAGGCGCAACCGCGTTGCCGGAAGCGTCCTTCGGAGAAATTTCATCGTCGTTGACATAGATCGAGATGTCGTCGTAGATGGCGGAAAGCGTCTTTGTGCCGATGAAGGGTTCGCTCGCGGCGGTGTCGGCCGCGTCGTCTGCGGGCGCCTCGGCCGCGGCTTCTTCCGTCGCTTCGGCGGCGGGCGCCTCGGTCGCGGCTTCTTCCGCCGATTCCGCGGCGGCCTTGTCCTCCGTCGCTGCGGTTTCGGGCTTCTCCGCTTCCGCCGCCTTGCCTTCGGGTTCGTCCGCGGCGGGCGTCGCTTCCGCCGCGTCTGCGGCTTCGGACGGTTCGCTTATGCGTATGGACTTCGTGCCGGCATCCCAAGATACCTCCATGCCGAACGCCTCGGAGATGGCCCGGATCGGCAGATAGGTGGTTCCGTCCGCGATGAAGGGTTCCACGGGATTGTCCTTTGCGTCCAGAAGCTCGACGGGCGCCAGATCGATGTAGAGCGTGATGCCGCTGTAGCTCGCGGAGATATCCTTCCTTTCGGCGGCCGCGAACGAGGGCGCGGCGGTCCAAAGGAGCATACCGGCCGCGATGAGCAGTGCGATTGCCTTTCTTTTCATTTTCTCTGTTCTCTTCCTTTCTGTTTTTCAAATTCGAACGATGTGAAAAAAACGATGCACGCCCGGCTTCGTCAAAACCCGCGCTCTCCGGGCCGGCCCGGCGCGCAGGGCAACGCGTCGGTGCACCATCATTATATCAAGGTTTTTGCGAAAAAACAACCGTTTGCGCTTCCAAAGCTATTGCGCCGCCGGCCGGCTTAAAGACCGGGCGCCTTTTCATTTGAGAACGGCGGGACATCCTACCGCACTTAATCTGACAACGGATTCCCCCGGCATTGTCATCTCCCACTGCAATCGATGCTGCAAATATCGCTGCGGGCGACGATTCTGCTCGTTTCCAGCAGTTCGGAACTGTCCGCGTCAAAATCGTCGACATCCGAGACCAAAAGCGGCACCAGAGAGCCGCATTGAAGCCATCCCTGTTCTTCCCTCGTGGGGAAAGCGGCTGTCAACATTCGGAGGAACATCGAAAAATTCCGATGCCCCAGTTTTCGGTAATAGTCAAAGATCGAGAGGATGGCCGGTCCGTCCCTGTCGATCGTCGGAAATTTTGATTTTGACAGATAGGAAAAATGAATCACGGCCGGGTTGCCGCAAAGAACCCGCAGACGCCCGATGCAAAAAACCTCTTCGTCTCCGGAAGCGTTCAGTCTGTCGTAGATGGATTTTGCATAGGGAATTCGTCTGCAAAAAAGATTCACCGTGGTGCAAGGGATATCCCGCAAGCGCATTTTTTCGCTAAAGCCGAGCCCTTCTTTGGAAGTAAGCGCTATGTTTACATTTTTTTTCTGAACGAAATGCCCCACTCCCTGCCTGGAACAGATCAAACCCATTTCCCGCAGCGTAATGTACACGTTGCGAATTGTCATTCGCGTCACCTTGTATTTTTCCGCGAGTTCGTATTCGCTGGGAAGCTTTTCATTGTCGTTGAACCGGTTATTTTGAATTTGAAATACCAATTCTTCCCGAATCTCTATTTCCCTTCGATGATCCTTAGGCATGGGATCTCCTTTCAAAAATCGACGGCGTTTTTCGGCCGCGGGCTTGTTGCCCGGCCACCCTTGCCATGCGCGGTTCCGCAATTTTATTATGCCCAACAATTTGAAGTCTGTCAATATGCGTCCAAGCCGGAAAACAGGATCCCTTCCCTTTTTTCGAAAACTTCATTTTAAATTTACATGGATTTGAATACAACAACTTGGCAACAAGATATCTTTGTATTGGATACGAAACACAGGAGGCGAAATCATGCATGACTGCAAAGAGCGCACGCGACTGTTGATCCGTTGCGGAAACGGGGAAGCGTTGCAGATGGCAAATGAAATAACCGAGAAATATCCGATTGAATGGATCAGCCGTCCGCAGGAGGGCCTCGCGATGATCAAGGTAAGAGAAACGGCCGGGCAGACCCTGTTTTGTCTGGGTGAGGTTCTGATCACCGAGGCGAAAGCGAGAATCGGCGGGCATATAGGCTTGGGCGTCGTAACGGGCAGCCGCCCTGCGCTTTGCGAAGCCTTGGCCGTCGTCGATGCCGCTTGCCGCGCCGAATTGCCCGAAACCAATCGCTGGGACGCGTATTGGGCAAGGATTCTCGAAAGGGAAAACACCCAAGACAAAATGTGGCTCGCGATCCGCGAAAAAACCAAGGTCGATTTTCGGACGATGAAAGAGTAAGAAAAAAATGGACAACAAGACGCGTGCTTACAGGACACAAAAAATATTCAGGAAGGTTTTGCAATCCATGGCCTATGTCGGCAGGCCCGTCCGGATTCCGAAGGAATGCATTTCGGAGTATCCCGACAACCGGCTTTTCCCCGCCACGATGGAAATCCTCCAAACCCTTCTGGACACGACCACGGGCTTCTTCTGCGGCGACGCGGATGAGAATACGGTTCGGGAAATAAGGCTCCGGACCTCCGCATACCCGGAAAAGCCCGAAGCGGCGGATTTTATCGTGATCCCGGCGGACGCGGCGGAAAACGCGGCGCGGCACGTGGAAGCGGCAAAAACCGGAACAATCTACGATCCGCATTGTTCGGCAACCGTATTGATTGAATGCCGGTCGGTTTTGCGGGGAAGCGCGTATCTCTGCCGGGGCCCCGGGATTGATGCGGCAATCCGGATCGCCGTTCAATGCTCTTGGAACTGGGAGAAAAGCCGCAGAGAGAAAAATACGGAATTTCCGCTCGGAATCGACTGCATATTTGTGGACGGCGAAGGCAATCTTCTCTCCCTGCCCAGAACCGCGAAGCTGGATCGACAACCGGGAAAGGAGGGAGTCTGATGGGATATGTGGCGGTTCAAGGCGGTGCGGAGGCGATCAAAGAAGCCAACCTTCTGGCGGAATACAACAACTGCCGCGCCGGACGCGCAATCAGCGTAGAGGATATCAGGGAAAATCTAAAAAAAATGGTTGATTCAGTAATGTCGGAAAGCAGCCTGTACAGCCCCGAGCTGGCCGCGCTGGCAATCAAGCAGGCACAGGGGGATCCGGCCGAGGCGGTCTTTTTGTTGCGGGCGCACCGCTCGACACTGCCGCGGCTGTATTTTACAACCGTCACCGACACGGCCCACATGCGCGTCGAAAGAAGAATATCCGCCGCCTTTAAAGATATACCGGGCGGGCAGATACTGGGCGATTCCCCGGATTACCGGCATCGCCTGCTCGATTATGCGCTGTGCGCGCAAAGCCCTGCGGACGCACAAGACTTTGCGCGGCAATACGAGGCGAATATCCGGGAGGCGAGCGAGCGGACAAGCGCGGAGCAGAGCGGCAACAGGGGTCGGCTGCCGAAGCTCGTGGACTTCCTTCGTTCCCAAAATCTCGTTTCGAATCCCGATTTGTCCGATGAACCGCCGCATGATATCACCACCGAACCCTTGGTTTTTCCTTCGGCGCGCAGCAGCCGCCTTCAGATTTTGACCAGAGGCATGACGGGCGCGGTCACCGCTTTGGGCTATGCCAAAATCCGCGGCTTCGGGATCAGCCATCATCCCAACATCGGGGAGCTGCGCGTCGGATCTCTTCCGTTGCATATCCTTTCGGATCTTTCCGGCGCGCAGGAGGAATACTATATCGGAGAAATCGAAGCGACGGAGGCGGAAATTTTCATGGAGGCGCATTGCCGGGGGGAAGAGGCGGAAAACGTGCTCGGCATCGGCCTTGGGTACGGGCTGTGCTTCGGCCGGAATGAAACGAAAGCCATCGCAATGGGCGTTCTGGAGCATTCGATGGAGAATCCCGGCCCCGGCGATCCCACGTCCGACGAAGAATTTGTTCTGTTGCATGTAGACGCGGTTGAATCGACGGGATTCGTTTCCCATCTCAAGCTGCCGCATTACGTGACCTTCCGGTCAAAACTGGATCGCATACGCAATATCCGAAAGGAACAAAGCCGTGTTTAAAGAGAAGCATTTTGCCTTTTTGGACGAAAGCTCGAAGAAGGAAATACGCAGAGCCGTGCTGAAAGCCGTGGCAATTCCGGGATATCAGGTTCCCTTTGCGTCGCGCGAGCTGCCGATCGCCAGGGGATGGGGCACAGGCGGTTTGCAGATCACCCTGTCGTTGATCGGCGAGGACGATATTGTCAAGGTCATCGATCAGGGCTCGGACGAATCCGTCAACGCGGTGAGTCTGCGCAACCTGATTCAAGAAACGACAAATGTGCGCTCCACCATCCGCACACAGGAGGCCACGCTGATCCAGACGCGGCACCGCATTCCCGAAACGCCCTTAAAGGAAGGACAGATTTTGATCCTGCAGGTGCCGCTTCCGGAACCGCTGCGCAATGTGGAACCCAGCGAATACAAAACGAAAAAACTGCACGGCGAAGGGGATTACAGTGGTGCTTGGCTGAAAATGTTCGAGGACATTATGCGTTACGGGCAGACCGCGACCGGCGCGGACCATCCGGTGTGCGTGGACGGCCGGTATGTGATGGCGCCGAGTCCGATTCCGCGGTTCGACAATCCCAAGCTCGACAACAGCCCCGCGCTGTTGCTGTTCGGCGCGGGCCGGGAAAAGAAAATCTACGCGGTTCCTCCGTACACGCAGGTGGTTTCGCTCGCGTTCGACGATTACCCGTTTCGGCGGGAACGCTTTGCGGGGGAAAAGTGCCGCTTGACCGGCCTGTCGGATGTGTATCTGGACGAGCTGACGGATGAAACGACCGGAGAGATCTAT
Source organism: Eubacteriales Family XIII. Incertae Sedis bacterium (assembly GCA_031276135.1). Classification (GTDB taxonomy): domain Bacteria; phylum Bacillota; class Clostridia; order Peptostreptococcales; family Anaerovoracaceae; genus JAITLA01. Next base: position 26,019 of record JAISNR010000175.1, on the reverse strand, counting down.
TACCAGATCAACGATTCAAGCTATTTGCTGGAACATCTGAATCGGGAAACGGAGATGCAAACCGAATGACACAGTGGGAAAAGCCGGTTTTAACCCTCAAAAACTTCAACAAGACCTTTGGAAACGGGTGCTCGTTTTGCAAAGACAAGCCCGAAAACCTGAAGGGCGGTTGCTGTCCGAAATGCCGCACAATTTATGCGTGCCGGGATGTTTCCCTGTGCGTGTATTGCGGCGAGGTTGTCGGGATCGTCGGCGAAAGCGGCAGCGGCAAATCCACCCTGATGCAGGCACTGTATTTTGACAGCGAACCCACCGACGGGGAATATTATCTTGACGCTTACAAAAATGGAGAAAGGAACATTTTTGCCGATTCCCGCAGGCAGCAAAAATGGGTGCGCAACATGCTTTTGGGCATGGTGTACCAAAATCCGGTTATGGGCTTGAAAATGCATTTTTCCGCGCAGAGCAACATCGCCGAAAAAATGATCGCCGCAGGCAACCGCGACGTGCATTCGATGGTGGCGCGGGGAAACGATTTGTTGGAGCGGGTGAGCATCCCGCCGGCCAGAAGAAAAGACAATCCCTGCAATTTTTCGGGAGGCATGCAGCAAAGGGTGCAGATCGCCAAGGCGCTGGCAAACGAGCCGCCTGTTTTGCTGCTCGACGAGATCACGACGGGGCTGGATTTGTCGGTTCAGGCCGACGTGCTGGAATTGATACAAAAAATTCAGCGGGCAAACCGAAACAGCATCTTGCTTGTTTCCCACGACCTGTCTGTCATCAGGATGCTGGCCGACCGCACGGTTGTCATGCGCAACGGTCAAATCATCGAAGAGGGCCTGACCGATCAGATTCTGGAGGATCCGCAGCATCCCTATACGCAACAGCTGGTTTATTCCCTGCTGTGAAAACCGGGAAACCGTTCGGCAAGAGAGGAGTACGCAGATGACGGTAATCGAAAACGGCAGAATCGTTACGGAAAACGAGGTTTTGGAAAACTGTACCGTCGTGATCGAGAAAGACAGGATTGCGGAGCTGCTTCCAAGCGGAAGACGCCTCGGAATCCGCAGCGAAGACCGGCGGCTCGACGCGGCCGGAGGCTATGTCATGCCGGGATTTGTGGACATTCATTCCGACTATATAGAAACCGTCGCATCCCCGCGGCCCACGGCCCTGATGGATTTTGAAACCAGTGTTCACGAGGCGCAGCGAATGCTGATGGTGCACGGGATTACGACGATCTACCACAGCCTTTCTCTGATCGGGGCGGATGCGTTCTCCGCAAAATCGATAAGGCACGGGGACAACATCGGCAGAATGATTGCGAATATTGCGGCAGCAAGGGCATCCGATCATTTGATACGCAATAAGCTCCATCTGCGCTTTGAGATCGACAACGCCGGAAAGGTGGAAGAATTGCGCAATTATCTGGAAAGCGGGGTCGTTGACCTTCTTTCCTTTATGGATCATACGCCGGGACAGGGACAATATCGGAGCCTCGAAACCTATTGCAAGACCGTCCGAGCCTATAACAATATGTCCGAAGCGCAGCTGCAACATCTGATCGAGGGTCATATGAACAAAGAGGTTTTGACGCTTGAGGCCATCCGCGAGCTCGCAAAACTGGCTCAAGACAAGGGGATTGTAATAGCTTCCCACGACGATGATTCCGTCGAAAAAGTGGACTTGATTCATGACTTGGGCTTTGCCATCAGCGAATTCCCCATTACGCCGGAGGCGGCGAAGGAGGCCAAGCGGATGGGCATGTTTACGGTGGGCGGCAGCCCGAACGTGCTCCTTGGGGCGTCGCACTCGGGCAATCTGAACATAGCGGAAGCGATTCTGGAAAACGCCATTGATATTTTATGCAGCGACTATTACCCCGCAGCCCTGTTGCAGAGCGTTTTCAAGATGGTGCGCCGGCATCGCGTTCCCTTGGCGGAAATGGTTGCGATGGTAAGCCTGAACCCGGCAAAAGCCGTCAAATTGGATCATACAATCGGCTCCATCGAGCCGGGCAAAAAGGCGGATGTGCTGATTGTAAGGGAAATCGATTCATTGCCCTATGTGGCAACCTGCATGGTTGACGGGAACGTCGTGTTCCGAAGCATGTATCGGCGAAAGGAAGGTGCGCTTTCTTGATTAAAGTAGAAAATTTGGGAAAAAGCTTCTATATCCATCATTTAAAACGAAGCATCCCCGCCGTCCGGGGAATCGGCTTTGAGGTGCGCGCGGGGGAATTTCTCGGAATCGTCGGAAAAAGCGGCAGCGGCAAGTCCACCGTCCTGAAGAGCATCTATCGCACCTATCTTCCCGAGGCCGGACAGATCCTGTACGATTCTGCCGCGTTCGGAACGCTTGATCTCGTGCGCGCCGACATGCGGAAAATGATCTATCTGCGAAAAAACGAGATCGGATACGTTTCGCAGTTCCTGAACATCCTGCCGAGGCGCAGCGCGCTGGAGCTGGTGGAAAAAGCCCTGTGGGAGATGAACGCGGAGGGCGAGGAAGCAAACCGCATCGCGAAAGAAACCCTGCGTCACTTCGGTTTGCCCGAAGCTCTGTGGGACAATTATCCCCTCAACTTCTCCGGCGGCGAAAAGGTCCGGCTGAATATCGCAAGGGCCGTGGTCAAGCGGCCGCGTCTGCTGTTGCTCGACGAACCGACGGCAAGCCTCGACGACGCTTCCAAATACAAGGTGCGGGAAGCGATCGAAAAACTCAAGCAAAACGGAACCACCATGATCGGCATCTTCCATGATTTAGTTTTTATGGAAGGACTATGCGATCGGATTTACGACATGGAGCGGGCGGAAGAGTCCGTGCCGCCCGACGCGCAGCCCTTTGCGCACGCGCGCTCTTCGTAGAGAAAGAGGAAAAGCAATGGATTTTTCAAACCGTTTCGGCGGAGGGGACTCTGCGAATTTGAAGATGGACGCGCATGTTCACAGCACCTGCTCGGACGGTTCCTGCACCGTTTGGGAATTGTGCGAAATGGCATCCGCGTCAGGGATTACGCATCTTTCCTTCACCGACCACGACACGACCAAAACCCATGCGCCGGCGCTTGAAGCGGCGCGGCAAAACAAGATCGCCCTTGTGCCCGGCATTGAAATCTCCGCGTACGATTACAAGCGCAACCGGAAGGTTCACATATTGGGATACCGATACAATTCGGCCGCCGCCCGCATCGACGCCTTATGCGGGAAAACGCTTGAAAATCGAAACGCGCATTCCCGTTGGCAACTTGCGCGAATCAGGGAGAGCGGCATACGCGTGGAAGAAGACGCAATCGAACGCCTCACCCGTGACAGCGGCGTTTTGTATAAGCAGTTCATCATGGCGGCCATCACCGCGTCGCCTTTTTTGTCGGAGGAATACCAAACGCTCTATCGGCGGCTTTTCAAAGAAGGCGGCGTCGCCGCAGGCGATATCGCGTACTGCGACGCGCGGGCCGCTGTGCGGGCCGTCAAAGCAGACGGAGGCCTCGCGGTGCTCGCGCATCCGGGGATGTTCGATTCCTACGACCTGATCCCGGAGTTGCTTTCGGACGGCTTGGACGGGCTGGAGCTGTGCCATCCCGCGCATACAGAAAGGGATTTGGAACGCATTCGGGATCTGGCGGAACGGCATCGGCTTTTTGTGACGGGAGGCAGCGATTATCACGGCGCGTTCGGAAAACCGGAAAAGCTCGGTTTCCGGCTTTCCCCCTTGGATTGGCTGCGCCGCCTGTAAAAACGGGGTATCGCTCGGGCTTTGCGCACAGGAACGCCGTATGGATTTTTATGGGAAAGGATTAAAAATATGAAACTTGGAATCGAGCCGCACATTCATCCGGATGCCAAAGTCGTACAGACGGAAATGGGGCGCTATGTGACAATCGGCCAAGGCTGTGAGATCAGCGAAAGCAAGATCGGCGATTATTCCTATTGCAGCGGCCACAATGAGATTATCTACGCGGATATCGGAAAATTCGCTTCCATCGCCGCCGCGGCAAGGATCAACCCGGGCCAACACCCCCTTTATGCGAGGGTGGCGCAAAATCATTTTACATACCGTTGCGCGCAGTACGGATTTGGAGAGAATGACGAAGCCTTTTTCGATTGGCGCAGACAAAACAGCGCGGTGATCGGAAACGACGTCTGGATTGGCTATAACGCCGTTGTGATGGGCGGCGTAACGATTGGGGACGGCGCCGCAATCGGCGCGATGGCCGTTGTCACAAGGGATGTCGAACCCTATGAAATCGTGGTCGGGATCCCCGCGCGCCATTTGAAATACAGATTCCCGCAGGAGATCATACAAAAAATACAAGCCAGCCGCTGGTGGGATTGGACGCACGAAGAACTGCGAGAGCGGCTTGACGAGATCCGAGATCTGCATGCCTTCTGCCAAAAGTATGGTGGCTGACGGCCCTGCGGAAAATTCCTCTGCGTGGTACCTTTCCCACGCTGTTTATATAAAATTGCTACAGAAAATACATGTGATAACAGAGGAGGTAACATCATGAAACAAAAAAATCGGCTTGGAGCGTTGGCTCTCGCCATCGTTCTCTGCGCTGCGCCGTTGATCGGCTGCGGCGCCGCACAGTCGGACGCCGCGGGGGCGGCCTCGTCGTCCGGATCCGACAAAACGGAGGAGAACGCCGCGGCGGCGGCGGAACCCGTCCGGATCAACCTTTGGTCCTACGGCTCCGACAATGTGCGCATCGCTTGGGAGGCGATCTTGGAGGGATTCCACGCAAAAAACGCGGACATCGAGGCCGAACTTCAATTCTTGCCGTCCGGAACCGGCGGTCAAACTCTGCCTGAAAAGTTTATCGCGGCGGTCAAATCCGGCAAAGAGAACATCGAGTTTGACGTCATCGAAATGAGCGACAACGATCTCGTCCAAATCACAGGCGAGGTCGGTTACGAGGCGTTGCGTCCGCTCAGCGAAAAGGACATCCCGGCCATGGCCGCGATTCCCGAACAGTCGCAGCTCTCCCAAGGCAGGGCGACCGTTTTCCGCGGCAACACCGTGTTGCTCGCCTACAACAGCGAAACCGTTGCGCAGCCGCCTCGGACATATGACGAGCTTATCCAATGGATCAAAGATCATCCGGGGCGCTTCGCCTACAACGATCCCTTGACCGGAGGGGCGGGCCTGGCGTTTTTGATCACTTCGATCTACAACCCGTTGCCCGAAGAGGCGCTCAATTCCTCTGACGAAAAATGGAAGGCAGAATGGGAACAGGGCATGGATCTGCTCAAAGAGATCCACCCCTACCTGTACAAGGCTTCCGGCCATGTGCAGTATCCGGCCAAAAATCAGGGAACCCTCGATCTGCTGGCCGCCGGCTCGATCGACATCGCTCCGGCTTGGGCGGATATGGCGCTCGATCAGCTTGCGCGCGGCCAGTTGCCCAAGAACATCAAAATCGCACAGATCACCCCTCCGCTGACCGGCGGCATGATTTCCTTGGGCATTCCGGCGGCCTCCGACGACAGCAAATTTGAGGCGGCATGCAGGCTCATCGATTACATTGACTCGCCGGAAGGTCAGGAGATTCTGGTTAAATCCCAGAAGATCATTCCGATCATCGATTCCGCTTCCCTCTCAGCCGAGGCCAACGAACTGCTCAACGGATTCAAAAGCGACACGTATCGCGTTTACAGCATCGGCAAGCTCAATACCGAGCTCCAAGAAAGATGGCAGAGAGAAATCGCAATCCTGAACTGACGTTTTTTGCAAAAGGGCCGGCTGTTCGGCCGGCCCTGCGCAAGGATTGCAACGGATCCGTCCGCGGCAAAACACCGAGAGGAATAAAATGGAATTGCTAAAGCGAATGGAAGGGAAGCCGACGTTTGAACACAACCGAACGCATATACGGCATGAGATGGCATTGCACCGGGATTTTCGCATGATTGAGATCCGGTTTTGTTATGCGCCGCACCGGGTCGATGTCGAGGAGCTTCCCCGGGCACAGCGGGAGCTGACGTTTCCGAAATGGAGCCTCGGGGAAAAGCCGGACCGGGAAACGCAGGCGCCCGAACAGCCGGAATACCGCAATGTGCTGATGCTTTCGGTGGAGGATGCGGACGGCATCCGGGGCATGACGCACATGCATACGGCCGAGCAGCGGCATTGTATCGGCGTCGGCGGCTTGACCACGGAGGGTTTCAGGCCGGGGATGGTACCGAAAGGCTGCCTGTGCATCGTAATCAGCGTCTTTTCCATCTGGTCGGAAGGTTGCGCCTATACGCTGGAGGTGTATGGGGAGCCGCTCAAGGAGCGGGCATGGTACCCGTTCGAACTGCACAGCCACACGGTGCACAGCGACGGGACGCAGACGGTGGAAGAATTGACGCAACAGGCGGCGGCGCTCGGCTACCGCGGATTGGCGCTGACCGACCACAATACCGTTTCCGGACAGCGCGAATGGCATCGCGCCGGCCGCAAAAGCGCGCTCGTTCGGATTGACGGGATGGAATGGACCACCTTTTACGGACATATCCTTTTTTTGAACTGCCGGGAATATCTCGATTGGCGCGGTCTGACACGGCAGAATCTCACACAGACCCTCAGAGAGGTACGGAAGCGGCATCCGCACATGCTGGTCGGAATCGCGCATCCGTTGATCTGCGGAGGAATCGGCTGCGCCGGGTGCGGATTCGAATTTGAGTTGGAAGATTGGGCGCCGATCGATTATCTGGAGGTCTGGTCCAAGACATATGCGGGCAATAAAAAATCCAATGAGGCCGCCTACCGGCTGTGGACGCGGCTGCTCGACAGCGGCTTGAGGATTGTTGCGGTTGCGGGGGGAGACTGGCATGCGCCTCTCAAAGAGATGAACGGGCTTTCGGCTACGTATCTGTGCGCGCCCGCAGAGCAGCAAGATCCGGACGCCTGCCTTGCGGCTCTGCGCGCCGGCTGTGCGGTCGTGTCCACCGGACCGGTTCCGATTCTGGAACTGTACGATTCCGCGGGCGATGCGACTTATGGCATCGGCTCAGAAATGCCGGGCGGTCTGACGGCGGTTCTGGCGCGGATCGGCGTGTCTGAGGGCCTTGTTTCCGGGTGCCGCGCCCGGCAGCCGGGTGATGTTCTGGCGCTGGAAAGCAACGGCGGAACGCTTTGGCGGGGGCGTTGCCCCGACGGGACGGCGCAGATCTCACTGGATATTAATGGGATTTGTTGGATGCGATTGGCGCTGTATGACGAATCGAACAGCTTGATCGCCTTTACGAATGCGGTGTACCGGGAAGCGCAACAGCCCGGCACGGCAGCGATCTCCGGTTTCGCATGCGGCGGGCGGGATGCCGCCGGCGAACGGGCCGGAACCGATGAAGAAGGTGCGATATGGGCAGGCTCGGATTGAAAGGCCTTTACTATGCGCTGGGTGTGCACAGGTTTGTCGAATATCTGTTTTTCATGGTTTTTCTGCTCTTTTTTTACGGGCCGCTGATGAACCTTGCCATGCTTGCATTCACCGAGTCGTATGAATACCCGGCTTTTTTCCCGAATGTGATTTCTTTGAAATGGTGGCGCTTTGTTCTGGCGCAAGACAATCTGGTGGCGTCCATGGTCACTTCATTGGCGGTGGCGATCCTGACGACGGCGATCTCTCTGTGCATCTGTCTGCCCGCCGCTTACGCGCTCGCGCGGTTCGATTTTCCCGGAAAGCGTTTTTTTCAGTTTGCGTATCTGCTCTCAAACGCATTTCCCAAGATCGGGCTGTACATCGCCATCGGCGTGATTTTTTACAGGACGGATCTGATGGGAACGCTTACGGGCGTTGTGCTGATTCATATCGTCAATACCTTGATGTTCATGACTTGGCTGCCGGCCAACGCGTTTGAGAATGTGCCGAGAAGTCAGGAGGAAGCGGCGCGAGACGTGGGCGCGACACCGCTTCAGACCTTTATCGCGGTGACGCTCCCCACAGCCGCGCCGGGCATCCTTGTCGCCTCGATCTTCACGTTCTTGGGCTCGATGGAGGAGGCGCAGGGTTCCCTGCTGATCGGTTTTCCGGAGATCAAGACAATCCCCGTGGTGATGTATTCGGTTATTTTTGACTATCCGATCTCCGCGGGTGCGGTCTTTTCGATCATTCTCGTGATCCCGACCGTCGTCCTCGTGTTGCTTGCCGGAAAAGCGTTTGGAATACGTTCCCTGTCTGATGGTTTTAAATTGCGGTAAACAGCCGCCGGAGTCCCGTTTCGTTTCGGCTTGGTCTTGTCAATGAGGAGGACGACATGTCTGAAAACCTGAAAGTAAAAATGTCTTTGGAACATCTGACAAAGGTGTTCGCAAACGGAGACGGTGTGCGCGACATCGAACTGACGATATATGAGAGCGAGATTCTGACCCTGCTTGGCCCGTCGGGATGCGGAAAAACGACCATTCTGCGGATGATCGGAGGATTTTTGACGCCGGACAGCGGCCGCATTGTGCTGGATGGGGTGGATGTGGCGAGAATTCCTCCCGAAAAGCGCCCGACCACCATGGTGTTTCAAAGCTACACCCTCTGGCCGCACATGACCGTTTTCGACAATCTCGCGTTTGGTCTGCGCCTGCGCAAAAAGCGCAAGGAGCAGATCCGCGCGGAGGTCGAGGCGATTCTCGATATGGTGAACATGTCCGAAGTCGGAAAGAAGTATCCCGCACAGCTTTCGGGCGGGCAGCAGCAGCGCGTTGCGATCGCGCGGGCGCTTTTGTTAAAGCCCGCCGTCCTGCTGATGGACGAGCCGTTTTCCGCGCTGGACGCGAAGATTCGCTTGCAGATGCGCGAGGAGCTGAAAAAATTGCAGCGGGAGTTGAACATCACGATCGTTTTCGTCACGCACGATCAGGAAGAGGCCATGTCGATCTCCAGCAGGATTGCGGTGATGCACAAGGGCATCATCGAACAAATCGGCACGGCGAAAGACATTTACGATTGCCCGGCCAGCCGCTTTGTGGCCCATTTTATCGGAAATATGAATTTTATCGAGGTGCAGGCGGGGAGTGTTCTCGCGGTGCGTCCGGAAGACATCAGCCTGTACCCCTCCGGAGAGGGCGGACTGGAGGGGGTCATCACCTTTGTCACAATCCTGGGGCATTATCTGGAAGTCCATATCGAAACCGCGCGCGGGAACGTGAAGATGTTCAGCCCGAGAGGGACGGTCCCCTACCGGCCCGGGGATGCGGTGGGATTGCGCTTTTCCAATGAGCGCGTATTTCGGCTTGAAGAATCCGTATGCGCCGGCTAGGGCTGCGGACCCCGGCGGCGAGCAACGCCGCCGGGGTCCGCAGCCGCTTAGGAGATTCGCGTGAAAAAAGAGAAGTTGCAGGGCCTCGCCATGGTGTTCCCGTCCTTTGCCCTCATGGTGGCGGTGGTCTTTGTTCCGATCATCGAAGCGGTCGTCACCGGCTTCCGGGATGAATCCGGCGGGTTCACCTTGCAAAACTACCGCCTGATTTTTACGGATCCGTCTTATTATAAAAACATTGTTTATTCTCTTTCGGTGGTGCTCCCCACGGTCGGACTGAACATGTTGATCGCATACCCTTTGGCCATATATACCACTTATTCAAAAAGCAGGATCGCTCGTGTCGTCGACGCGATGTATGCGACGACTCTGTTCGTGCCGGGCATTGTGGCGACGTTTGCCCTGATGAATGTCATCCGGGATACGGGTTCGGTCAATCGTTTTTTCATGCTGTTCGGCATTTCGTTCGATCCGCAGCTGCTGTATACAGGGCCGGGCCTTGTGTTCATGAATCTGTGGTTCAACATTCCGTTTGCTGCGATGATTCTCAGTTCTTCGCTGGCGGGGATCAGCACCTCGCTGTTGGAAAGTGCACGCGATGTCGGCGCAAATTTTCTCGAAATTTTCTTCAAAATGATCTGGCCGCTCACCTACAAAGCGGCCTTGCTTTCTGCGGTATTCGTCTTTATTGGCTGTATCGGCGCGTTTACCGTGCCGTTTCTGGCGGGCGCAAATTTTCCCAGAATGCTGGGCGTGGCGCTTTATCAAGAGTTCTCCGTTTTCTTCTCGCAGAACATGGCATCCGCACTCGCCACGGTGATGTTTCTGCTTTCGGCCGTCGCCGGCGGCATTTACATTTACTTGCAAATGAAGCGGGATGTCTGGCAAAACCCCAAGCGCGGATGAGCAAAAAAGGACCGCCTCTGCGCGAGGCGGCCCTTTCCGAACAATTTGGGTTTTTCGTGCTTAATCAGTTGTTTTTTCGACGAATCTGTGCAGCATCGCCGCGACCTCCGCGCGCGTCGCGTCGCCCTGCGGATCGAATTTGTTCTCCGGCTTGCCGTTCAGGATGCCGCCGCTGTACATGGTCTGCACGGCGTTCTTGGCATAGTCCGCGATCGCGCTTTCATCCGCGAAGATGCTGTATTGGAGCGTGACGGGGAAATTCTTTTTCGCGAAATCGACGTAGCGCGAGAGGATCACCGCCATATCCTGCCGTGAGATCTCGGCGTCCGGCGCGAACTTGCCGCCGCCCGTGCCGTCAACAATGCCGGCATTCTTCGCCCAGGCGACGTAGTTTGCGTAATACTTGTCCACCGCGACGTCGCTGAACGAGATGGCGCTGCGGGTGTTCGTTTCCACACCGTGGAGCCGTCCGAGCACCGTCACGAGCATCCCGCGCGTCATGCGCGCGTTCGGGCCGAAGGTCGTCGCGCTCGTGCCGGAGAAGAGTCCGTTCACGTGGACGAATTCCACATCGCCGTAGAACCAGTCGCTCTCTTTGACGTCGCTGAAGGGGTTCTCCCAAGCCGGGTCGTAGCCCACGGCGTACAGCGAAAGGTGGTCTGCGGTGAAGATCGCCGCCGCCGCGCTCGCGTCGTACACGACATCCATCTTCTGGATGTTCCCCTCCCCGTCGAGATACCACACCGCGACGCCGGAGGCCTTCTCGCCCGCTTTGAGCGTGTAAGGCAGGGCAATGGTGACCCGGCCGCCGTCGAAGCTCGTGATGTACTTGCCGTTGCTCGACACGGAAATATCATAGACGCGGGCCTCTCCGACAGCCGTCCGCTGCCGCGCGTTCAGCTCGGACTGCGCCACGGATTTGAGCGCGACGGACACAGTGCTCCCCGCAGCCTGCGCCGCTGCGGACTTCACGGCCTCGGCATCGAGCGTGACCGTGCCCCGCGGCAGTTTGAATTCCACCGCCAAACCCGCAGCCGCAAATTTTTCCAAAGCGGCCTTCGGCAGCACGGCCGCCGTCGCGTTCGTCACCTTGGACAAATCCACGGTCGCCACGGTCGTGGAGTGTTTGATGATCTCGTTTACCTTGTCGTCGGGCAGGACGAGCGTCACGTTTCCGCCCGATTGCGTAAAGCTCAGGCGCACCGCGCCGTCATCCGCCGCGGGAACGGTCTGGACGCCGCCGCCTCCGCCGCCTCCGCCGCCACCTCCGATCACGGGGCCGCCGTTCTGCTGCGTGATCACTTCAACTTTCGCTTCGCCGCTCTTCTCCGGATCCAAAGCCGAGCTTGCCCGGACGGTCAGCGATGTCGCCGTTTCGTCTGCGGCGATCGTCAGGGCGCCGCCGCTCGTGGTGATCGCGGTCGTTGCAGAGCTGTTGCCCGCCACGCTCCACGTCACGGCCTGCGTCGGCGCGTTTGCGCCGTGGACCCACGCGCTGAATTGGAAGTTTTCGCCCCGCTTCAACTTGACGTTCTGAGGATAGACCTCCACGGACGAGACCGTCGCCGGCGGCTGCGGATCGTTGCTTACGGTTACCGTCGCCGTGCCAAAGACCTCTTTCCTTGCCTCGGACGCGGCCTTCACCGTCAGGGTAGTTGCCGTTTCGTCTGCGGCGATCGTCAAAGCGCCGCTCGTCGTGCTGATCGAGGTTCCGGCACTGTTTTCACCGTCCAAGCTCCAAATCACGGTTTGGGTCGGATTGTCCCCTTCGATCCGCGCGCCGAATTGGAAACTCGCCCCCGGTTTCAGCGTGACGGCGGCGGGGCTGACAATCACTTCGTAGTTTTCCCGCAGCTGTACGATTCCCCATTTGCCGTCCTTCAGCACCCACGCGTAGCCGTCGTGGTAAAAATAGGCTCCGCTGTAGCCCCCGGGCAGGGCGATGTCGTTGCCGTCGGCGTCCTTGAAGGCATATTGCCTGTAGCCGTCGGCCGCCGTGTCACCTCCTTCGGAATATGTGAGATTGTTTGGAAATTCCAGTGAGGCTTTGGGCGGATTGCCGGCGTAATAGTTTCCTGTTTTGTCGATGTAACCCCGCTGACCGAGAGAATCGTACTTGTAAGCTACCGCGTAGCCATTGGAAAAGTCGCCTATGAGGCTGTATTGGGCAAGTGCTTCCTTGTCCAAGCCCTGAGCGATCGTGCCGTTGGGCGTGAGGAAAGCGTAGGACCTGTACCTTTCCTGAGATTTGTCGAATTTTGAAATCTGAAGAAGCCCGTCGCTGAAGCCTTCGTATGAGAACGAGTAGCCGTCATAACCCGCTGGCATGGTGATGGGTTTCACCTGGCCTTTCTTGTCTATAAAGGTTGTTGTGTACGGGCTGCTCTCATCCGGCGCAAAGGTAAGCACCCTGGCAAGTCCGCTTACCGGATCATAGGGAAGAGCCTCGCCGTTCGTGTGATTGACGGTATCCAGTTTTTCCAGGCTGTAGTACCAGTAGCTGTACACATGGTTCTGCACGTCCTTTGGCGCGGTCTGCACCGGCGCCATCCCGGCATGGAACTCATACACCGAATAGAAGGTGTACTGCGGTTCCACGAGCACCTTGAACACGTACTCGGACCCCGCCGCAAACGCGCTCAGCGCCGACGGGCCTCCGGGGGAGAACCCGAGCAGCATGGCGACGGCGATCACCGCAGCCAAGCGCGCTTTCAGTTTTGCTTTCGTTTTCTTCATTTAGCACTCCTTTCCATTTTAACAAGGTAAAAATACAAAAACAACACACCGGCGCGCACGATCCGCAATTGCGCCCCGGCGGGTCTTTCAAACCCATTTTTCTATATATTCAAACAGGGGATGTTCCTCCTCCTCCGCCTTCGCGCGTATGGCGTCGGCTTCGTCCCTGCAGCGCGCCCTCTCGCCCTCCGGCAGCTCCGGCAGAATCGTTTCGAGCAGTTCGTAGCCGTCCGGCATGTAGCGCGAGAGCCGGATGCACCGAAGCGCGGCCTCGGCCGCCTCGCCCGGGCGTCCGAGGGACAGCAGATGCTTTGCGCGCAGGTATTCGCCCTCTGCGGTTTTGAGACCGCCGGCTTCGTAGCGCGCAACGCGCTGCTCCGCCGAAGGCCCGCTTTGCTCCCACATTTGCAAATTCTGCACCCCGAGCCTATGGACGAGCAACAAAAAACACGCAAGGAGGGCGGCGCTCGCGGCGCGGCGCGGGATTTTCGGGATGTCCGCCCCGTCCGGAAAATCCGGGATCACGAGCATCAAAAGCAACAGGACGATCGTCAGGAAGTTGAAGGTCACATCCTGCAAACCGTGGAACAGCAACATGCCCGCCGCCGTGTGGCGCGGCAAAAGCCCCGTTTTCCGCACGCGGCCGACCCAAACGGCGACCAGCAGCACAAAGAGCGCGATGGCCGCAAACCCCGCGTCCACGCCCATCTCCATCGGATAGCTGTGCATTTTCGTCGCGGTGTAGAAGGCCGATTGGAGCTCCAACAAGCGCACGGCCCAGAGACCCGGGCCGATGCCCAAGGGGTTGTGCAGCACGACCATGGCCCCGTCGGACATCTGAAGGATGCGGTCGAGGTAGGAAGCCGCCACCGTGCCCGCGCCGCGAACATACAGAAGCGCGGCGCATCCGGCCGCGGAGATTCCAAACGACAGCGCGAGCCGCTTCCATCTTTTCTCCGCGAAAAAATGCAGCATCAGGCCGAGAACATAGGTCGCGATCGCCCCGACGGACTGCGTGAGCAAAAGCGCCGCTTCAAACAAAAGCGCGATGTGCCGCTTGCGCGACCGCACACCCGTCCGCGTCAAAAAGGCGCAGACCGCGAAGAAGATCCCGGCGGCGTTCGCGTACTGAAAGGTCCCCTGCAGTCTGCCGTTGAAGCGCGCGCCCGGAAATTCCACGATTCCGAGGAAGGTCGCGATTCCGAGGATCGCGGCGATGAGGCCCGCAAGCAGCACCATGGCATGCACATCCGTCGATTTCGCATTGTACAGCGCGATCAGCGCCAAAAGCGCGACGGCGGGTTTCGCCGCCTGCACCGCGCTCTCGAAATGCGCCCCGTGCAGGACAAAGGAAACGGCGTAGAGCAGGACCAAGGCCGCAAACGGAAAGAACACGCGCTTCGGAGGCAGTTGCTTCGCCGCAAAGAACACGCAGACGGCAAACACCAAACCTGCGGCACACCACGCCATATCGGAAAAGCCGCCCTGCCAGACGGCGCTTATGACGAAGATCGCCGTGATTGCATGTTTCATGACGCCGCCTCCGCGCGCATCCTTTCTGCGTTGCCGAATTGCCTGTGCTTCAATTGATACTGTACACTGTTTTGTATGAGATTGCAAGAGAAAAAATCCCGGCGGAGCGATAAAATATATATCATACCGGAAAGGTTTTGTTTTTGCGCGATTCGACGGGCATCACTCCGTCCCGCGTCCGCCCGGCCCGTCCGCGCCGTGCCCATCCGTGCCGCGCAGGTTCGCCCCCTCCGTGTCTGTGCGCTTCGCGCGCCGCGCGCGCGTTCGTTTCACGATGAAGAGAACGATGAGCGCGGCGATGGCCAGAAGGAGGATCGCCGGCAGGGCGATGACCGCGAATTTGAAAATCTCCATGAAAAACACGCCGATGCCGCGCAATGTGGCGACGAAGCCGTCTTTGAGCTCCTGCGCGTAGCCGGCGCTCGGCTGCAACTGCGTGCGCAGCTGCTTCACTTCATCGATGTACAGGCTCAAAGAACTGTAGTTGATTTGGTTGTCCCAGTCCCGCAGCCGCGAGGTCAGGGATTCCAGCTCATAGCGGACGTCCGACAGGCGGCTTTCGACGGCGATCATGCTCTCCACGTCCTTCACCTCGGACAGCATGGCAAGAAGCCGCTCTTCCTCCGTGCGGTAGGCGGCGAGGCGCGATTCCGCATCGGTGTACTGCGTTTGGATGTTCACCGCGTTGCTGCTGACGGAGAGCAGATTGCCGAGCTGCGGAAGGCTGTCCGTCATCTCGGTGAAATTCTCACGGGGAACGCGGAGCGTGAAGCTCGCGGAGCGGTCGCCGCTGCCTTCGATATAGGAATTCTCGATGAAAGCGCCGTAGAATTCGAGCAGATCGTAGACCTTCTCGATCGCCGCGTCGAATTCGATCGTTTCGATGCGGGCCTCTGCGGAATAGATGATCTTTTCCGACAGCGAAACGCCGCCTTGCCGCACGGGCAGACCCGTGCCTCCGGCATCGCCCGCGAGGACGCCTTCGTCCCATTCCCGGGCGGCATAGCCGTATTCGGACGCGTCCATGCTCGCCTCCTCTTCGGGAAACGCTTCGGCGGCCCCGACGTCGGACGATACCGCGTAATCCACGGCGTTGCGGCTCGCGCCGCCCGCGCCGCAGGCCGTGAACAGCAGCGCGGTGCACAGCAATGCCGCGGGCAAGAGGAAGATCGCTTTTAACATATGCTTTTTCATGCCGGAACCCCTTTCCTGTGTTTTGACCCGGACCGAAGCGAAGAAACTTGAACGAAACGGGGCCCGCCGGCGAAACGCCGCACAAGGCCGCGCGTCACACGCGATTCACATATCTGACGAAACGGCGGGCCCCCGGGTTCCGGTTTTTTCACGTCATGGATATCCGTTCCGGACAACACGCTTGCCTTATTCATACAAAACGAGCAAAACGAGCAAATTATCAGTTGCTGCTCAGCCACTTAAATCAAAACTGCTCACACGCTGCGTCAGTTTTGCCGGCGCCCGGCCGCGCGCCGGCAAAAATGGCGCGGGGGGGGTGAGCAGTAACAATTATCAAAATTTTCTAATTATTTTGCCAAAAACCCGAAAACCCCCTTGACAAGCCCGGCGATTTATTGTACCATTTCTTGAAATATCCCTGTCATGAAGGAGAAATCAGTATGGAAAATCCGGGGCAGGGGCGGGAACTTCCCGCCCGACAGCGAAGCACGGGCTTTCCGGGATTGCCGCAAAGGCGCGGCCTGTACGATCCGCGCTTTGAGCACGACGCTTGCGGCATAGGAATGCTCGTAAACGTGCAAGGCAAAAAATCTCACAGACTGGTGGAGGACGCGATCGAGGTCCTCAAGAATCTGACGCACAGGGGCGGCGTCGGCAGCGAACCCGAAACCGGCGACGGCGCAGGGATCCTGCTTCAGATCCCGCACGAATTCATGAAGCGCGTCATGGCCGGAGAGGGCGTCGCGCTGCCGGACGCGGGCGAATACGGCATAGCTATGATGTTCGCCTCGCCGGAGCGGGAACGCTGCGACAGGACGGTGGCGGCCTTTTGCGGCGTGGCCGGCCGGGAGGGTCTGCGCGTGCTCGGGACGCGCGCCGTGCCCGTCTACGCGGACTGCGTCGGCAAGACCGCGGGCGAGGTGCGCCCCGGCATACGGCAGATCTTCATCGCGCGGCCGGACGGCGCCTCGGAGGACGATTTCGAACGCGCCCTCTACATCGTTTCGAAGCGCGCGCACGCGGAAATCCGCCGCGCGCGGACAGAGCCGGATCTGTATTTCTACCTCGCCAGCATCTCGTGCAGGACCATCGTGTACAAGGGCATGCTCCTGCCGAGCCAAATGTCCGCTTTCTATCCCGATCTTCGCGACACCGGCGTGGCTTCGGCCATAGCCCTCGTGCATTCCCGCTTCTCCACGAACACCTTTCCGAGCTGGGAGCGCGCGCATCCCATGCGCATGCTTATCCACAACGGCGAGATCAACACGATCCGCGGCAACGTGAACTGGGTCAAGGCCCGCGAGGCCATGCTGGAATCCAAGGTGTTCGGCGACGACCTGCAAAAGGTCATGCCCGTCATAAACGAGGACGGCAGCGATTCCGCCATGCTCGACGATTTTCTGTCCCTGCTCGTGCACGCGGGGCGCAGCCTGCCCGAGGCCATGATGATGACGATCCCCGAACCGTGGCAGAACCGCGACGACATGGATCCGCAGCGAAAAGCCTTCTATGAATATGTCAACTGTCTGCTCGAACCCTGGGACGGCCCCGCCGCCATCGCGTTCACGGACGGCCGGGTCGCGGGCGCCACGCTCGACCGCAACGGACTGCGGCCGGCGCGCTACTGCCTGACGAAGGACGGCCTGCTCATCCTGTCGAGCGAGGCCGGGGTCCTGCCCATAGCGCCCTCCGAGATCGTCAAGAAGGACAGACTGCATCCGGGGCGCATGCTGCTCATAGACACGGTGCGGAAGCGGATCATAGAGGACGACGAGCTGAAGGGCAAGGTGGCGTCGGCCAAGCCGTACCGCCGCTGGCTCGACCGGAACCTGACGGAACTCGACAGGCTGCCCGCCGGGAGGAAGCAGGGCGCGACGTGGCAGGATGTGATCCGCGCCAGAAAGCGCGGCGGCGCCGGGGCACCCTACGAACAGGCGCTTTTGAAGAACCTCGCGGGCCTCGATCTGCTGATGGCGGACAAGGGGGCCGGCGCGAAGAAATTGCCGCTGCTGACCGTGCAGAAGATCTTCGGCTACACGTGGGAGGACCTGAACCTCACGCTCAAAACCATCGCCGACACCGCGGAGGATCCGATTTCCTCGATGGGAACGGACGCGCCTTTGGCCGTGCTGTCAAACAGGCCGCAGCTCCTCTGCAACTACTTCAAACAGCTCTTCGCGCAGGTGACGAACCCGCCCATCGACGCGATACGCGAGCATCTCGTCACGTCCTCCGACATCCAGCTGGGCAGCGAGGGCAACCTGCTCGAACCGAGGAGCGAAAACTGCCGCATGATCCGCCATTCGACGCCCGTGCTCACGGAAGCGGAGCTCGCAAAGCTGCGCGGCGTGAACCGGCGCGGCTTCGCGAGCGTGACGCTGCCCATCCTGTTCAACGCGCGCGCGAAAGACGGACTCGCGCGGGCCCTCGACGATCTCTTCCTCGCCGTCGATGCGGCCATGAGCGGCGGCTACAACATCATCATCCTATCGGACAGGGGCGCGTCCGCGTACAAACCCCCGATGCCCGCGCTTTTGGCCGCCTCCGGCCTGCACCATCATCTCATCCGCAAGGGAAACCGCACGCGCATCAGCCTGATCGTCGATACCGGCGAAGCCAGAGAAGCGCATCACCTCGCGCTCTTGGTCGGCTTCGGCGCGGACGCCGTCTGCCCTTGGCTGGCCTATGACTCGCTGGATCGGATGGCGGAGGAAGGGCGGCTTCTCGTCTGCGCGGAAACGGCAAAGGCAAACTACCGCCAAACGATGACCGATACAATTGTTAAAATAATGTCAAAAATGGGTATATCGACTGTGCGCAGCTACCACGGCGCGCAGATCTTCGAGGCCCTCGGCGTGAGCGAGGCGGTCGTGGACAAGTATTTCACGGGCGCCATCACGCGCATCGGCGGCGTCACGCTGCGCGAGATCGAGGCGGAATGCGCCCTGCGGCACGCCCGCGCCTTCGACCCCGTCACCATGCGCGAACCCCTCGATCCCGGCGGCGATTACAAATGGCGCAAGGACGGCGAATACCACCTGTTCAACCCGGAGAACATCTTCTACCTGCAGCAGTCCTGCCGCACGGGAAACTACGAGATGTTCAAGACCTTTTCCTCCTGCGTCAACATGCGCGCGCGGGAGCTCAAGAACCTCCGCGGCCTCCTGCGCATCGTGACCGCGGAGAAGCCGATCCCCATCGACGCCGTGGAACCTGCGGAGGACATCATCAAACGCTTCAAGACAGGTGCGATGTCCTACGGCTCGATCAGCCGCGAGGCGCACGAATGCATGGCCGTCGCCATGAACCGCCTCGGCGGCCGCAGCAACACGGGCGAGGGCGGCGAGATTCCCGAACGCTTCATCCCGGACGAAGGCGGCGAGAACCGTTCGAGCGCGATCAAGCAGGTGGCGTCGGGACGCTTCGGCGTGGACATCCATTACCTGAACAACGCCGCGGAAATTCAGATCAAGATGGCGCAGGGCGCGAAGCCCGGCGAGGGCGGGCATCTGCCCGGCAACAAGGTGTACCCTTGGATCGCGAAATCCCGCCGTTCCACGCCCGGCGTCGGCCTGATCTCGCCGCCGCCGCACCACGACATCTACTCGATAGAAGATTTGGCCCAGCTGATCCGCGACCTGAAGAGCGCGAACCGCGACGCGCGCATCAGCGTCAAGCTCGTGTCCGAGGCGGGCGTCGGAACGGTGGCGGTGGGCGTCGCAAAGGGGCTCGCGGACGTCATCGTCATCAGCGGCTACGACGGCGGAACGGGCGCCGCGCCGCGCACGAGCATCCGCCACGCGGGACTGCCGTGGGAGCTCGGCGTCGCGGAGGCGCACCAGAGCCTGCTCATGAACAACCTGCGCGGCCGCGTCGTGCTCGAAACGGACGGAAAGCTCCTGACGGGCCGCGACATCGTCATAGCGGCGCTGCTCGGCGCGGAGGAATTCGCATTCGCGACCGCGCCGCTCGTCGTGCTCGGCTGCGACATGATGCGCGTCTGCAATCTCGACACCTGCCCCGTCGGCATCGCGACCCAGAACCCGGAGCTCTGCAAGCGCTTCGCGGGGAAACCGGAGTACATCGAAAACCTGATGCGCTTTCTGGCCCGGGAGGTGCGCGAGTGGATGGCGCGCATGGGCGTTCGCCGATTCGAGGACCTCGTCGGCCGCGTCGAGCTCCTGCAGCGAAACCCGAACGACATCAACGACAAGGCCAAGACGATCGATCTGTCGCGCCTTCTCCACAGGCCGGCGGTCGCGGACGGCGCGCCGCGCCGGTTCACGCAGCCGCAGGACCACGCGCTGCGGCGCACCGTGGACCAAAACACGCTGCTCTCCCTCTGCCGTTCCGCCGTGGAGCGGAAGAGCGATGTGCGCTACGAGCTGCCCGTAAACAACCGGAACCGGACGATCGGCTGCATGCTTTCGAGCGAAATCGTGCGCTTGCACGGCGCGGAAGGGCTGCCCGACGCCACGATACGCCTGCGCTTCGACGGCTCCGCCGGACAGAGCTTCGGCGCTTTTCTCGCGCGGGGCGTGGAGCTCACGCTCTGCGGCGAATCGAACGATCACGTGGGCAAGGGGCTGTCCGGCGGCAGGCTCATCGTGATCCCGCCCGCGGACGCGTCCTTCGATCCCGGCGAGAACATCATCATCGGCAATGTGGCGCTCTACGGTGCGACCGCGGGCGAAGCCTACATACGCGGACTGGCCGGCGAACGCTTCTGCGTGCGGAACAGCGGTGCGACCGCCGTCGTGGAGGGCGTGGGCGACCACGGCTGCGAGTACATGACCGGCGGGAAGGTCGTGATCCTCGGCAGGACCGGACGCAACTTCGCCGCCGGCATGTCGGGCGGCGTCGCCTATGTCCTGGATGCCGAATCCGCGTTTCTCCAAAACTGCAACCGCGAGGGCCTGCACATCGACGCCCTCGACGCCGGCGACCGGAAGGAGCTCAAGGGTTTGCTCGAAGCGCATTTCGCGCACACGGGCAGCGCGCGGGCGAAGGCCGTGCTCGACGACTTCAGCGCGTCGGCCAAGTCCTTCCTGAAGATCATCCCGGAGGGCTATCGGCGCATACTGCGCGCGATGGAGGAGGCCAAGGGCCGAAAGCTGCAGGGGGAGGACCGCGCGATGTACGCCTTTGAAAAGGCGATCGGCGACGCGGCGCGGCGCGAGAGGAGGGCGGAATAAGATGGGAAAGCCCACGGGTTTTTTGGAATACGAACGGGAAGAAGCGGGCAAGCGTCCCGTCGCCGAACGCATAAAGGATTACGATGAATTCGTGACGGGCCGGGACGCCGAAGCGCTGCGCATACAGGGCGCGCGCTGCATGGACTGCGGCGTGCCCTACTGCCACGCGGGCTTCGTCGTGGAGGGGCTTTCCATCGGCTGCCCGCTGTGCAACCTCATACCCGAAGTCAACGACCTCGTGTATCGGGGGGATTACGAGGAAGCCTACAAACGGCTTTCAAAAACCCATCCGTTTCCTGAGTTTACAGGACGTGTATGTCCCGCGCTGTGCGAGGGCTCCTGCACGCTCGGCGAGCACGCGCTGCCCGTCACGATCAAGGAGATCGAGCGCTTCGTCGGCGACGAGATGCTGCGGCGCGGTCCGGAGCCGCAGCCGCCGCTGTTGCGCACGGGCAAGCGCGTGGCCGTCGTCGGCTCGGGTCCCGCGGGCCTCGCCTGCGCCGAGCTCCTGAACCGGCTCGGCCACGGCGTCACCGTGTTCGAGCGCGCCGACCGGCCCGGCGGTCTGCTCATGTACGGCATACCGAACATGAAGCTCGACAAATCGCTCGTGCTCGCGCGCGTCGCGTTGATGGAGGAGGAGGGCGTGCAGTTCGTCCTCTCGTCGGAGGTGGGCGGCGACTACCCCGTGTCCGCGCTGATGCGGGATTTCGACGCGGCCGTGCTCTGCGCGGGCGCGACGCGGGAACGGCCGCTCGACGTTCCGGGCCGCGAGCTCGACGGCGTCGTGAGCGCGGTGCGCTTTCTCACCGCCGCGACCAAGAACCTGCTCGACGGAACGCGGGACGCCGGCGCCAAGGCCGCCGTCGCCGCCGGCAAGGACGTGATCGTCGTGGGCGGCGGCGACACGGGCACGGACTGCGTGGCGACCGCCATACGGCAGGGCGCGAAGAGCGTCACACAGCTCGAGATCATGCCGAAACCGCCTGCGGAGCGGACGGCGGAGAACCCTTGGCCGCTCTGGCCCAAGGTGCACAAGACCGATTACGGCCAGCAGGAGGCCATCGCGCTGTTCGGCGCCGATCCGCGCGAATACCTGACGACCGTGCAGGAGATCGTGGGGACGAACGGACGCGTCAGCGGCGTCAAAACCGTCCGCGTCGAATGGTCCGCGCAGGACGGGCGTCCGGCGCCGCGCGCGCTCGCGGGAACGGAAAAACTGCGCCCGGCGCAGCTCGTGCTGACGGCCATGGGCTTCACGGGACCCGAGCGCGCGCTGATCGACCGGCTCGGCCTCAGGACGGACGCGCGCGGCAACGTCGCGACGGAGGGCGACTCGCACAGGAGCAGTCTGCTCTCGGTATTCGCGGCCGGGGATATGCGGCGCGGCCCCGGCCTGGTCGTGTGGGGCATCGCGGAGGGGCGCCGCGCCGCGCGGGCGTGCGGCGAATATCTGTCGTCGGTCTAAGCGTTCGCGGCCTTGTATTTCTTCGCGGCCTCGATGAGCTTGGGGACGATGACCTTGACATCGCCGACGATGCCGAGATCCGACACGTCGAAGATGGGCGCCGTATCGTTCTTGTTGATGGCGATCACGCATTCTGCGCCTTCCATGCCGGCCACATGCTGTATCGCGCCGGAGATGCCGCAGGCCAAATACAGACTCGGGCGCACCGTTTTGCCCGTCTGCCCGACCTGCCGGTCCTTCTCGATCCAGCCGGCGTCCACGTTGGCTCTGGACGAAGAAACCTCACCGCCGAGGACATCCGCCAATTCGCGCAGGGTGTTGAAATAGTCCGGAGTGCCGATGCCGCGTCCGCCCGAAACGAGGATCTTGGCTTCGGTGATATCGGTTTTCTTGTGCTCTTCCTTGATGACCTCCCGAATGACCACGTTCATGTCGGAGGGTTCGAACGCGACCTTGAATTCCTCGATCTCTCCCTTGCGGGACGCATCCCGTTCCAATTGCTTCATGACGCCCGGTCTGACGGTCGCCATCTGCGGCCTGTAGACCTTGCAGAGGATGGTGGCCATGATGTTGCCGCCGAAGGCCGGCCGCGTCATGAGAAGCAGTTTCGATTCGGGGTCGATGTCGAGCTTCGTGCAGTCCGCCGTGAGCCCCGTGTGGATCCGCGACGCCACCCGCGGCGCGAGATCGCGGCCGATCGATGTCGCGCCGTAAAGCACGATCTCCGGATCGCGGTCCCGGATCACCGCCGTCAGCGCCTTGGCGTAGGGTTCCGTGACGTATTCCTTCAGGATGGGATCCTGCACGCAGACGACGCCGTCGGCGCCGTATTCGATCAGCGACTGCGCCTTGTCCCGCACGGCGTCGCCGATCAGGACGGCATACACCTTCTGCCCCAAATCCGCCGCGAGTTTCGTCGCCTCTCCGATCAATTCCCGGCCGACCTTGGCGATCACGCCGTCCCTCTGTTCGACGACCACATAGATATCCTTGCTCATTGCAACCTCCTAAATGATATGCTTCTCTTCCATCTTCCGGATAATGGCCGCGACCGCCTCGTCCGCGCCGACATCCGCGAGGATCGTGCCCGCGCCCTTGGCCTGCTTTGTGAAGGATTTCACAACATTGGTGGGCGAACCTTTCAGACCGATGAAATCGGGGTTCAAGTCGTCTTTCAAATCGTCGAAGCCGAGGATCCGTATGTCCTTTTGATAGGCGTCCACGATGCCGCCGACGTGCATGTAGCGGGGCGCCGCCAACTCCGAAAGGGCCGTGAGCAGACAGGGCGGCTTTACCTCGATGATGTGCCGGCGATCCTCGAACTGCCGCCGCACGACGAGCTTTTCGCCCTCCGCGCGCAATTCCTCCACGTAGGAAACCTGCGGTACGCCGATGGTTTCCGCGATCTGCGGCCCCACCTGCGCCGTGTCGCCGTCGATGGCCTGCCGGCCCGTGATCACGACGTCGTAGCCGATCTTCTTCAGCGCGGCCGAGATGATGGCCGCCGTCGCCCACGTGTCGGAGCCTCCGAATTCCCTGCCCGAAATCAGGATCGCCTCGTCACAGCCCATGGCCAGCGCCTCGCGCAGCGCCGTGTCCGCCTGCGGCGGACCCATGCACAGGACCGTGACCGTGCCGCCGGCCTCGTCGCGAAGCCGCAGCGCCGCCTCTATGCCGGATTTGTCGTCGTGGTTGATGATGCTCGGGACGCCTTCCCGAATCAGCGTGTTCGTCACCGGATCGAGCTTGACCTCGTTCGTGTCCGGAACCTGTTTGATGCAAACTACAATTTTCATTCTGTCGCCTCCGTCGCGGCCCCTCGGCCGCCAAAACATCGCATGGGAATCCGTTGCCGCTCAGCTGATCTTCATCGAGCCGGAGATCACCATCTTCATGACCTCGGACGTACCCTCGTAGATCTCCGTGATCTTCGCGTCCCGCATCATCCTTTCCACCGGGTATTCCCGCGAATAGCCGTAACCGCCCATCAACTGCACGGCATCCCGCGTCACGTCGTTGGCGATCCGCGAGGCGTAGAGCTTGGCCATGGCCGCCTGCGGACCGTAATTCTCGCCGTTGTCTTTGGTGACCGCCGCCCTGTAGGCCAAGAGCCGCGCGGCGTCGATCAGCGTCTGCATGTCCGCGACGCGGAACTGCGTATTCTGGAACGATGAAATCCGCTTGTTGAACTGCTTTCTTTCTTTTATATATTTGATCGCCTCGTTCAGCGCGCCCTGCGCGATGCCGACGGCCTGCCCCGCGATGCCGATCCTGCCGGCGTCGAGGGCTTTCATCGCAATCTTGAAGCCCTCGCCCTCCTTGCCGAGGCGGTTCTCGACGGGAACGCGCACATTGTCGTAGGCGACC
The DNA here is from genome assembly GCA_031276135.1 of Eubacteriales Family XIII. Incertae Sedis bacterium. Lineage (GTDB taxonomy): Bacteria > Bacillota > Clostridia > Peptostreptococcales > Anaerovoracaceae > JAITLA01. The sequence goes on along the minus strand of JAISNR010000175.1, from coordinate 1,387 downwards.
TCGCAGTTCGAGGCGGCGCGGATCCCCATCCTGTGGATGTTCTTGCCGACGGTCAGGCCCGGCGTGTTCCTGTCGATGACGAAGGCGGAGATGCCCTTGGTTCCGAGCGATTTGTCGGTCATCGCGAACATGACGAAGGTGTCAGCGAAGCCCGCGTTCGTCGTGAAGATCTTCGCGCCGTTGATCACATACGCGTCGCCGTCGAGAAGGGCCTTCGTCTGCTGTCCCGCCGCGTCGGAGCCCGCGTTCGGTTCGGTGAGGCCGAAGCAACCCGTTTTCAGGCCGCTGACCAAGGGACGCAGCCATTTCTCCTTCTGCGCCGGCGTTCCAAAACCGTCGATGCAGGAGCAGGCCAGCGAGGTGTGCACGGAGATCGTGATTCCCGTGGAGGCGTCCGCTGCGGAAAGCTCCTCCATGCAGAGCACATACGTGAGGTAATCCGCCCCGGCGCCCCCGTATTCCTTCGAATAGGGAATGCCCATCATCCCGTACTTGTGCAACTTTTTCAGGAGATCGAGGTTGTATACCTCCGTTTCGTCCATTTCCTCGGCGAGCGGCGCGATCTCCGCTGCGGCGAAACGGCGAAAGAGCTCCTGTTGCAACAGATGTGTTTTTGACAATTTGAAATCCATTCTTACCTCCGGTGCAACCGTTCGGCTGCCGCAAACATGAAACGAGAAATGTGTGGTTTTCTATGCAAACGCCCCGTGCGATCCGCGCGGTTTTCGTTTGCGACTTGCTCTGTTATCATTACATCATAGATTCCGCCGGATGGCAAGATTTTTTTGAGATGTGATTTTTTGTTTTTTGCGTGGCGTTTGCGCAAGCGCAAGCCGACATGAAATTATTCATGGAGCATTCACGGGAAAGCCGATTTCCATAAAACCCCGGACCCGCGAGGTGCGATTTTTCGCGATCCTTCGGCACGGCGATCGGGCTGTGAAAACTGTGGATAACCCTGTGGTTAATTGAAACCGCGCGCTTTGGAATGTGGATGGATTCCCGGAGGGAAAGAATATGCGCGTTTCGTTCCACATTTTTCCATATAACGCGAAATGTCACGAGATTCCAACGGCTTTTCGTTTGAATAAATATTCATGAACGCGAACGGCGTCCGCGCGCGCCCAAACCCGCGCCGATGTTTCCCGCATGTGGACAAAAGGCCTTGCATGCTGTTTTTTTTGAAATCCGCTCGATCGAATCCTGCGGCCGTCCGGCTGACCCGGTCTTTGCCCCCACACTCGCCTGCCGGTTTTCCCGGAAGGACTTACATCTAAACTGCGCCATGCTCGCCGCCGCAATCGCGGTCCGGTTTACGTGGGTCCTTTTGCCCGCAGCCGGCTTGGACTTTCAACCGCAGACCCGGGACGGCCGCAGGATTCGATCG
>JAISNR010000169.1 GCA_031276135.1 Eubacteriales Family XIII. Incertae Sedis bacterium | reverse complement strand
AACACGGCGCTTTCCCTGCGCAAGCTCTCCTCGGGCCTGAAGATCAACACGGCCGCGGACAGCGCGGCCTTGCTCGCCATCTCGGAGAAACTGCGCAGCCAGACGCGGGGCCTTTCCGCGTCCATATCGAACGCGAGCAACGGACGCAACCTCGTGCAGACGGCCGAGGGCGCGATGAATCAGACGCACAGCGCCCTGCAGCGGATGCGGGAGCTCGCGGTGCAGGCCGCCAACGGCACGAACACACCCTTCGACAGGCAACAGTTGCAGGGCGAGACTTCGCAGCTGATCGGCGAGATCAACCGGATTTCGCACGACACGGAATTCAACACGATGAAGCTGCTCGACGGGACCTTTGAGAAGAACTTCGCGACCGACGTTTCTTCCCTCTACGGCGCGCGCGTACAGATCGATCCCGACAGCGCATTCGAGGCCGGCGACTACAACGTGCGCCTTTCGGGGGCGGACGCGACGGCCGCTTCGGCGAGCGTGGCGGACAAGAGCAACGTGATCGGGGCCGGTTCTTTCGGCCAAAGCAACATCGCGGTTCAAAACGGCGCTTCCTTCGGCGCGTACACGCTGCAGGTGGCCGACAACAGCGACGGCACATACACGGGAACGCTGACGAATCCCGCGGGCAAGGCCCAAAGCGCCCTGTTCTCGATCGGCGGGGGGTCGGGCGGAGCGCCCACGACGGCAAATTTCGGCGATATGCATCTTGATTTCAGCAGTGTGACGGGCCTGAATGCCGGTTCCCTCGACATCAACATCTCGGGTGATCTGCGCTTCGACGTCACAAACGCGGCCACGGGCGACGCGGCCGCATACGCGGTCAACGGCTATGCCGGCGGTACGGTCGATCTCGGCGGCCTGCAGCTCACGGGCGGCATCAAGACGCAGACGGCGGGCACGGCCGGCGAAGACATCCGCGTCGGCGCGACGGGAGAAGCCCTCACGCTTCACGTAGGCGCAAACCAGAGCCAAAATGTCCGCGTATCGCTTTCCAACGCCTCGAGCACCGCGCTCGGCATCAACAAGATCGATCTGACCACGCAGGAGGGCGCCAATGCCGCCATCGGCGTCATCGACGAGGCGATCAACAGGATCTCGTCGGATCGCTCGAGGATGGGTGCCGTGACCAACCGCATGGACCACACGATTCGCAGCCTCTCGACGACGGAGGAGAACATGACCGCGTCCGAGTCCCGCATACGCGACGCGGATATGGCCAAGGAGATCTTGGACTATACGCGGAATGCCATACTGGCGCAGGCTTCTATCTCGATCATGGCGCAGTCCAGGCAGATGCCGCAAAGCATATTGCGCTTATTGCAATAACGGGCGTTTCGACGGGCGGCGCGCGGACCCCCGGGTGTCTGCGGCGGCGCGCGGGATCTGCGCCCTGCGAAAGGCTTCGTTCCGCAAGCAAAAAAACGGCAGACGCCGTTTTTTTGCTTGCGGGCGCCGGGACCCCGCCCGGCGGCGCGTCGCGGCAACCGGCCGCCGTCTGCTGTTCCCGCAATTATTTACGGAATTTTCACACTTTTTTTACCGCCGGGGGACGGTTTGTGATATACTGTTTCCGGGTATCTTTATTCGGCGTTTTCTGCGCACAAAGGGAGTGAAAATCGTTTCATGAGTACGCTTACGCTCGGCCGCACGGGGCTCACGATCACGAAGGATGCTTTTGGCGCTCTGCCCTTGCAGCGGGCGAGCAAGGCGGACGCGGGGCGGATCCTCGGCAAGGCGCTCGACGCGGGAATCAACTTCATAGACACCGCCAGAGCCTATACCGACAGCGAGGAAAAGATCGCGGCGGCGCTCGCGCACAGGCGGAGCGAATTCTTCATTGCGACAAAGACCATGGCGAAGGAGCCTTCCGCGTTTTGGAAGGATCTCGATACGAGTCTGCGCACGCTCAAGACGGACTGCATCGACGTGTACCAAATGCACAACGCCTCCGTCATTCCCCGCCCCGAGGACGGCTCCGGGCTGTATGAGGCCTTGCAGATGGCGCAGCATCAGGGAAAGATTCGCTTCATGGGCGTCACGTGCCACCGCTTGGGCCCCGCGCGGGAAGCGGCGGAGAGCGGTCTGTACGACACCCTGCAATTCCCCTTCAGCTACCTCTCGGGCGAAAAGGATCTTGAACTGGTGGATTGCTGCGCCAAGCACAATGTCGGCTTCATCGCGATGAAGGCCCTGAGCGGCGGTCTGCTCACCGACATCTTCACCGCGCGGGCATTTATGGAAGGATTTCCCAATGTGGCGCCGATCTGGGGCATACAGCGCGCGGAGGAGATGGACCTGCTCATCGAAGCCATGCGCCGGCCGGCGGAGCTGAGCGCAGCGCAGCGCGCGCGCATAGAAGCGGACCGCGCCGCGCTCTCCGGCGATTTCTGCCGAGGATGCGGTTACTGCATGCCCTGCCCTGCGAATATAGAGATTTTCACCTGCGCGCGCATGTCGCTCATGACGGGCCGCATGCCCCTGGAACGCGTGTTGTCGGACGAATTCCGGAGCAAAATGGAACAGACGCGGGATTGCATCGACTGCGGCGCTTGCGTGACCAAATGCCCCTACGGGCTGGATCCGCCGGAGCTTTTGAGGCGGAACCGCGAGGCTTACCAAAGCTTTCTGTCCGCGCACGACACATAGAATATATTAGTATTTTGAATAAATTTTAACACAAACGATGATTGTTTTATCCGCGAAAAATTTAACGAAGCTGTACGGCGCGAACATCGTGCTCAAGGACGTCGGTTTTCACCTGAATCGCGGCGACCGGGTCGGCATCGTCGGCGTAAACGGAGCGGGCAAGACGACGCTCCTGAACATTCTGACAGGAAGAAGCTCTCCCGATGCGGGGGAGCTTTTCGTCGCGCCCGGCCTTGCGGTCGGCTACCTGCGGCAGGACGGCAATTTCAACTCGGAGCGCACCGTGTACGAGGAAATGCTGGAGGCGCTCGGGGATTTGGTCGGGATGGAACGGGAAATGGAAACCCTGGCCGCCGAGATCGCGCGGCGTTCCGCGACCGAAGAGGACGCAAGGGGTCTTTTGGAGCGGCATGAGCGGCTCGCGGAGGAATTCGACCGGCGGGGCGGCTACGGCTACAGGAGCGAGATCGCGGGCATCCTGAAGAGCATGGCCTTCCCCGAGTCGAGCCACTCGCGAAAGGTGTCGCTGCTCTCCGGCGGGGAACGCACACGGCTCGCCTTGGCCGCGCTGCTTTTGAAAAAGCCGGACCTGCTCTTTCTCGACGAACCCACGAATCACCTCGACATCGGAACGCTCGCATGGCTCGAACAATATCTGAAGAATTACGGCGGAACCATCGTGCTCGTGTCGCACGACCGCTATTTCCTCGACAAGACGGTGAACCGGATCTTCGAGACAGAGAACCAAAGGCTCACCGTCTACGAGGGAAATTACTCCGCTTTCGCCGAGAAGAAACGCCTGAACCGCTTGGCGGACGCCGCAGCTTGGGAAAAACAGCAGCGCGAAATCGAGAGGCAGGAGGAGATCGTGCGCAGGCTGCGGCAGCACGGAACCGAGAAGCTGGCGAAGCGCGCGCGGTCGCGCGAGAAGCGCTTGGCCCGCATCGAGCCGGCGGATCGACCCGCGAGCGAGCCCGGGCACATGCGCATACAGTTTCGCAAGCGGTACAAGAGCGGAAGCGATGTCCTCACCGCAGAGGGCCTCCGCAAGGGCTTTGTCCATGCGGGCGCGCGCAGGGAATTGTTCGCGGGCGTCGATCTGTACATGCAGCGGGGCGAGCACGTCTGCATGGTGGGCGCGAACGGCGTCGGCAAGAGCACCCTGCTGAAGCTCCTGAACGGCGGACTCGCGCCCGACGGAGGGCTGCTGCGGATGGGCCACAACGTCATGATCGGCTATTACGATCAGGAACAGGAGCTGCTCGACGACGAGAGGAGCGTTCTGGATGAAGTTTCCTCTTCGTACAGGCTTTACAGCGAAACCGAACTGCGCGGCATGCTCGGACGCTTCCTGTTCACGGGCGACGCGGTGTTCCGAAAGGTGGGCGTCCTGAGCGGGGGCGAGCGGGCCAGGCTGTCGCTTTTGAAGCTGATGCTCTCCGGCGCGAACTTCCTCCTGCTCGACGAGCCGACGAACCATCTCGACATCGCGTCCAAGGAGGTCTTTGAAGAAGCCCTGCGCGCCTTCGACGGAACGGCGCTCATCGTGTCGCACGACCGGTATTTTCTGAACAGGATCCCGTCGCGCATCGTCGAACTCACGCCGGACGGCCTTGTGAACTACCTCGGCGGTTACGATTATTATCTGGAAAAGAAGGAGGCCGAATCCGCAGGCAAGCGCCATCTCTCGGCCCTCGCGAAGGCCGCAGAAACGGAAGAGGACGCGGCCGCGCGCGAACCGGCCGGCGGCGCGCTTTCGGATGCGGCGACGCAACGCCTCAAAAACAAAGAAGCGGCCGCCGCGCAGAGGCGCAGACAGCGCGCGCTCTCGCGCGCCGAGGAACAAATAGCCGCTCTCGAAAGCGAGATCGGCGCGCTCGAAACGAAGATGTGCGACGCGGCGGTCCTGACCGATCACGTCCTGCTGCGCGCATGCGACGAACGCCTGACGGAGGCCAAAGCCGCGCTCGCGGCGGCCTATGACCGCTGGATGGAGTTGCAGGAAGCGTGAGCGCCAGACCGCAAGCCTTTTTGTGGATTTTGTGTTCTTCTTGGCACGAGCCGTCGTCGAATTTCGCGAAAGGCAACGTTTTGCCTGTTTCAGTTTCCTTTGAAGCGGGGCATCCCGGAATCCCGGAACAATTTTTGCTTGACGCGTCGCGGCGGTGCGCGCTATAATATAGGTGATCGATCCGCTGTATCCGACAACAGAATATCCCCTTATCGAGAGCGGCAGAGGGAATAGGCCCTGTGAAGCCCGGCAACCGGTAGTCCGATGCGCATGCGCGCGGATCGCAAAGGTGCCAAATCCTACAGACCGACGGTCTGAGAGATGAGGAAGCATACACCGGCCTCTTCATCGTCAGCGATGGAGAGTTTTTCTTGTGCAAGGGGAGAACAAGGAAAGGAGCAACATGAGCAAGAGGTTATTTACATCCGAATCCGTTACCGAGGGACACCCCGACAAGATCTGCGACCGTATCTCCGACGCGATACTGGACGCCATTCTCGCGGCGGACCCGAACGGCCGAGTGGCCGCCGAGAGCACCGTCACGACGGGCCTCGCGCTGGTCGTCGGCGAGATCTCGACGAACACCTACGTGGACATTCCCAATCTGATCCGCGAGGTGATCAAGGAGATCGGCTACACGAAGAGCGAGTACGGCTACGACGGCAACACCTGCGCGGTCCTGACCGCGATCCACGAGCAGTCCGGCGACATCGCCCTCGGCGTCGACAAGGCGCTGGAGTACAAGGAGGGGACGCTGAACGACCGGATCGAGGCCATCGGCGCGGGCGATCAGGGCATCATGTTCGGTTTCGCCTGCGACGAAACGCCGGAGCTGATGCCGCTGCCGATCTCGCTGGCGCACAAGCTGGCGCTGCGCTTGGCCGAGGTGCGGAAGTCCGGACTGCTGCCCTGGGTTCGGCCGGACGGCAAATCCCAGGTCACCGTGGAATACGACGGCGACAAGGCCGTCCGCGCGGACACCGTGCTGATCTCCACGCAGCACGATCCCGACATTTCGCAGGAGGAGATACGAAAGGAGATCATCGAAAAGGTGATCAAGCACGTGATCCCGGCCGGGCTTCTCGACGCGAACACCAAATACTTCGTGAATCCGACGGGCCGCTTTGTGATCGGCGGGCCGAACGGCGACTCCGGGCTGACCGGACGCAAGATCATCGTCGATACCTACGGAGGCTACGCGCGGCACGGCGGCGGCGCTTTCTCCGGCAAGGATCCGACGAAGGTCGACCGCTCCGCGGCCTACGCCGCGCGCTACGCCGCGAAGAACATCGTCGCGGCGGGGCTTGCGAAGAAGGTCGAAATCGAATTGGCCTACGCCATCGGCGTGGCGCGCCCCGTGTCCGTCCTCGTCGATACCTTCGGGACGGGCGCGATCGCCGACGACAAGCTCGCGGTCCTCATCGAGAAGCATTTCGATCTGCGGCCGGCCGCCATCATCCGCGACCTAGACCTGCGCAGACCGCTCTACAGGCAGGTGTCGGCCTACGGGCACTTCGGGCGTCCGGACCTCGACCTGCCGTGGGAAAAGACGGATAAGGCGGAACTTTTGAAAAAGGACGCGGCGACGCTGTAGGCTGCGGAGCCGGGGCAGTGCAATACAAAGCGGGATGGGCGCAGGCTCGTCCCGCTTTGCCGTTTTTGCCGCCGGTTCATTCGCCCGGGCGCCGGCCGTTTCGCATATAGTGGAACAGATACTGCTGGGCGATGCCCGCGTAAGGCCCGAAGCGCTCTGCGGCATGGGCCGCCGCGTCCTTCCCGTCCACGCCGTAGAGCTCGCGCATGGCGCGGGCCATCCATACGTCCACGGGGAAGCCCTCCGTGTGCCCAAGGCCGAAGAGCAGGACGCAGGCCGCCACCTTGGGCCCGACGCCGCAGAGGGACAGCAGGGCGCTTTCCGCCTCTGCGATCGCCGCGTCGCGCAGCGCCGCAAGCCAAGCCGCGCCGCCGGCTTCGGCGACCCTGCGCGCGGTTTGGATCAGGTATTTCGCCCGGTAGCCGAGGCCGCAGGGCGCCAGATCCCCCTCGGAGAGCCCGGCCAGGGTTTCTATGCGCGGAAAGGCGAAGAAAACGCCGCCGTCCGCGCCGTCGATGCGCGTGCCGCAAGCCGCGCACAGGCGTTCCACGCAGGCCGTGATGCGCGGGATGTGGTTGTTTTGCGACAGGATGAAGGAGATCAGCGCTTCCCAAGGCTCCTGATTCAGGATGCGTATGCCGGCGCCGCAGGCGACGGCGCGGGCCATCACCGCGTCGTTCGCGGCCAAAGCGCGCTTGATCTCGCCGTAGTCCCGGCGGAGATCCAGATAATTCTCCCAAAAATTTCTGTCATTGGAATCGCTTCCGTTTCCTTCGCCGCAGGCAGCGGGCGGTGCGACGCCGAGCGGCCGGATGACGATGTCGCCCGCGCAACCTTCTGCATCCGCATCTGCGGGCGTGAAAGCGATGTTGGCGGCGCGGCCGCCCGCGACGCCCGTATAACTGCCGTCGCCCCCGCGCTTCCACCGGAAAGCCTGCCCGCAGGCGAAGGTCTGCTCCGCGCTGAAATCTTTTACGTTCCGAAAGACGATCCGCGTGTCTTTGCTCATTTCAAACCCCGCACCTCGATGTTGACGGCGGCGCTGAATGCGGTCATGCGCTCCACCTGCTCCAAGATTCGCCGTTGCAGGTCCTGCGCCGTGTCGATGATGTTCACGCCGTAGCGCAGGATGAGCGACAGATTGACCACCGCTCCGGATTCCCCGTTGTCCGCCGAAGCCTTGAGCACCGAGGAAACCTGCGCTTCGCCGCCGCACACGATCAGCGCGATGTCCGACAGCGCGCGCGCCGATATCGTGTATTTGCCGGGGTAACTGAAGGACGGCCGCACCACCGACCTGCTCGAAACCCGCGCCTTGCCGCTTCTCCCTTCGCGAAACATCCGGAGAGGATGTATGAAGTAGCCCGAAAATTCCTTCTTGAGCTGGATCGACGGCGCCGGTATGATGTGCTTTCCCATCTCGTTCCGCTGCACGCCCGCGATTCTGCGTTCCTCTTCGGTCGTGATCGCTTCTATGTAGATCGTTTCGGAAGGACGGGGAAGGCCGAGCCTGTCCACGATCTTCTCGATCATCTTGTCCGAGGTTCCGATCACGAGGATCGATTCCGGATCGACCGATTCGATCTTCTTCGATACCATGTCGCGGTGGGCCGTTTCCGTGAACAGCGCCGTCTTGATGGCCTTGATCTTCGTATCCTGCCGCTTTGCGGATATGCCCGCCAGCACGCGGTTTCCGAGTATGAAGAGGCCGTCGTCCAGAATGCCTTTGATCGACAGCCTTCGGCAAAGGCCGATGGCCTGATAGCTTTTTCCGCTGCCGCTCTTTCCGACAAGCGCATAAATTTTCATATTTACTTACCGTTTGCAATCCGGTATACTGTACATGTTGTTTGTACCGTCACTGTTGAAGGAGGGATTTACGCATGGCCTATACGATCAATGATTCATGCATCGCATGCGGCGCCTGTACATCGGAATGTCCCGTCGATGCAATCGCCGAGGGCGATATCTATGCGATCGACGCCGACAAGTGCATCGACTGCGGTGCCTGTGCGAGCGCCTGCCCCGTGGACGCCCCCGTCGAGGGCTGAGCCGGATTCGCGGGACCGGGAGCTGAACAGCCGTTTCGGATGAATCGGCTGTTTTTTATTGCGCAAAACGGGTTCAATGCCCCGTGGTCTTGCCGCAGGGCAGTTTATTTGGAATCCAGACTCCTGTTGATATAATAGATCAACGAGTGCAGGCTGTCGCTCAGGTGCACATTTTCGAGTGCGACGCGCCCCGGCACGAGCAGATCGGCGGGCGCGAAATTCCAGAGGCCGTTTACGCCGCCCGCCACCAGCTCGTCGGCCGCGCTCTGCGCGCTCTCCGTCCCCGTCGTGATCACGCCGATATCGGCGGGATTCTTCGCCAGATATGCGCCGAGCTCGCCGAAATCCGAGATCACAAGCCCGCTGACGCGCCGGCCGACGAGCTCCGGCTTCACATCGAACATGGCGAGCACCGAGAAACCCGCCCCGTAGTTGCGCATGTAATTTGCAATCGCCTGCCCCAGATTGCCCGAACCCACGATCACGATGCCGTAATCGCGGTCGATGCCGAGGATGATGCCGATCTGCCTGTGGAGGCTCTCGACGTTGTAGCCGTAGCCCTGCTGCCCGAAACCGCCGAAATTGTTCAGGTCCTGCCGAATCTGCGAGGCCGTATAGCCGATCAGCTTGCTGAATTCGCCGGATGATATCCTGTCGACGCCCTTTTCCTTCAAGTCCTCGAGATACCGCCTGTATTTGGGCAATCTCTTTATGACGGCGTTTGAAACCCGCGCTCGATTCTTCATCTGCAACTCCCGCATTCTCCGCAATCCGGCCTTCGGGTCGTCGACCGGGCGTTTCGCGCCTCGGCGAAACGGCAATCCGTAACAAGAGTATACCATCGGCGGCGGGTTGGCACAAGCAGAAAATTTAACAATTTAACAAACAGATCCTTGCGCAAAAAGCAAAAGCCCGGTCTGAAACCGGGGTTTTGATCGTATATGCAATTTGCCTGCAGTCGAACACCGTGTGGACTTTCGCGGGTTTTATTTCTGAATCTGTTCCTCGACGTAGCGCGCAATGTCGCCGACGCTCTGAAAATTCTCGGCCTCTTCGTCCGGGATTTCTATGTCAAACTCGTCTTCGATCGCCATGATGATCTCCACCGCATCCAGCGAATCGGCCTCCAGATCCTTCATGAGATGCGTATCCATGGTAATGGTCACGCCGTCCAGTTGTAACTGGTCTATGATGATCTCCTTGATTTTTTCAAATGTCATGGCACACACCTCCACACTTCTGCGCAAATGGCTATCGGCAAGCAGTCAATTCCTCATTCAATATAAAGGACCGCACCGTGAACTGCAACATAATTTTGAAAAATTTTTAAGGACTTGCGCGCGTGTGCGCAACGGTATATACTGGTGTTGATATAACTTGCCGTTGAGGTTTTTCTGGTGCGGTATGAAATTCGGCGTGAAATGTATCCTGTTCGCAGCCATCCCCGTTGTTTTTTCTGTGCTTCCCGCCGCAACCTTCGCGG
>JAISNR010000144.1 GCA_031276135.1 Eubacteriales Family XIII. Incertae Sedis bacterium | reverse complement strand
ATCTTCAGAAGGCCGAGCTCTTCTATGGTCCCCATCGGGAACTGCGTGCTGACGCCCTTGTCGGAATTGTAGAGCGGCACGTATTCGTCGATGCTCCGCTTCGAGATCACGACGCCGGCCGCGTGCGTGGAGGCGTGCCGCGGCATGCCTTCCAGCACCTTCGCCGTGTCGATCAGCCTGCGCACCCGCTCATCGCCGCTATAGGCGCTCTGAAGCTCAGGGCTCGTGTTCAATGCCGTGTCAAGCGTCATCTTGAGGTCGAAGGGGATCATCTTGGCGATCACGTCCGCCTCCGCGTAGGTAATGTCCAGCGCGCGGCCGACGTCGCGCACGACGGCCTTGGCTTTCATGGTGCCGAAGGTGATGATCTGCGCGACCTTGTCGGCGCCGTACTTCTCTATGACGTAGTCGATCACCTCGCCGCGCCGCTCGTCGCAGAAATCGATGTCGATGTCGGGCATGCTGATGCGCTCGGGGTTCAGGAAGCGCTCGAAGATCAGATTGTATTCGATCGGGTCTATGTCCGTGATGCGCAGCGCGTAGGCGACCAGACTGCCCGCCGCGGAACCGCGCCCCGGGCCGACCGCGATGCCGTGCTCGCGGGCGTAGCGGATGAAGTCCCACACTATGAGAAAATATTCCACATAGCCCATGTTTTCTATGGTGGAAAGCTCGTATGCAAGGCGGCTTTCGAGCGCGGGCGTGACAGCCTCGTACCTGTGCCGCAGACCTTCCTCGCAGAGCGCCCGCAGGTAGGCCGCGTTGTCCTTGCCGTTCGGCGCGCGGAACTCCGGCAGGTGCAGCTCGCCGAACTTGAATTCGAGGTTGCACATGTCCGCGATCCGCCGCGTGTTCGCGACGGCCTCCGGCACATCGGCGAAGAGCGCGGCCATTTCTTCCTGCGATTTGAAGTAGAACTGATCGCCCTGAAAGCGCATCCTGTCCTCGTCGCCGATGCGCTTGCCCGTCTGTATGCAGAGCAGCACGTCCTGTGCGGCGGCGTCCTCCCGGTGCACGTAATGCACGTCGTTCGTCGCGACGAGGGCTATGCCCGTTTCCTCGTGCAGACGCAGCAGATCGGGCAGGATCTGCTTTTCCTCGGAAAGCCCCTGATCCTGCAACTCGAGATAGAAATTGCCTTCTCCGAAGATGTCGCGAAATTCGAGCGCTTCCCGCTTCGCCCCTTCGTAGTTGCTTTCGAGCAGCTTGCGCGGCACGTCGCCCGCGAGGCAGGCCGAAAGGGCGATCAGGCCCTCCGCGTGGCGGCGCAGGAGTTCCTTGTCCACGCGCGGCTTGTAGTAGAATCCCTTCGTGTACGATTCGGAAACGAGCTTGACCAGATTTCGATAGCCGGTCATGTCCTTCGCGAGCAGCACGAGATGGCCCTGGTGCTTGTCGCGCTCGGAGTCCTTGTCGCGCATCAAGCGCGCGGCCGTGTAGACCTCGCAGCCGATGATGGGCTTGAGCCCCGCGTCCTTCGCGGCCTTGTAGAACTCGATCACGCCGAACATGACGCCGTGGTCGGTGATGGCCACGGCGTCCATGGACAGCTCCTTCGCGCGCGCGATCAGGTCGCCGATGCGTGCCGCGCCGTCGAGAAGGCTGTATTCGGTGTGTACGTGCAGATGCGTAAATGACATAATTATACCTTTATTACCGGGTTTTCTTGTTTGCGGCGCGGCGCAAAAGCCGATGCTTCTCTACCATTGTACCACCGAATCGGCGTCCGCACAATATTCCGCGAGGTAATCCTCCATCCTTTTTTTTACCTCGTCGTCGATGAACACCCTTCCGTCCACGGGCCTGTTGTGCAAGGCAGCGATGATCTCCGCGATCGTGACGATCGAAAAGGTCCGCACACCGTACGCCGCAAAGAGCTCGCGGACGGCGGATTCCGTGCCTTGGCCGCGCTCCATGCGGTCCACCGCGACGACGAGCCCTTCCACGCGCACGTCCGCGGCCTTTTTCAGAATCGGCAGCGTTTCCCTGACCGCCGTTCCCGCCGTGACGACGTCCTCCACGATGAGCAGCCGGTCGCCGTCCCTCGGGAGGCAGCCCACGAGCGCGCCGCCCTCGCCGTGGTCCTTCGCCTCCTTGCGGTTGAAGCAGTAGCCCATCGGCCGGCCGCGCTCCGAGAGGGCCATGGACGCGGAAACGGCGAGGGGAATGCCCTTGTAGGCGGGGCCGAACAGCGCGCGCACATCCCCCGGGATGCGGCCGGCGGCGATGTGCTCCTCGATGCAGTCCGCGTAAAAGCGCCCGAGCCGCGCGATCTGTTCGCCCGTGCGACAGTTGCCCGCGTTGATGAAATACGGCGACTTCCTGCCGCTCTTCGTCGTAAAATCCCCGAACAGCAGGGCGCGGGAGCGCACCAGAAATTCCGCGAATTCCGTCCTGCGATCCATACCTCAAACCCCCCAATCCAAGCAAATGATGCATTCAAAAAGCATCCGTCATTCTGAGCTCCGGCACGCGCGCATACCCGTTTTCTCGCATAAAGGCTTCGAGCTCGTCGAGTATCCGGCAGGGCGCGGCGGGGTCGATCAGCGCGGCGGTTCCCACGGCGACGGCGGACGCGCCGGCCATCAGAAATTCCGCGGCGTCCTCGCCGCGCATGATGCCGCCCATGCCGATGATGGGCAGATTCACGGCGCGCGCCGTGCGGTACACCATGTGCAGCGCGACCGGCAGCACGGCCGGCCCCGACAGGCCGCCCGTCACGTTCGCGAGAATCGGCGCGCGCCGGCGCACGTCGATGCGCATGCCGACCAGGGTGTTGATGAGCGAGAGCGCGTCCGCGCCCTCCGCTTCGACGGCCTTCGCGACCTCCGTTATGTCCGTCACGTTCGGCGTGAGCTTCACGATGAGCGGCTTATTCACGCGCCGCCGCACGGCCCGCGTCACCTCCGCCGCCATGCGCGGATCCGCGCCGAAGGCGAGGCCGCCCGCGCGGATGTTCGGGCAGGATATGTTGAG
>JAISNR010000125.1 GCA_031276135.1 Eubacteriales Family XIII. Incertae Sedis bacterium | reverse complement strand
CGCACCACGCGCATCAGGAACTGGTCAAGGGCATGACGACGGAGCTGTCGGGCAGGACATTGGCGAGGCTTGAAATAGCGCACTGGTACGAGAATGTGTTCCTGCTCGGTTTCGTCTTTCTGTTCTTCGCGAACGGCACGACGCTTATGAACGTCGTGGGCGCGGTCGTTTGCTTGGTCGTGTACTTCCTCGAAACCTTTGTGGACAACGTGAACGCCCGCATGAAGTGGCAGTTCGCCCTCAACGCTTCATGGGCCGTTTCGCTGGTGTGCGGCGTCGTGAATCTGTTGGTCGTATACGTTGCCGTGATATTTTTCGGATGGGGGGCGTAGAGCATGTCATATATAACGAAATCACCGTGGGTTATCCATTACGACGGTTCCAGCTGCAACGGCTGTGACATAGAGGTGCTCGCCTGTCTGACGCCGATGTACGACGTGGAGCGTTTCGGGATCATCAACACGGGGAATCCCAAGCACGCGGACATCTTTCTCGTGACGGGTTCGGTGAACGAACAGAACATTCCCGTGATCAAACAGATCTACGAGCAGATGCCGAAGCCGAAGGTCGTCGTGGCGATCGGCATATGCGCCACCTCGGGCGGCGTGTTTCGGGAATGCTACAACATCATGGGCGGCGTCGATACGGTCATCCCCGTGGACGTGTACGTGCCGGGTTGCGCGGCGCGGCCGGAGGCCATCATAGACGGCGTCGTAAAGGGGCTCGGCGTGCTGGCGGAGAAGCGCGCGCGCTTGCCGCAGGAGCTTGCGGAGGAACGCGCGCAGCGCCTCGCCGTGTCCGAAGCGGACGAAGCGGAGGCGGTCATCACGGTGGAGATTCCGGGCGACGCCAAGGCTGCGGCGGAAAAGGGGGACGGGCAAAATGTCTGAAGAAAAACACTTGATGCAAGAGATCATACCGATAGAGGTTTCCGAACTGCTCGACAGGGTGCAGGACATGAAGGAAGCGGGCTACCGGCTGGGGCAGCTCTGCGCGGCCAAGGCGGGCGGGCAATTCCACCTGCTGTACAGCTTTGACAAGGATTGCGCGCTGACGAACCTCAAGCTCCCCGTAAAGGACGGGGAGCCGATCCCAAGCATCACGGGCGTGTATTGGCCCGCGTTCATATACGAGAACGAAATACAGGATCTGTTCGGCTTTCAATTCAAACATTTGGCGCTGAACTACAACGGAAAATTCTTCAAGGTCGCGGAACCCACGCCTTGGAATCCAAAACAGAAAGAAGGATGACGGTCAATGAGCAAGAGAACGATAATTCCCTTCGGCCCGCAGCATCCGGTTCTGCCCGAGCCGGTGCATCTGGACCTCGTGATAGAGGATGAGCGGGTCGTGGAGGCGATTCCATCGATCGGATATATACACAGAGGGCTTGAAAAACTGGTCGAGAAGCGCGAATTCACGGAGATGGTCTACGTGATAGAGCGGATCTGCGGCATTTGCAGCTTCGGCCACGGATGGGGCTATTGCAAGAGCGTCGAGGGGAACATGGGCATCGTGGTTCCGGACCGCGCGGAGTTTCTGCGCACGATCTGGCACGAGCTGTCGCGCATGCACAGCCATCTGCTGTGGCTCGGTCTGCTGGCGGACGGTTTCGGCTTTGAGAGCCTGTTCATGCACAGCTGGCGGCTCCGCGAAACGGTGCTCGACATATTCGAAAAGACGACGGGCGGCCGCGTGATCTTCTCGGTCTGCAAGCTCGGCGGTGTGCGGAAGGACATCGACGCGGACGGCCTCAAGGAGATCGTGAAGCTGCTCGCCGGCATGAAGGCGGAGATCAAGGAGCTCACGGACGTGTTCCTCGAGGACTATTCCGTGAAGAACCGGCTCGTGGGCGTCGGTGTGCTCTCGCGCGACGAGGCGGCGGAGCTGTGCACGGTCGGGCCCATGGCGCGGGCCTCCGGCCTCCGCCAGGATATCCGTCTGGACGGACACGGCGCCTACGCGAAGCTGGCGTTCGAGCCGGCCGTCGAGGAGGACGGCGACTGCCACGCGCGCTGCAAGGTACGCGTGCGGGAGCTCTTCCAGTCGATCGATCTGATCACGCAGTGCGCGGAATCGATGCCGGACGGCGAGATATCCGTTCCCGTCAAGGGCAGTCCGTCGGGCGAATTCGTCGCCAGAATGGAGCAGCCGCGCGGCGAGGCATACTATTACTCGATCGGAAACGGCAGCAAGTTCCTCGAGAGGATGCGCGTCCGCACCCCCACGAACATGAACATCCCCGCCATGGTCAAGACCCTGCAGGGCTGCGATCTGGCGGATGTGCCGATGCTGATCCTCACGATAGATCCTTGCATCAGTTGTACGGAAAGGTAGGGGGAGAGGAAATGGCGATATTGAAGATCGGCAAGATGGTCATGGGCAGTCTGTTCAGGAAGCCGGCAACCCTCATGTACCCCGTCGTTCCGCGCAAATGGCAGGAGCGGACGCGCGGGCATATAGAGATCGTGATCGAGGACTGCATCCTGTGCGGCATCTGCGCGAAGAAATGCCCGACGGACGCGATCACGGTCGCGAAGGACACGAAGTCGTGGACGATCCGGCGCATGCAGTGCATACAGTGCAGTTGCTGCGTGGAGGTCTGCCCCAAGAAATGCCTCGACAACAAGAACGAATACACGATCCCGTCCGCGGAGAAGCTCGTGGACAGTTTCGAGAAGCCGGCCGCGGAACCCGCGGCCGCAGGCGCGGGCGCTGCGGCCGCCGCGCCTGCGGCAGCCCCTGCGGACGGAACGCTGAAGTGCGCCGACACCTGCATCTACTGCGGCATCTGCGCGAAGAAATGCCCGCAGGACGCCCTTACGGTGAGCCGCAAGAAGAAAAACGCGCAGACGGGCGAGCAGGAGGGCGAGAACATCTGGTCCGTGAACGCGGAAACCTGCATACTCTGCGGCATCTGCGTGGAAGCCTGCCCCAAGAAGAGCCTTGCGATAGAGTAAAAACCGCAGGAGAACGCGAGAGAATCGCAGCCGGCCGGGAAAAAGACAAGCCGATGCATGAATATCCTATAACGGAGAATATTGTAAAGATCGCGGAGAAGCACGGGCGCGCGGCCCGCGCTTCCCGCGTGGAGAGCATCACGCTGGTCGTCGGCGACCGGTCCGGCTTCATCGGCGATTCCATCCGCATGTATTTCGACATCATCGCCGAGGGCACGCTCTGCGAGGGCGCCGAGCTGATCGTCAGGCCCGTGCGGTCCCGGCTTCGTTGCCCCGCCTGCGGCAACATGTTCCACAGGCAACCGCTGTCCTTCGCTTGCCCGGACTGCGGCGCGGACGGAGCGCCGACGGAGATCGGCAAGGAATTCTACATCGAATCCGTCACGGTTTCGTGAAGCGTTGTTGCGGTGTTTGAATAGTTACATTCATGGAGGAGGCGCAATTTGCACGATATTCGGAAACTCAACATCATGGAAAACATCCACGACGAAAACGATCACATCGCGGCGCACGTTCGGGAGGATTTGACCGAAAAAGGAATATTTGCGATAAACGTCATGGGCGCGCCCGGGATCGGCAAGACGACGGTGATCCGGGGACTCATCGAGCATCTGCGCGGGATCACGCCCTACGTCATAGAGGGCGACATCGAATCGGACATCGACGCGCGGACCTTGCGCGCGCTCGGCGTGAAAACCTTTCAGATCAACACCTTCGGCGCCTGTCACCTGGACGCGCCGCTCGTGCACAACGCGGTGGGCAACATGGAGCTCGGCGAGAAGGGTGTGCTCTTCATCGAGAACATCGGCAACCTCGTGTGCCCGGCCGAATTCAGCATCGGGGAACACGCGTTGCTGCTGATCTGTTCCGTGACGGAGGGCAGCGACAAGCCCTACAAATACCCCTTGGCTTTTGAGCGGGCCGACCTGATCCTGCTGAACAAGGTCGATCTCGCGCCCCA
>JAISNR010000093.1 GCA_031276135.1 Eubacteriales Family XIII. Incertae Sedis bacterium | reverse complement strand
ACGCGAGGCCGCTCTTCAGCCGGTGCGCGTCGGTCGCGCTGTGGCCCATCTTTGCCGCGATCCTGTCGGCCGCCCGGAAGCCTATGCCGAACACCTCGTCCGCCAGCCGATACGGGTTTTCGTTGACCGCCTCGATCGCGGCCGCGCCGTATATGCCGTACATCTTGAGCGCCGCAGAAACCGAAACGCCGAATTGCTTGAAATACAGCGTGACTTCCGCGAGCTCGCGATGCTCCCCGAAGGATTCGTGGATGTCCGCCGCCTTCTTCGGTCCGATGCCGACGATCCGCGTCAGGCGGTGCGGCTCCTCCTCGATGACGCGCAACGCGTCCCCTCCGAAGGCTTCCACTATGGCCGCCGCCATCTTCTTCCCGACGCCCTTCAGCGCGCCGGAGGCGAGAAACAGCTCTATGCCCTCGTCGGTGTCGGGCATCTCCGCCGTGCATTCCGAGAACGAGAACTGCCTGCCGTAGGTTGGATGCTCCTTCCAATGGCCCGTGAGCCTGCACCGCCGCCCCGCAGACGCGTCGGGCAGGACGCCCGTGGCGGTGAAGCTTTCGTCCCCGTCGCGAAACACGGCCACCGTGTAGCCGTTTTCCGCATTGCGGTATATGGTTTCTGTCAGCACGCCCGTTTTTTCTTCCATGTCAGTGAGCGCTATTCAAACTCGGGCTTGTAGAGGCTGCGGTTGTCCAAAATCCATATCCTCTCGGAGAATCCGCCCCGATCCACGCCCTGCAGCGCCGTTTCCATATCGTCCATGCGCGCGTCCACGATGTCGAGGTAGTGCAGGATCTCCGCTTCGGGGAAGAGCGGTCTTTTGGGGCTGCCGAACTCCGGTTCGTAGTGGTGTGACAGGATCATGTGCTCCAGCATCACGGCCTTCTCCTGCGGCACGCCGAGCTCCTCCGACAGGGCGGCGATGCGCTTGACGCCCTGAATCAGGTGGCCGAGCAGCTTGCCCTCGAAGGAGTATTCCGAAACCACGCCGTCCTTGTTCGCGATCATCTCCGTCAGCTTTTCTATGTCGTGCGCGATGACGCCCGCGACGATCAGATCCTTGTTCAGGTTCGTGTACACCTCGCAATAGCGTTCGCCCATCATGAGCATCCGCTTCACGTGATAGAGCAGACCCCCGAACTCCGCGTGGTGGTTCTTCGAGGCCGCCGGGTAGTACAGGAGCTTTTCCCTGTCGTCCGCGAGCAGACGCAGCGATATGGCCCGAAAATCCGGGTCGCCGATCGCCTCCGCGCGCGACAGCACAAAGGCGTACATGTCCTCCGGATCCTCGGGCGCGGCCTTGATGTAGTCCGCGCGCTCGATGCCGTCCTGCGCCACGGACTTGCGCAGGCGCTGGACCTTGAGCTGCCGCATGCCGTTCCACTCGGTGACGAGCGCCTTCACCTTCACGACGTCGCCCTCCCGTATCTCCTGCAAGGAAGGCAGCTCCGTGTCCGCCACATCCCATTTCTTCGCGCTGATCTCCCCCGTGTTGTCGGCGAGGGATATGTCCAGATATTGCTTCTTGTTGGAGCCCACCTTGAGCCCGATCGTCCTGACCGCGAAAAAATCCGTGATTTCGTCATTCGTTCGCAGCTGCGCAATGTAATGATTTTTCATAAATAACCGCCCGTATACGCTTTCATTCCAAAGTGAATTCTGCTATACTGTAAGTATAAACACCCGCGCGCCGCGTGTCAACAAGAACTTTCCAGTTTATCCCAAATTTTTTTAAGGCGCGCCACACTATAATATTTTTCGTCGCGTTGCCGATGAATACAATAGAACCGGACAACAGGCGCTTTGACTGCGTTGCGGCCGCGATCGCCCCTGCGGATTCGCCGCGAACGCCGCGAAAAGGAGAATTGCCATGGATATGCTGTTTCCCGCCAATCCGCTCAACACAACGCAAAACAACTACGTTTCGCCGAACAAAAACGGGACGACGCCCAGCCAAATCGAATCGCAGAACGCGCTCCGCCTGGAAAAGACCTCTCTGGTTCCCGAGAACGAGGATGTCGAATACAGGCGCACCGAGGACGCCGACGAGAACAAGGACCGCCGCGGCAAGAAAAAACGCCCTGCGGATCAAGAGTGCCAAACCTGCAAGGAGCGCAGGTACAAGGACGTTTCGGACGATTCGACGGTTTCCTTTCAGACGCCCACAAAGCTCGACAGGGGCGAAGCGCCCTACGCGGTGCGCACCCACGAACAGCAGCACGTTTCGCACGAGCACGCGAAGGCCGAGCGCGAGGGCCGCGAGGTCGTGAGCCAGAACGTCGTGATCCACTACGCCGTCTGCCCGGAATGCGGCAAGGTCTACGTGGCCGGCGGCACGACCACCACCACGACGCGCGACGCAACGCCGCGCGAAAAGCTCGGCGCGCAGTACAACACGGGCGTGGATCAGCTGCCGAAGGGCTCGAATGTGGACGCGGGGGTTTAAGAAGGAATTCAGTTTTTGCAATTTGAACGGAAGCATCCACAATGAACGAGAGAAAATCAAAAACCTCGAAACCGTTAAGATTTCAAGGTTTTTCGTGGTACGCCGTCAGGGGCTCGAACCCTGGACACCCTGATTAAGAGTCAGGTGCTCTACC
>JAISNR010000022.1 GCA_031276135.1 Eubacteriales Family XIII. Incertae Sedis bacterium | reverse complement strand
GCCGCTTTCGACCGAGGCGCGCGATTTATTGGATCTGTCGCACAACCCCGTAGTGCGGATAATCCCTCAGCGCGTTGCCGAAGAACGGAAAATTTTTTGGAATGCGAAAAAACCATTGATATTTTCGTTTGATTGGAGTACGCTAATAGAGAAAGTAGGGATTGTAGGAGCCAAAGCGCAAATTCAGGAGGTCGCGCATGATGAACAATATGCTTGTCGAAAACGCAAAAATCATGGCAAAGGGACAAATTACCCTGCCAAAAGACATACGTGAGATTTTGGGCGTTGGTATGGGTGATCGCGTTACGCTTATTTGTCGGAACAATCAAGTTATTATGATGAACGCGGCGGTATACGCCATGAATATGCTCCAAAATGGCATGAACGGTGAGTTTGAAAAAGCCGGAATCAACAGCGATGAGGACGTTATGGATTTGGTGAAAGAAGTACGCTCGGAGATCGAGGGCTTGTGAGATGCCTAATTGACACGAACATAATGATTTCAGCGTCGCGAAACAAGGAAGGCATGCCTTATCTCGCCTTTGTCAAAGCCGTGTCTTTTCCCAATCAAGGCATGGTTTGCGACCAGAACCTCGATGAACTGCGGCGGGTCTATAACCGCAAATTTCCGGACAAGCTGGACTTGCTTCAAGACTTTCTTTCATTTGCTCTGTCTGTGTTGGAAGTGGTACGCACTCCCGCGCTCGATTTGGAGGTTGAGGCGAAAATGCGCGACATTTCAGACCGCCCGATTCTGCGGACGGCTATCGCGGCGAATGTGGACACAATCATAACGGGCGACAAGGATTTTCTCGAATCCGGCATAGAGCATCCACGCATTGTAACCGCCTCCGAATTTGTGCGGGAATGGAAAGAGAATGAACGCCCGTTATGACCGCTGCTTAAATATTCAAATCAAAACTGTTCAAACGGAATGACAGTGTCTCCTATCGTGACGCGCTTCACTTCATCCGGATCCGTGATCCTGTCGAAGCAATGCACGAAGGTGTAGCTGCCGCGCATTGCGAAGCCGACGCCGCTTGTGCCCGCGTTGGCGTCCACATACACGAATCTCGATATTCTCACGGTGCTTCCGTCCTTGAATTCGATGACGGGACCGCGATAGCCGGGGCCCATGGCGGCGCCTTCGACGCGCATGAACAGCGCCATGGGCGATATTGAAATATACTCCAACGTGTGGACGTCTTTCCCGTTGAAGCTGACCTCTCGATTGAGATCGATGCGCTTGCTCGCGCCGTCGTCATAGCTGAAATCCCATTCAAGCGCCCATTCGCCCTCGATCAGCGGATGAAAACGCAGGCCGTCATCGTCGCCGGTCGCATTTTCGTAATAGCCCAGATCGCGGAGCGTCAGCTTGAGCTTTTTGTTGTTTGCGATTTCGCCGTCCGAGGCGGTGTAGGCGTAGACGAGCGCGCTGCGCGCGTGCGCGCTCTGTTTCAGCGTCTTTGAGCGCATGTTGACGCCCAAGGATTCCGCGTTGTCCTCCAGGGGCAGACTGAGGAAGTCGAAATCGAACAGGATGTCGTCGTTCAATTCGATTTCCGGCGGCACGCTTATCTCGTAGAGCGCGTAGACGCCTCGGCTGTCCGCCAGGGTCTGCTTGACGCTGACGGTCACGCCGTTTTGCGTCACGGTCGCGAGCGGCGTGTCGCTTGCGCCCGCGAGGTGTTGCATCTGCTCCTCGGTGGGACGCAAGAATTCGATCAGGGCTTCGTCCCAGCGCAGAGTCGCGGCTGCGGCCGCGGTGGTGACGAGCAAGGCGAGGCAGACGACGGCTGGAACGATGGGGAAGCGCGCCGGGCCGCTCCGCCGGGCGCCGCCCGAGACCGGTGCGCGCAGGGCCTCGCTTCGCGCAAGGATGCCCCTGAGCATCCTTGCCTCTTGTTCCTCCGTGGGCGTCAGGATTTCAAAGAGTTCACGGGTGTTTTCGTTACGCATGATCATTTCCCTCCAAATCGATTTTCAGCCGTTCCCGGCCGCGCGAAAGCTGCGTGCGAATCGTGTTTTCGTTGCGTTTCAGCATGCGCGAAAGCTCCTTCGTCGCGTAGCCGGCGATATAGTGGAGATACAGGACGGTTCTGTACTTTTCGGGCAGCGAGAGCAGAAGCCGCAGCGCTTCGCCGTGCGGCGCGCCGTCACCCGGGGTCGTGGCCGGGGCGTGCGCTTCCTCAGCGTCCTCGCGGCGGATTATCCGGCGGCGCTTCAGGATGTTCCTGCAATGATTCTTCGCGACCACGATCAGCCAAGCCCTTTCGTGCTCGCAATCTCGGAAGGTCTTTCGGCTTTCCAAGAGCTTCAGGAACACGGTCTGAACGGAATCCTCCGCGTCGGCGGCGCTTTGCAGGTACAGAAAACACAGCCCGTAGATCGTTTTCACGTGCCGCAGGTATGTTTCGGTAAATACGTCCTCCGCGCGCGGCGGCGCTTCGTGTGGCATCTCATCACCTCCCGTACAGTACACAATCGACGGAGGGAAAATGTTTCATCGATTCTCTTTTTGCGAATATTTTTTGCAAACAGATTGCGTTTCGCGATACAGTCGCGTATAATGACAATGAAGGGAGTTGATGAAACGATGTCTAAATCATCCGCCATATATGCGCGCGTTGAACCGGAGATCAAGGAACAGGCCGAGCGGGTTCTTTCGCGGCTTGGCATTCCCATGTCCAACGCCATCAGCCTTTTTCTGCATCAGGTGGTGTTGCAGAAAGGCATTCCATTCAGCATGAAGCTGCCGCAAAACGCTCCGTTGGAATTCTCATCGCTTTCCGAGGAACGGTTTGACGCCGAAATCGAGAAGGGATTTTCGGATTTAAACGAGGGGCGCGTCGTGTCCTCCGAGCGGGTGGCGGAAAACATGCGCGGACTTTGATGAAATCGATCAAAAGGAACGGCGAAAGCAAGGCATTGCTTTCGGTTTGCAAACAGCATGATTTCGGCGGCCCTTGTAAGAACGGCGTTGAATATGATGCAATTTATGTTAAAGACGATTTGACATATTTGAGGACGGCGTGTCTTAACGCCGCGAAGGAGGTTCGGCGTGCAACAGACAATCCAATTTGAATCCGTTGTCGAGGACGGCATCATCCGCATACCCGAACAGTATATGCGGCAAGTGCCTTCCAACGTGACGGTGACGCTTGCGCCAACGACA
>JAISNR010000168.1 GCA_031276135.1 Eubacteriales Family XIII. Incertae Sedis bacterium | reverse complement strand
ATTTTTTTGAGCCTCCTGCTCAAATGACAAGTCGCAGCCCGAGGGTGGACGGGCGGAGCGGAGGCTCCGAACGGACGCCCGCCGAGCGGCAACAGATACAACCACCCTGATTCTATCATTCGATTGCAACTTTATCAAGCAAATTTTTCGATTATATATGATTTATAATTAAAATAATGCTATAATTCGATTATAAGTATAATTAATTTTGAAAATTATGCAATCAAAGGACGCACGGCCGCACAGCGCAAAAAAACGCCGAATGTGGCGGGAACACCACAGCTTGGAGGTACAGGCTGAAATATCCGTTTTGCGAAATTTCTTGTCATCTCTTTGCAGCAGGGTTATAATAAAAGCGGTATATTTGTCATACCGTTCAAAACGCCGCAATCCAAGCAGGGGAGTCAACAGATGTCGGATTTTCAAAATGTATCGGAGTGCGGGGCCGCCGCGCGGAGCATCCAAGCGAATCAGCCCCGCCGCACGCATCTGTTTGTCGTCAATCCGCGCTCGTTCCGTTATGCGGGCGGCCCGGACAAGCTCATCGCCGAAATCCGCGCATGTTTTCAAAACAACGTGCAAGAGGAGCATCACATACATATTTCGCGCTATCCGCGGGACGCCGTCGGCGTCGTGCGCAGATTCGCGGCGTCCGTGCAAGAAGGGACGATCGTCAGAGTGTACGCCGTGGGTGGGGACGGCATCCTCTTCGATTGCCTGAACGGGATCGTGGGGATTTCGAACATGGAGCTGGCGGCCGTACCCTACGGAAACACGAACGATTTCGTGCGTTCGTTCGGCGAGGGCAAGACGGCGCTTTTTCGCGACATCGCGAAGCAGGTTTCCGCCGGCACGGTCAAGACGGACATCATCTACTGCGGAAGCAACTACGCCATGAATTTCTGCACGGTGGGGGTGGAATCCGCGTCCATCATGCACACCATGCGGCTCACGCACGCGTTCGATTGGCTGATCCGGCTCTCCCGGCGCGCCGTCCCGATCCTGTTCATCGTCGGCGGCATATTCGGGATATTGGACCGGAGGGTTCGGGAGCAGGAATACAGCGTTTCGCTCGACGGCCTGCGCACCGAGGGGCGCTACACCACCATCAACATCGCCAACGGCCCGTGCTACGGCGGGGACAAGAGCGCCGTGACCTCCGCCCTGCCCAATGACGGCGCGCTGGACATTCTGATGCTGAAAAGCGCAAAGCTTTCGCAGCTGCGAATATTGAAGATCATCCCCCGCTATCTGCGGGGCGGTTACTACAGATACCCGGAGCTCTTCCGCTACAGGCGGGTGCGAAAAGCAGAAATTTCTTCCAATACTCCCATTCTGGTCAATCTGGACGGCGAGGTGTTCTTCGACACGAACATTGCCGTCGAGGTGATACCGCAAGCGATTGACGTCGTCGCCGTCGACGGCTTGGAATACAAAAGGAGGTCGGACGCCCGTGAACCGCAATAAGGACAGCGACGTTTTCTACTTCAAACTGGCGAATTTCGTGATCCTCGTCACGGCGGCGGCGTTCACCGTCTTTCGCATCGCGGCCGCCTTGGCCGGCGGGCATGTCCGCTCGGCCGCCGCCGTGGGGATCGCGGGGGCAATCGCGTTTGTGGCGCTTCTCCTGTTCAGCCGCAGACGGAATACGGCGAACACGGCCCTGTTCATGCCGCTGTTCCTGTTCGCCGCCTATACCGCCGCTGCCTTTGCCATGCACAGCTTCGTCTACTTCTTCAACGTCTATTTCGTCATCGGCTGCGTCGGCGCTCTGTATTTCAACAGGGGTCGATTCTTGGCATTCCTCTTGCTGACCAATGTGTTCAATGTTTTTCTGGTCGTGCGCGGTCTGCCGATGACGGGCCCCGAAACGCCAACCGTCGCGTTTTCCGACATCGCGGTCAACTGGGTGTTGATGTTGCTCGGTTCCGCCTTGCTCTACATGCTCGCCTCCTTCGCGTCGAGCAAAAACGACAGCGCCGCGAAGGCGCGCGATTCCTTTGCCACCCTGATGATGACGACGCCGAACATCATCGCGCTCGTGGATGAGATGAACCGCGTGCTGTACATCAGCAAGCCCTTGGCGGATATGGCGCGGCTGGAATATGCCGAGATCTCCGCGGGGCGGCCGCTCATAGACCTGTTCCACGATCGCGAGGTCAAGGACATGATCAGCGAAGCGCTGGACAGCGAAGGCTTGTACGAGAACACGAAAAAGCTGGATTTGAACGGACGCACGCGCTATTTCAAGGTCATCTCCGACAAGCTGGTCGGCCACGCGCAGCGGGGCGCCTTCATCGACATCACGGACATCACGCCGGTCATGGAGGCGCGCTTCGAGGCGGAGGCGGCCTCGCGCTCGAAGAGCGAGTTTCTGGCGAACATGAGCCACGAGATACGCACACCGATGAACGCCATCATCGGCATGACCGCCATCGCAAAGAACTCTGCGGATGCGGAGCGCAAGGACTACTGCCTCGGAAAGATCGAGGACGCGTCCGCGCATCTGCTCGGCGTCATCAACGACATCCTGGATATGTCGAAGATCGAAGCGAACAAGCTGGAGCTCTCGCAGGAGGAGTTCAACTTCGAGAAGATGCTGCAGAAGGTGGTCAACGTCATCAATTTCCGCGTGGAGGAGAAGCAACAGGATTTCACCGTGTACATCGACAAGCATATCCCCGTGAACCTGGTCGGCGACGACCAGCGTCTGGCGCAGGTGATCACGAATCTGCTCTCCAACGCCGTAAAATTCACGCCGGAGCACGGCGCCGTGCGGCTGGACGCCCGCTTGGAGCGGGAGGCGGACGCGGAGGGCTTCTGCGTCGTGCGGATCTCCGTGAGCGATACGGGCATCGGCATTTCGCCGGAGCAGCAGTCGCGCCTGTTCGCGTCCTTCCAGCAGGCCGAAAGCGACACGTCGCGCAAGTTCGGCGGCACGGGGCTCGGCCTCGCGATCTCGAAGCGCATCGTCGAGATGATGTATGGGAAAATATGGATAGAATCGGAGATCGGAAAGGGCTCTTCGTTCGTGTTTACCGCTCGCATGAAGCGCGGCACGGGGGAACAGAAAGGCTTGCTCAGCCCCGGCGTGAACCGGAAGAATCTGCGCGTGCTGGCCGTGGACGACGCGCCGGAGATCTGCGAATATTTCAGGGAGATCATGCAGCGCTTCGACATCTTTTGCGATACCGCGTCCGGCGG
>JAISNR010000108.1 GCA_031276135.1 Eubacteriales Family XIII. Incertae Sedis bacterium | reverse complement strand
TTTTGTGTCCCGGCGAGGCGCCGGGTTCCGCGAATACTCGCAGTATTCAAGGGTTCCGGCAACGAAGCCGGGGCGCAAAAGGGCAAGCTCAATGTGCAGGTTATTTTTGAACTGTTCCTTATCTGTAAAGCGCGAGCAGCGAGGTCGTGTACGTATGAAAGAGGTTTTGTCCGCCGAGCGGGCAAAATTCCCCGAAGCCGTACATGCCGAGCCAAGGCGGCGTTTCGCCGTCGATTTGCAAAGCGTTTTGCATCATGCCCGTGATCTCGTCCTTCATCACTTTGTCGAACAGCGTGCGTCCGCGCAGCAGGCAGTCGGTTTGGAAGACGGCGACGGGGCGCGGAACGCCGTCTTTGGAGTTTGCGACGATGTCCTCCCGCAATGCCTCCAGCGCCTTCTTTTGCTCGGAGAAGATCAAATCCTCGTCTCGCATCGTGAGGTAGAAGCGATCCCCCGGTTTCACCGAAACGGAGAGGCGTATCGCGCCCGTCTCCGCCTGCGGCAGACCCATGCGCAGGATGTGCGGGTTGCCGTATTCCTCCGCGAGCGCGGAATCGAGCTCGATGGCGAGTCCGCCCGAAACGAGGGCCGTCTTCGCGTCCTCCGCCGAGATTTCGCCGAAGCGTTTGCCGTAGGTGACCCACGCGGGCATGCCGTCCAGCTCCGCGACGATGTTTCCGTCCGCTTTCGTGACCGTCATCGGGTCGCCGTAGGCGTTGAAGCCGTGCGTCGCCCGCGCCGCCGCTTTCAGCGCGGGGTCGGCGAAGCCGATGAGAAAGACGCCGTCCGCACGGGCCTTGTCGCCGATGTACTGCGACGTCGTGATTCCCTTGTAATTGTCGGAGGAAGCGCCGCCGAAGACGACGATGTCCTTGCCGAACACCTCGTGAATCGACGCGAGCAGCTCGTCGTTGCGGGAATCCAGACCGGGGCTGAGCAGGTAGAGGATGCGCGCGCCCGGCAGCTTGGCGTGCAGACCCTTTGCGAGCGCGAGACCCTTTTCGCGCGCGTTGCCGGCGTGAAAATCCTCCGCGGCGAACCAAGCGAGCTCGCTCTCGGGGCCGTGTACCGTCATGACCGCGATGTGCGTCATGGACTCGCCCGCGCCCTCGCGCCCCACGACGCCGCCGCAGGAACTCCCCAGCACGGAGGCGCCCGGAACGCGGGCGCGGATGGCGGAGGCGACCTTGTCCAATTTGTGTCCGATCACGGCGTTTACGATCCAAAGACCGCCTTCGGGCGGCGCGGCTCCTCCGTACATGATTTCGATGCACTCATCGACTGCGCGCGCGCTGTCCGCGATGCGCACGCTTGCGGAATTGAAATCGAGCATGGCAAAGGTCTCCTTTCAATGAAAACCATGGAAAACACGTATTGCAACTGCGCGATTTGCGCATCCAAACGCAAGCGCCGAGCGCGCCTTTTGAGGTTATTGTATCACATATTGCCATCGCTTACAAGCTTGCGGTCATGTTTGTGCGGTCATGTTTGAACAAAAGAAGGCCGGCCACCGAACGCGTCAGTTTTGGGCTTTCCCGCCGGCGGCGCCCGCGGGTGCGTAGCCGTTCGGATTGGCCTTCTGCCATCGCCATGCGTCCTCGCACATGCGGTTGAGATCGTGTTCCGCCCTCCATCCGAGCTCGCGCTCCGCTTTGCCGGGATCGGCGCATATCTCCGCCACGTCTCCGGGCCGCCGCTTCGTGACGCGGTAGGGGATGGGTTTTCCGCAGGCCTTGGAAAAAGCTTCGATCACCTCGAGTACGCTGTAGCCTCTGCCGGTTCCGAGGTTGCAGAGGAAGAGACCTTTCGCGTTCGCCACGCGCTCCAGCGCGCGGATGTGTCCGCGCGCCAGATCCATCACATGGATGTAATCGCGCACGCCCGTGCCGTCCGGCGTGGGATAGTCGTTCCCGAACACGCGAACCTCCTTTAGCTTGCCCACGGCCACCTGCGCGACGTAGGGCAGCAGGTTGTTCGGAATCCCGTTCGGATCCTCGCCGATCAGGCCGGATTCGTGCGCGCCGATGGGGTTGAAATAGCGCAGGTTGGCGGCGCTGAATTCCTCGTCGGCCGCACATATGTCCGCGAGTATCCGCTCGATGAACAACTTGGTTCTTCCGTAGGGGTTTTGGGCCGACGTGGGAAAATCCTCTCGCACCGGCACGGAGGCGGGGTTTCCGTATACGGTGGCGGAGGACGAAAAGATGAAGCGCTTTACGTTGTGCCGCGCCAGCGCGCCGAGCAGCGTCAGCGTGCCGATCAGGTTGTTGGAATAGTAGTCGAGCGGCTTTTCCACGCTCTCGCCCACCGCCTTCAGGGCGGCGAAATGGATGACCGCGTCGATGTCGGGATTCTCGCGCAGCAGACGCTCGCACAGACCCGCGTCGCGGATGTCGCCCTTGACGAAGCGCGGTTTTTTGCCCGCGAGACGCTCGACCCTGCGCAGAGCTTCCTCGTTCGCGTTGCACAGGTTGTCCGCGACCACAACCTCATATCCGGCTTCGAGGAGCAGCAGAGACGTATGGCTGCCGATGTATCCCGCTCCTCCCGTTACCAATATCGCCATGTTCATACTTCCTCCTTAAAAAATATAACGATAAACAGTATTATAGCCCATGGAGCCTCGCTTTGTCCACTTTGACTTGAAGGCTTTCGGAATTTAGTGTAAAAACAAACAAATAAAGTAAAATTGAAAAAACCCTTGCAAGCTCCCGCTCGCTGTGATATAGTGGTTGCGACGAGAATTGTAATGGTAGCGGTGTAGAGAGTGGGCAATCCCACTCTTTAATTTTGATGCCGCTTTGCGATAATGTGTCTGCGGGTTTTTTGTAACGATGGCAAAAAAGACGATATGCGAATTGACAAAGGAGCTTTTGGCCGATTTTCTGGATGAAAACGGCTATGCGCTCTACAACGTGGAGTTTGTCAAGGAAGGCAAGGACAGATTTCTGCGCGTGTACGTCGACCGAACGGACTCCGATATCGACGAGCCGGGCATCGGAACCGACGATTGCGAGTCGATCAGCCGATTTTTGAGCGACCGGCTGGACGCGCTCGATCCAATAGAACAAAACTATTATTTGGAGGTTTCGTCTCCGGGTCTGGATCGCGCGTTGCTGCGCGACGAGCATTTCGCGCGCTTCGCGGGGCGTCAGGTCGAAATCAGTCTCTATCGCGCGATCGATGGCAGGAAGAAAATCGAAGGAACCTTGGTCGGTCTCACAGGCGGGATGATCAGCGTCGATGCGACCGGAGGCGAAAGGATAACGCTCGACAAGAGCGACGCGGCGATGACGCGGCTCAAGCTTGTCTTCTGACGCGGACGCCGGCCAAAGCTCCGCCGCCGCGCGGATATGTTGCATGGAGGATGTGAAAATATGAACAGGGATTTTATTCTCGCCGTTGAAGACCTCGAAAGAGAAAAGGACGTCTCGAAAGATCTGCTTATCGAAGCCATTGAGATGGCTTTGATTTCCGCGTACAAAAAGAATTACGGCACTTCGGAGAACGTCAGCGTCAACATCGACAGAGAGACCGGAGACATCGACGTGTACATGCGCAAAGACGTCGTGGAGACGGTCGAGGACGAATCCGTTCAGGTCGCCCTTGAAGAGGTCATCGCGATGGATCCAAATTACAGGGTGGGCGACGCGATAGAATACAGGGTCACGCCCAAGGATTTCGGGCGCATAGCGGCGCAGACGGCGAAACAGGTCGTCATGCAGCGCATAAGGGAAGCGGAGCGCGGCGTGATCTTTGACGACTATGTGAACAGGCAGGGCGAAATCGTGTCGGGAACCATCCAGCGCGTCAGCAACGAAACGGTCTTTGTCAGCATGGGCAAGACGGAAGGCATCCTGGCCGCCGCGGATCAGGTCAGAGGCGAAAGTTATCATATGAACAGCCGGATGAAATTCTTTATCATGGATGTGCGCAAGACGATAAAAGGGCCGCAGATCTATCTTTCGCGAACGCACGCCGGTCTCGTCAAGCGGCTGTTCGAATTGGAAGTTCCCGAGATACAGGACGGCGTCGTTGAGATAAAAGGTTTGGCGCGAGAACCCGGCTCCCGCACGAAAATGGCGGTGTTCACGGACGACGACGGCATCGATCCCGTCGGCGCGTGCGTAGGCGCGCGCGGAATTCGCGTACAGGCCGTCGTCGATGAGCTTTCCGGCGAAAAGATAGACATCATAAACTGGAGCGACGACCCGCAACAGAACATCAGCAACGCGCTTTCGCCCGCAAAGGTCGAGCGCGTGATCATAAACGACGACGGAAAATCCGCAACGGTCGTCGTTCCGGACTATCAGCTTTCGCTCGCCATAGGCAAGGAAGGCCAAAACGTCAGACTTGCGGCCAAACTCTGCGGTTGGAAGATCGACATCAAGAGCCACAGCCAATATTTCCCCGACAACACCGCCCATGAGGCCGGTGAGTACGACGAGGCGCGGGAGACCGAGGCGGGCGAAGCCGTCGAAGCGAACGCCGATGCCGAGATCGCCGCTTCTGCGAGCGAAGACGCGGCGCCGGCCTCCGACGAAGCGATGCCCGCGGCGTCCGAATAACCGTTTTCGGGGGTTTTCCGTATGAAACAGAAAAAAACGCCCATGCGAAGATGCATCGGCTGCATGGAGTCGAAGCCCAAGCGAGAATTGATCAGAATCGCGTCTTCGGAGGGTGCGTTGCGGCTGGATCCGACGGGCAAAGCCAACGGGAGAGGCGCGTATCTGTGCAAGAATGCGGAATGCTTCGCGAAGGCGAAAAAAAGGCGGGCGTTTTCGCGCGCTTTCGGCGTGGAAGTGACGGAGGCGCAGCTCACGCGGCTGCTTGGAGATTTGGAGGAGGTGTTCGATATTGAACATTAAGATATACGAATTGGCAAAGGAGCTTAATATCCCGAGCAAGGATGTTATGGCCAAGGCGTCGTCAATGGGGATAAACGTTAAGACGCACATGAGCACGATATCCGATATCGACGCTATCGCCGTTAAAAACGCATTGGTGCGCAGGGACGACAATAAGAGCACGGAAACGAAAATCGTGAAGGTGCGCCCCAAGACGGATCAATCGAAGCCCACGCCGGAGGATGTCCCTCGCGTGGTCGTAAAAGCCGCCGTAAAACCCGCGGCAAATCCCGCCGCAAGGCCAAGGACGCCATTGCCCGGCGCACCGAAGCCCCAGGCGGAAAACAAACAACCCGCGCAACGGCCTCCGCAGGGAATACCGAGGCGGATCGTTGAAACGCGTTCCGCGGAAGTTGTCCGCATACCGGCCGAGAGGGCCGAGGAAATGAAGGAAGCGGAGCGGAAATCCGCCGAGGTTGCGAAGCCCGCGGAGGATGCCTTGGCAAGGCCCGCCGTGATTTCGCCCGCGACGGATGCGGCGCCGGCGCCGGCCGCCGAACCCGCGCCCACCGCAAAGCCGGCACAGGAGAGTTCCGACAAGCCCGCGGCGCAGACCGCCAATGACAAGCCCGCGGCGACGGAATCCGCGGCGGGACCGGCGGCGTCCGAAACGCGGCCGGTCCCGCCGCTCGCGCCGGTTTCGGAACGGCCGGCGGACGAAGGCTCAGCGCCCGCAGTTCCCGCGCGCCCCGCAGCGGACGGCAGGCCCGCGCGGCCAAGCGCGGACGGCAGACCCCCGCGCCCCGCAGCGGACGGCAGACCCCCGCGGCCAAGCGCGGACGGCAGACCCGCGCGACCCTGCGCGGACGGCAGACCCGCGCGACCCGGCGCGGACGGCAGACCCGCGCGACCCGGCGCGGATGGCAGACCCGCGCGGCCAAGTGCGGACGGCAGACCCGCGCGACCCGGCGCGGACGGAAGACCCGCGCGCCCCGGCGCGCCAAGCAGACCCGGTGCGCCAAGCAGACCCGGCGCACCCGGCAGACCCGCGACGCCCGGCAAGCCGGCCGCTTACGCGAAAAAGAAGGACGGCAAGCCCGATGTCCGCAAGACGACGGAGAAGGAGAGGGATAAGTACGGCGGGCTCAAGAAAAAAGAGGTCTATCCCGCGCGCTCCCTCGAAAAGACGCCGCTGAAGGCGAAGGGCAGACCCAGGCCCGCGCTCAGGCCGGCGCCGAGTCCCGTCGAGAATCTCACCGCGCTCGCGCCGGGTACCGTGTTGATCAACGTCCCGATCACGGTCGCCGGTTTTGCGGAGCAGGTGGAAAAGAGCAGTTCCGAAGTCATCATGCGGCTCATGCGCCTCGGCGTAATGGCCAACATCAATCAGAACATCGACGAGGACACGGTGCTGGTTCTCGCGGAGGAGTTGGGCGTTCCCATCGTGATCGGAAAGGTCGAAGACGCGCCGGCGGAGGAAGGTCTCGAACTCTTTGAGGACGGCGAGGGCGATCTCGTGCCGCGTCCGCCCATCATCACGGTCATGGGACACGTGGATCACGGCAAAACCTCGCTGCTCGACGCCATAAGAAAGACGAACGTGACCTCCGGCGAGGCCGGCGGCATCACGCAGCACATAGGCGCTTCGGAGGTCACGATCAACGGCCGGCGCATCGTGTTCCTCGACACACCCGGCCACGAAGCCTTTACGGCCATGCGCGCCAGAGGCGCGCACGTCACGGACATCGCGGTGCTCGTCGTCGCGGCGGACGACGGCGTCAAGCCGCAGACCGTCGAGTCCATCAGCCACGCGAAGGCCGCCGGCGTGCCGATCATCGTCGCGATCAACAAGATCGACAAGCCGGGCGCGAACCCGGACAAGGTGAAACAGGAGCTTTCGGACAACGGCATCCTCGTGGAGGACTGGGGCGGCAGCGCGATCTGCGCGCCCGTTTCCGCGAAAACGGGCGAGGGCGTCGTGAACCTGCTGGAGATGATCCTGCTGCAGGCGGATGTCCTCGAACTCAGGGCGAATCCGAATCGTATGGCGCTCGGCACGGTCATAGAAGCGCGTCTGGACAAGGCCAAGGGCCCCGTCGCGACGCTTCTCGTGCTGAACGGTACGCTTGAAACGGGCCTGAGCGTCGTCGCCGGAACCTGCAGCGGCCGCGTGCGCGCCATGACGGATTTTCAGGGCAACGCCATCAAGAGCGCGGGGCCGGCCACGGCCGTCGAGATCCTGGGCCTGACGGACGTCCCCGAGGCGGGCGACGAATTCAACGCCGTCAAGGAGGATCGCATCGCGCGCGACATAGCGGAGAACAGGCGCATACGTCTGCGCGGGGAGGTCATGGTCAAGAACGCCGGCACGACGCTCGAAAAGCTGTTCAGCAGGATCAAGGAGGGCGAAACCAAGGAGCTCGCGCTCATCGTAAAGGGAGATGTGCAGGGCTCGGTCGGCGCCATCGCCGCATCGCTCGAGAAGCTGAAAAACGAGAACGTATCCGTCAAGCTCGTGCACACGGGCGTCGGAACCGTCACGGAATCCGACATCATGCTCGCGCGCACGGCGGGCGCCACCGTCATCGCCTTCAATGTGCGCCCGAGCACGGTCGTGACGAACCTTGCGGAAAGGGAAAATGTCGAAATCAGGACCTATCGCGTCATCTACGAGATCATCGACGAGGTGGAGGCCGCGATGAAGGGCATGCTCGACCCCATATTCCGCGAGGTCGTGCTCGGAAAGGCCGTGATCCGGAACACCTTCAAGGTGCCCGGCGTCGGCGTCGTCGCCGGCGTGTACGTCACCGACGGCAAGATGCTGCGGAACGCGGACATCCGCCTGGTGCGCGACGGCATCGTGATCCACGAGGGCAAGATCTCCTCGCTGAAGCGCTTCAAGGAGGATGTGCGGGAGGTGGCGCAGGGCTACGAGTGCGGCATAGGCATCGAGAATTTCAACGACATCAAGGAGAATGACGAGATGGAAGCCTTCACGATGGAGGAAGCGAAGAGAGATTGACGCGATGAAGAAGTCATACAGAACGGACAGGATGGCCGAGGATATCCGCCGGATTGTCAGCGAACTCCTTCTGCGCGAGATCAAAGACCCGGGATTCAAGGGAATGGCCGGCATATCCGACGTGGAAGTGACGCGCGACGGCAGCTATGCGACGCTCTATGTCATGGTTTCCTGCGCCCCGGACCGCGACGCTGCGGACGAGGCCGAAAAGAAGGAGGTCCTGGACGCGTTTCAGAGGGCCAAGGGGCTTCTGCGGCGGGAGATCGGCGCCCGTCTGCAGCGCAGGCACACGCCGGACCTGATCTTCAAGATCGACGCCTCTCCGGAGTACGGACGCCGCATGGATCATATATTTGAAACCCTGGACCGCAAAAGCGGCGCAGACGAATGAAGAAGAACAATACCCTCGAAGAAATCGCCGCGGGACTCCTCCGCTCGAATACCGTTTTGCTCTTTCCGCACATCTCCATGGACGGAGATGCGATGGGTTCCTCCGCCGCGCTTTGCGCCGCGCTCCGAAAGGCGGGAAAGACGGCGCACGTGGTCGTCGAGGAGGCGCTTCCGGACATGGTGGCATTTTTGGACAAGGGCTATTGCACGGAGAACCCGGGCCTGTCCGCCCGCCCGGACGCGTGCGTATGCGTCGATTGCGGCGAGTACAGGCGCTTTCCGAAGCGAAAGGAGCTCTTTTGTTCCGGCGCCCTCACGGTCTGCATCGATCACCACAAGACCACCGTGCCCTTTCTCGACCTGAACCGCATCGACGGCAATGCGGCGGCGACGGCCGAGATCGTATATGATCTGATCCCCTTGCTCGGCGTTGAGATCGACGCGGAGATCGGCACCGCGCTCTACGCGGGCATCGTCACGGACACGGGGAAATTCCAATACTCCAACACGTCGCAAAAGACGCATCTCATCGCGGCAAAGCTCCATGCGATCGGGGTGCCCGCCGCCGAGATCTCCATCATGCTCTACCAGAACGAGCGCATGGAAAAGCGCAGGCTCGAATCTCGGATACTGGGCGATGCGGAGCTTTTCGCGGGCGGACGCGCTGTTATTTCTTGCATTACAAGAAAAATATTGGAGGAAACGGGCGGCAGGCTCGACGAAACGGACGGCGTCACGGAGGCCCTGCGCGATATACGGGGGGTGGAGCTCGCCTGTCTTTTGAAGGAAAAGGCCGACCGCACGATCAAGGTCAGCCTGCGCTCGAAGCGGGACTTTGACGTGGCCGCGTTTTCGGAGGAAAACGGCGGCGGCGGGCATGCCAGGGCGGCCGGCTTCACCGCCAAGGGCCGTTCCGTCGAGGAGGTGAAGGCCCTGCTCATGCGCGAGCTCGCGGAGCGGCTCCCGTGAACCGCGCACCCGCGGAGCCGGACGGCATCGTCAATTTCCTGAAGCCGGCCGGCATGAGCTCGCACGACGCGGTCGCGTTTTTCAGGCGCGTCAGCGGCATAAGGCGCGTCGGACACACGGGTACGCTGGATCCCATGGCCGTCGGTGTGCTCCCGCTGTGCGTCGGCAGGGCTACGCGGATCGCGGAATACCTCGCCTCCGACCGCAAGCGCTACAGGTGCGAGATGCGGCTCGGCCTCGCGACGGACACGCAGGATGTGTGGGGCCGTGTGCTTTCCGAGGCGGAGGACGGTTTCGCCGCGCGCCTTGACGCGCGTCTGCTTGCGGAAACGGCGGCGCGCTTCATCGGTGCGCGGATGCAGACGCCGCCGGCCTATTCGGCCGTCAAGGTGAGGGGCAGGAAGCTGTACGAGTACGCGCGCGCGGGGGAGTCGGTCGCCGCGCCCGCGCGCAGGATAGAGATCTTCTCCATGGAGATCAAGCGCGTCGATTTGAACCGGGGCCTCGTGTCGTTCGAGGCGGAATGCTCCAAAGGCGCGTACATGCGGACGCTCTGCCAC
The DNA here is from genome assembly GCA_031276135.1 of Eubacteriales Family XIII. Incertae Sedis bacterium. Lineage (GTDB taxonomy): Bacteria > Bacillota > Clostridia > Peptostreptococcales > Anaerovoracaceae > JAITLA01. The sequence continues at coordinate 14,962 of JAISNR010000108.1, read as the reverse complement.
GATATGGGCCGGGCGCTCGGTTGCGGCGCGGCCATGAGCGCCCTCATCCGCATGCGCAGCGGCATGTTCGCGCTCGACGGCGCCCGCACGGTCGAGGAAATCGAAGCGGCGCTTTCCGCGGGCGCCTCTCTCGAAGGCTTCCTGACGCCGCTCGACGCGCCCCTGCGGGGATTTCCCGCCGTGCGGCTGTCCGCCGAAGAGAGCCGCGCCTTTGTGAACGGCGCGCGCGTCGAACGCGCTCCCGGGGGCGCCGGGGTTTTCGGGCATGCCGAGGTCCCCGAGGACGCAGGGGCGCTTGGCGCGGACGGCGCGCGCGTCCTGTACAGGGTTTACGGAACGGCGGGCGGACGCGAGGATGCGTTCCTCGGCGTGGGGAGCGCACAATCCGGTGCGCTTTGCGCGGACAAGGTATTGTTGCGATTATGATTACATTCACAAGTCTTGCAGACATAAGGAACATTGAAAAAACAACGGTTGCGATGGGGAGCTTCGACGGCATGCACAAGGGGCACGCCGAGCTGATCGGACGCGCCGCGGCGGGCGCCGCGCGGAGCGGGCTCAAGAGCGCCGTGTTCACCTTTTCGAACCATCCGAAGAACGCGCTCGCGGGCGGCATCGTCGTGCGGAACATCCAGTATCCCGAGGACAAGGCCGCGATGATCGAGGCCCTGGGCGTCGATTACCTGTTCTCCCTGCCCTTTACGGACGAGATCTGCCGCATGCCGCGGGATGTGTTCGTCGAGGTGCTTTTGTGCGGCGCATTCAATATGGCGGAGGCGTTCTGCGGCTTCAATTTCCATTACGGCCACAGGGCCGAGGGCGACGCCGAAAGCCTGCGCGCGTCCGGCGCGCGCCTCGGTTTCTCCGTGCACGTCATGGAGGCCGTGCGCGTGGACGGCGAAATCGTCAGCAGCTCCCGCATCCGCGCGCTCATCGCGGAGGGCCGCATGGAGGAATGCGCGCGCTTTTTGGGGCGAAACTATTTCGTCAAGGGCACGGTGATCGAGGGCAAGCGCATAGGCCGAACCTTCGGGTTTCCGACCGTGAATATGAGCATGGACGCGGGCATGGCCGTTCCCGCGCACGGGGTGTACGTGACCGAATGCGTCGCGGAGGGCAAACGCTACGCCGGCGTGACCAACGTGGGCGTCCGTCCCACCGTAGAGGGAACGGGGGAGCGGCTCGTCGAAACGCATCTCTTTCATTTCAACGGCGATCTGTACGGGCGGCCCGTGCGCGTCGCCTTCCTGAAAAAGCTCAGGGAGGAGCGGCGCTTTGAGAATCTGGATCGCCTCGCGCGCCAAATCGAAGCGGATTGCCGGGATGCGCGCGCATATCACGAAGCCCGAGACGATAAGCATATATAACATATATGTATAAAATTCAAATAAATTCTTGTTGACATATATTTTACGCTGTGATAAACTAAAAAATTGTTTTCTTGACATAATGCCGGAAAATCGCTATACTGATATACAGGGGATTTGTGTAAGGAAAGCGCTTTTGGAGGAGCAATATGTTTGTCATAGGCGATAGAATCGTATATCCCATGCACGGCGCAGGCGTCATAGAGGCCGTCGAGGAGCGGCATATTCTCGGAGAAACCCGCCGTTATTACATCCTGAACATCGCGTTCGGGGATATGAAGATCATGATTCCCTGCGACAGTTCGGATCTGATCGGCGTGCGGGAGGTCATCGCGGCGGACGAGATCAGGCAGGTGATGGATGTCCTTTCCAACGATTCCACGGAGATGTCGGACAATTGGAACCGGCGCTACCGCGAGAACATGGCAAAGCTGAAAACGGGCGAAACGCGGCACGTTGCGGAGGTGGTAAGGAACCTCATGCGCATAGACAGAGTCAAAAAACTATCGACGGGTGAAAAGAAGATGCTCGCGAACGCGAAGCAGATCTTGATCAGCGAGCTGATACTCGCTGCGAACGGTGAGGCCGCTGAGTTTGAGCTGTGCATAGAGAAAGCGGTCTGCGGGTAGATCTTCCGCCGCCGCGCCGAGCAAAAAAACGACAGGCAGGAGGTTTCTTTTTCATTGATAAAAAAAATCATACGGATCGTGGCCACAATCGTCGGCGTCATAGCCGGATACGGCATTTTCCCGGCCGCGAGTTTCGTCGGGGAATTGACGGGGTTGTATCATCTGAAGTCTTTGGATCCGCTGCACCGAGCGATCGCAATCGCGGCCTTCTCCGTCGCATTCGGTTTCTTGTTTTTTATCATGACTCCCATGTTCGGCAGACACGGTGCGCGGATGGCGAAGAACATCGAATCCGATCTGCAGACGATTCCGGCCAACGACCTCATCGCGGGAACGGCGGGCCTCGTAATCGGCCTCATCATCGCATTCCTGATCAGTCCGATCTTCTCGGATATGGGAAAATATGCCGGCGTCACGCTGAGCATCGTCACATACATCACGATGGGCTTTTTCGGCGTCGTCGTCGCCACAAAGAAGGGCAAGGATCTGATCTCCGCGTGGGCTTCCCTGCGGCGCGGCGCGGCGTCGCCCAAGGCGCGCGGCAAGGGCGCGGACGCGACGCCCAAGATACTCGACACGAGCGTCATCATCGACGGAAGGATCGCCGACATCATGAAAACGGGTTTCATAGAGGGGCCCATCGTGATTCCGGAGTTCGTGCTCGTGGAGCTGCGCCACATAGCGGATTCCTCCGACGGCCTAAAGCGAAACCGCGGGCGCAGGGGACTCGACGTGCTGAACAAGATACAGACCGAGCACGGCGTGGACATCTACAACACGGAGGCGGACAAGAACCTCGAGGAGATACCCGAGGTTGATGTAAAACTGTTGAAATTGGCCCAGATTTTGCACGGCAAGGTCGTCACGAACGATTTCAATCTGAACAAGGTGGCCACGATCAAGGGCGTCGAGGTGCTGAACATAAACGAACTCGCGAACACGCTGAAGCCCGTTGTGCTTCCGGGCGAGGACATGAACATCTTCCCCGTCAAGGAGGGGAAGGAGAACAACCAGGCGGTGGCCTATCTCGACGACGGCACGATGATCGTCGTCGAGGAGGGGCGGAAATTCATCGGCAAGTCGGTGGACGTGCTCGTCACGAGCGTACTCCAGACCTCCGCCGGCCGCATGATCTTCGCCAAGCCCAAGGGAAAGCAGTCGAATGTATCGTGACAGGCGCGTGGCGGCCCTCATCGTCGCCGCCGGCGCGGGTCTGCGCATGGGCGCGGGCCCGCCCAAACAGTTTATGCGGATCGGCGGACGGCCCGTTTTGGCGAGAACAGCGGAAGCGTTTGAAAAGAACGCTTCCGTTGATGATGTTTACGTGGTGGCGGAGAGGAAGCGCGCCGAGGATTGCCGCGCGGCGCTGGGCGCTTCGATTTCAAAGCTGCGGGGCATATGCGCGGGCGGCGCGACGCGGCAGGAATCCGTCTTTGCGGGCCTTGCGGCGCTGCCCGCGTCGGTGGACATCGTCCTCGTCCACGACGCCGTCAGGCCCTTCGTGTCGCAGTCCTGCATCGACCGCGTGGTGCGCCTCGCGGCGGAGAGGGGCGCGGCCGCGGCCGCGATGCCGGCCAAGGACACGGTCAAGGTCGCGCGGGACGGCGTGTTCACGCAAACGCTCGACCGCAGCGCGCTGTACATGATGCAGACGCCGCAAGGCTTTCTGCTGCCCTTGCTCCGCGCGGCCCACGCGGCGGCGCGCGCGGAGGGATTCACGGGCACGGACGACGCGGTTTTGCTTGAAAGGATGGGCGAAAGGGTGTATCTTGCGGAGGGGGACTGCGACAACATCAAGCTGACGACGCCGGAGGACATCGCGGCGGCGCGGGCGATCGCGGCGCGCTCGGGCGGTGCGTCGGATCTGTTTCGCGTCGGAAGCGGCTATGACGTGCATCGCTTCTGCGAAGGCAGGGCCCTCATCCTCGGCGGGGTCGATATCCCGCACGACTTGGGACTCCTCGGTCATTCCGACGCCGACGCGCTCACGCACGCCCTCATCGACGCCCTGCTCGGGGCGGCCGCGCTCGGCGACATAGGCGGCCTGTTTCCCGACACGGACGCGCGCTACGCGGGCATATCGAGCCTCCTCCTTCTCGCGGAGGCTTTCGCGGCGGTCAGATCGCGCGGCTACGCGCTCGTGAACGCCGACGCGACGGTCGCGGCGGAGCGACCGAGATTGGCGCCGTACATCGGAACCATGCGCGAGCGGCTTGCCCGCGCGATGGGTACGGCGCCGGAACGGATCTCGATCAAGGCCACGACGACCGAGGGGCTCGGTTTCGTGGGAAGGGAGGAAGGTGTGGCGGCCCGGGCGACGGTCCTGCTGCGCGAGGATTGAGGGTTACGACTCACCCACCACGCCATTTTTGCGGGAGGCAAAGGTAAGATAAGATGAGATTGTCGAGAATGCACATCAACACCCTGCGGGAAGCGCCCGCCGAGGCCGAGATCCCAAGCCACGTCTGGCTTTTGCGGAGCGGCATGATCCGCAGGCTCGCCTCGGGCGTCTACGGCTTCATGCCCCTGGGCTACCGTTCCGTCAGAAAGATCGAAGAGATCGTGCGCCAGGAGATGGACGCGAAGGGCGCGCAGGAGATACACATGTCGGCCATACAGCCGGCGGAGCTCTGGAAGGAATCCGGGCGATGGTTCGTCATGGGCCCCGAGATGTGGCGGCTCAAGGACAGGCGCGAGCGCGAATTCTGCCTCGGCCCCACGCATGAGGAGATCTTCACGGACATCGTGAAGAACGAGGTCAGCTCCTACCGGCAGCTGCCCATGAATTTATACCAGATACAGACGAAATACAGGGACGAGGCGCGTCCGCGCTTCGGCTTGATGCGCGCCCGCGAATTCGTGATGAAGGACGCGTACTCGTTCGACCGGGACCGCGAGGGCCTCGACCGCAGCTACGAGGCGATGTTCGACGCCTACATGCGCGTGTTCGCGCGCTGCGGGTTGCGCTTCCGCGCCGTGGAGGCCGACAGCGGAACGATGGGAGGAAACGCGTCCCATGAGTTCCAGGCGTTGGCGGAGAACGGCGAGAGCGAGATGGTCTGCTGCGAAGCCTGCGGCATGGCCGTGACGACGGAGCGGGCGCGCGTCGCGGATGCGCCGGCGGAGACGGAGGCCGCGCTTCCCGCCGAAACGGTGTACACGCCCGGAACCAAGACCATAGAGGATGTCGCCGCCTACCTCGGCCTGACGCGCGACAGGACGATGAAGGCGCTGCTCTTCGCGGTGTCCGGCGAGGACGGCGCGCTTTCCGAATACGTGATCGCCTTCCTTCGCGGCGACCGCGAGCTGAACATGACGAAGCTGATCAACTGCCTCGGGGTTCCCGAACACGCCGTCGCGTTCGCGGACGAGGCGTCCGTCGAGGCGGAAACGGGCTGCGTCTGCGGGTTCACGGGTCCCATGGGCCTGCGCGGTTGCAGGGTGGTCGTGGACAGCGAGCTGCCCGGCCAGAGGAACCTCTGCGCCGGGGCGAACAAGGCCGATCACCACATCAAGAACGTGAACTACGGGCGCGATTACACGGCGGAGCACATCACGGATCTGAAGCTGATTCGGGACGGCGATCCCTGCCCCGCATGCGGCGCGCCTCTGAAGGCGGCGCGGGGCGTGGAGGTCGGGCAGATCTACAAGCTCGGAACCAAGTACAGCGAGAGCATGGGCGCCTATTACAAGGACGAGAACATGCAGGACCGGGCGATCGTGATGGGCAGCTACGGCATCGGCGTCACGCGCACGCTGGCGGCCGTCGTGGAGCAGAACCACGACGACGACGGCATCCTGTGGCCCGTTTCCGTCGCGCCCTACCACGTGATCGTGACGATCGTGAAGCACGGCGACGCGGCGCAGACGGCGCTGGCGGAGCGGATATACGCGGCGCTTCTGGACGCGGGCGCGGAAGCCCTGCTCGACGACAGGGACGAGCGCGCGGGCGTCAAGTTCAAGGATGCCGATCTGTTCGGCATTCCCGTCCGGATCACGGTCGGCAAGAAGGCCGCCGACGGCATCGTCGAATACAGGTTGCGGCGGGAAAAGGAAGCTGTTGAAAAATCTTCCGATGACGCCGTCGCCGACGCGCTGAGGCTCATCGAAGCGGAACGCTTCGGCCCGGCGGAGCGATGATCCGTATGTGGGCGGGAGGCGCGCGGGCGATCATTCCCGATGCGGCGGGCAGGCTGTTGCTCGTCAGGCACAGCCACGAAGGGCGCGACATCTGGATGCCGCCCGGCGGCGGCATAGAGGCGGGCGAGGACGCGGCGCGGGCCGCGGCGCGCGAAGTGCTTGAGGAAACGGGCCTCGTCGTCGAGATCGGGCCCCTCATATGGCATGTGGAAGCGCTTCCCCCGGGCAGGGGACAGCGCTTCGTCAATTTCTTTCTCGCGAAGATCGCCGGCGGTGCGGCGGCGCTCGGCGCGGATCCGGAGCTCGACGCGGCGCACGCGGTGCTGCGGGAATTGCGGTTCTTTTCGCGCGGGGAGTTGGACGCGCTCCCGCGCGTCTATCCGTCGATGCTGCGCGGTGAGGTATGGGCGGTCGTGGCGAAGGGCGGCCCCGTCGGCGACGTGTTTCGCATACGCGCGGATTGACATGAAAAAAGGAGGTTGATGTGAGTAAAATCGTCAGGATCGAGATGGAAAACGGCGACGTGATGCGCGCGGAACTGTATCCCGACATCGCGCCGAACACGGTGAAGAACTTCGTGGGGCTCGTCGAATCCGGCTTCTACGACGGCACGGAATTTCACAGGGTCATCCCCGGCTTCATGATACAGGGCGGCGCCGGCGTGAACGGCGAAAGGACGGAACCCATCGCGGGCGAGTTCACGGAAAACGGCTTTCAAAACGACCTCGCGCACGAGCGCGGCGTGCTGTCCATGGCGCGGACGAGCGATCCCGATTCCGCATCCTCGCAGTTCTTCATCATGGTGGAGAAGGCGCCGCACCTCGACGGGCAATACGCCGCCTTCGGCCGCCTGATCGACGGCCTCGAAGCGGCCGACGCGATCGTCGCGCGCGCGAGAGACCACAGGGACTGCCCCCTGGAGGCGGCGGTCATGGCGCGTGTGCGCATGGAGGAAGCGTGATGCGCGGCGCGGCGGATTCAGGAAATTATTATAATAATTAGAAAATTATTCTTGAGGCAGGCATGGATTACAGCGAGCAAATCAAAGAGTATATAAGCAAGGCCGCGTTCGGCTATGACCTTCCCGGCTTGGCGGCGGGCGTCTTTGTCGGCGCGGGCAGTTCTCTGCCCTGCGCGGGAACGGACTGCGAGGCCGTCGCGGGCTTCATGGATTTTCGGGAACGCATACCCCTGCGGGCGGAACACGTCTTTCACATGGCGTCGGTTTCCAAGCTCTTCGTCGCGACGGGCATCCTGATGCTGGCCGAACGGGGTCTTTTGGACCTCGAGGCCCCCGTCCGGGATTCCCTCCCTTGGTTTCGGATGCGCGATGCGCGCCACAGGGAGATCAGCGCGCTGCAGCTGCTGACGCACACCGCGGGGATGCCCGATGTGGAAGATTACTTTTGGCACGCGCCCGAAACGGACGGCGGCGCGCTCGAACGCTTTCTGCGCTCGGACGAGGTGCGGGAGGCCATGCTCCTGTGGCCGCCGCAGGAGGGACGCTTCCGCTACAGCAACGTCGGAGACGAGCTTCGGGGCGCGCTGCTCGCCGCGCGCGCGGACCGCAGCTTCGAGGACTTCATGGAGGAGAGCATCCTGCGGCCGCTCGGCATGGAGGCTTCGACGTTCCTGACCTACGCGCGCACGCCGGCGGGCCGGGGCATGGACGCGGAGAAAGCGGATCGCGCGGAGATCGCGCGCGCCCTTTCCATAGACGCGCTGCGCGACGCGGGCGTCTGCGTGCCCCACGGCAAGGACCAAGAGAAACACATCGTCCGCGAGCCCTTCTTCCCCTACAACCGCGCGCACGGCCCGAGTTCGACGCTGACCGCAAACCTGCGGGACATGCGGCGCTTCGGCGAGGCGCATCTGCGCGGCGCGCTGCTCGGGCCCGCGTCTTATGAGAAGGCGTGGAACGCATACGCGCTCGTGCCGAACAACGGCGAGCACATCGGGCTCGCCTGGTTCCTGCGGGAACAAAACGGACACAGGCTGTACGGGCACGAGGGAACGGACGACGGCTTCCGCGCGAGCTTCTGGATCTGCCCGCGGCTCGATCTGCAAATCACCGTCGTTTCCAATCTGAGCGGCGCACCTGTCAAAAAGATCAACAAGGGGCTGTTCGATCTGCTTGCGGATCATTCCCCCGGCTCGAATTCGTTCAGATAGTCCACAAAATCGGAAAAATCCAGAAAATCGCTCTGCATGAATTCATAGAACACGGATTCCTTGAATTCGTACTTCGCGTGCAGACGGAGCCCCGCCCTTACGGTCAGCCGCAATTCCTTTTCGATGCGGCTTATGACGGGCAGGGAATAGGCGGCGACGATGAATTGGCCGTGATCCGAAACGAAGAATATGCCGCGGATGTCGTCGTTCATGCGGTACACGGATTCCTTGAGATGCTCGTTGTTGTTTTTGAATTGCAGATACAGGCAGCCGCTCCCGCGGTTCTTCTGCATCGCGTTCGGGTAAAGCCGCGCGATCAGCCTCCGGATGTCGCCGATTTCGATCATGACGTCATAGACCGTGATGTATTCCGGCCGGCTGAGCAGCATGGCCGCTTCGGACGCGCTTACGAAAAAGCAGGAGCGTATGCGGAAGGAGGAAACCCGTTTCGCGCTCACGCAGATCTCCGAGAGGACGAGCCTGTAACGATTGTTTTTCTCCGTCAGGGATTCGCAGAGATAGGAGGTCCCGCTCGGATTGCTGTAGGGCTCTATGGCGTTCTTGCACAGCGTTTCGCCCCGTCCGGCCGGGGCCGCGCCCATCGGAACGGGCTTCGCGGCCAATCGCCTGACGGCTTCCGCGTCTCCTGCGAAATAGCGCATCAAAAAACAGTTGATCGTATGTTCGTTGCTCTCGAGCGGGACGCAGAGCTTGTTGAAGAGGCTGTCCTCCTTGGGCCGCGTCAGCGTATCGCTCCTTTCGAGGATGAACGTGAATTCCTCCTTTCCCGCAGGCAGTCCCGCACCGCCGACCTTCGCCATGCCGGCGTATTTTTTGACGATGAATACCGCTTCGCTCTCCGATATATCCGCTTTGCTTCCGCCGAGTCCGCCGATCATCGTCTGCTCGACATCGTACAGGAGGTCGGCGTTGTTTCCCTCCACACTGCGATACGCCTCGATGCCGAATTTCTCCGCGTCGATGTAGAAGAACTGATGCAGGTCCGCGTCGAATTCCGCTTCTGCGGAGGTCCAATGAATGTACAGCACAAAGACGCCCATGAGGCGGGTGTCCGTCGCAAAGGCGCTTGAGAAGCGCCTGTCCGCTCTGTGCGCGGCGGGATGCAGACCGCCGCGTATGACGCGCAGCTTTACATCGTTCACGGCTGTATCCGCTCCGCAAGCGGAACGTATCGCACGAAGGGTTGTACGCACTTGTAAGCGGGGCGCATGATGCGCGCGCCCTCGCCCAGCTCTTCGAGCCTGTGGGCGCACCATCCGGAAATTCTGGCCGTCGCGAAGATCGGCGTGGCCAACTCGTTCGGGATGCCCAGCGCCTTGTAGACGAAGCCCGAATACAGGTCCACATTGGCGGGCATGGATTTGCCCGCGCCCTTGATCTCAAGGCAGAGCGAGGGCGCCTGTTTTTCGATGTACTCGTATATGCCGAAATCGTCGAGCAGGCCCTTTTCCGCAGCCAGCTTGCGCGCCATGCCTTTGAGCAGCACGGCCCGCGGGTCCGAAACGGTGTAGACGGCGTGCCCCAGGCCGTAGATGAGCCCGCTCCCGTCGCCCGCTTCGCCCTTCAGCAATTTGATCAGGTATTCCCTGAGCGCGCGCTCGTCCGTGACGTCGCGCACATGCCGCTTCAGGCCCTCTATCATTTCGATGACCTCGATGTTGGCGCCGCCGTGCTTCGGCCCCTTCAGCGAGCCGACGGCCGCCGCGACCGCGGAATAGGTGTCCGTCCCCGTGGACGTGACGACGTGCGTCGTGAAGCTCGAATTGTTGCCGCCGCCGTGTTCCGCGTGCAGAATCAGGCAGAGGTCGAGCAACTTGGCCTCAAAATCGGTGAACGCGCCGTCCGGCCGCGTGAGGAGCAGGATGTTCTCGGCGGTGCCGCGCGCGGGGTCGGGCGCGTGCAGGTAGATGCTGCGTCGGTTCATGAGCATTTGCTTGGCCTGATAGGCGGCGGCGATCAGGGCCGGAAAGTAGGCGATCAGATCGATGGATTGCCGCAGCACGTTGTCCGCGGACGTGTCGTCCGGATTTTTGTCGTAGGAATAGAGCGCCAGGACGCTTCGCGCCAGCTTGTTCATGATGTTTCCGGACGGCGCCGTGAGGATCATGTCGCGGATGAAGCCGTCCGGCAGCGTGCGCTTCTCGCCCAACAGCAGCTCATACGCGCGCAGCTGCTCGCGGCTCGGCAGTTCTCCGAAGAGCAGCAGATAGCTCGCCTCCTCGTACCCGAAGCGGTTTTCCGATCTGCAGCCTGCCACGATGTCCTCCACATCGACGCCGCGATAGAACAATTTCCCCCCTATGGGAAGTTTTTCTCCTTGCGCGTTCACCGCGTAGCCCTGCACGTCGCCCACGCGCGTCAGTCCCACGACGACGCCGGAACCGTTCGCGTTGCGCAGACCTCGCTTCACGTCCCACTTCCCGTAGAGCGCGGGATCGATCTCGTTGCACGCGAGCAAACGCCGCGCGAGTTTTTGCGTAAAATCGTTTTCCATTCAATACCTCCCGATGACAACAGTTATTCTATCACGCGCGCGGCGAAAGTTCAAGCGGTGAAAGACATCGGGGAATCGCTTGACACCCGCAACAAAGGGAGTATAATGAAATGAAAAGGCGCGGCGCACACGGCGCGCGCAATCGTTTGCGAATGCATTGCAAGAGGTGAATGTATGCGGGTTTTACACAAGAAAATGCGAAAGAGAATCGTTTTGAGCTTGCTGATCGCCTTGCTCGCGGCCTGTCCCGCGGCCTTGGTCTGCGCGTCGGACGACGGCGGAGCGGAGGGCGCCGTTCTTGCCCCGGAAGAAAACGCGGCGCAAGCGGCGCCTGCCCTCTATGAAATCGAATCGGCCGAGGTTCCGCTCGCCGCGCTCCCGTCCATGAAAACCTGGGCTTTCGCGAACCTCTGCATCGCCGTGCTTTGCTTTGTCGCATCGGCTGTGACGATCGTCACCTTGCCCTTGACGAAACAAAGGCGTGCGCGAAGCGGGATTCCCGATGAATGCAACGATTATCGCGTCTGCATCGAAAGGGACCGGCTGATCTTCAAATTGCTCGGCGCGGGCGTGGGCGCCGCTTCCGTCGTGTTGCTCCTGCTGACCGAGAATCTGCGCGGCGCGATGCTGCCGGCCAACGGCTATACGTGGCTGATGTCCTTGATCCTGCTCGTGCAGCTCGCCATTCTGTTCATGGCCTTCAAAGGCGAAGAGTGGCTGTGCGGGCCCGACGCATTGCCGGACCTCCGCCTCTGAATCATTCGGCGCGCGTTCGAAGCCTTCCCGCGATCCCGTTCAGACGCTCGCCGAAGGGCGTGACGGAGAGCGTCGCGAAGTAGTCCTCGGGGCGTTCCGCGCGGCGGATGAGGCGAACGGAACCGTCCGTTTGAAGCAGCAGCTCCGCAGACCGCAGTTTGCCGTTGTAATTGTATCCCATTGCGTGCCCGTGGGCGCCCGTATCGTGTATCACGATCAGGTCGCCCTTTTCTATTTCCGGCAGCGCGCGATCGACGGCGAACTTGTCGTTGTTCTCGCAGAGCGAGCCCGTGATGTCGTAGACGCGATCGGCCGGACGGTCCTCCTTCCCCGACACCGTAATGTGGTGATAGGCCCCGTAGATCGCTGGGCGCATCAGGTCGGCGGCGCAGGCGTCGAGGCCGATGTAGCGCTTGTGGATCTCCTTGCTGTGCAGGGCCGCAGCCACGAGGCAGCCGTGCGGACCCAGCATGAAACGTCCCATTTCCGTGCAGAGCGAGAGCTCTGCGAGTCCGGCAGGCGCCAAAATCTCATCGCGGGCTTCGCGCACGAGCGCGCCGATTTGCCCGATGTCGTTCGCCTCCTCTTCGGGGCGGTAGGGGATGCCCACGCCGCCGCTCAGGTTGATGAAGCCGAGGCGTATGCCGGTTTCCTCCTTGAGCCACACGGCGGTTTCGAAGAGCAGGCGCGCGAGCGCGGGGTAGTATGCGTGCGTCAGCGTGTTGCTGGCGAGGAAGGCGTGCAGTCCGAACGTGCGGGCGCCCTTCTCGCGGAGCAGGGAAAAGCCCGCGCGCAGCTGCTCCTTCGTGAAGCCGTACTTGGCGTCGGCGGGGTCGGACATGATATTGTTGTGCAGGGCGAAATGCCCCGGGTTGTAGCGGCAGCAGATCGTTTCCGGTATGCCGGCGCAGCGTTCGAGGAAATCTATGTGCGAGAAATCGTCGAGATTGATGATCGCGCCCAGCTTCCGCGCGTAGACGAATTCTTCCGCAGGCGTCGCGTTCGAGGAAAACATGATCTCCTCACCACGAAATCCGAGCGCCTCCGCGAGCATCAGTTCGGTGAGGCTCGAACAATCGACGCCGCAGCCTTCTTCTTTCAATATGGCGAGTATCTCGGGGTTCGGGTTCGCCTTGACCGCGAAGTATTCCCGGTATCCCCCGTTCCACGCGAAAGCCGCGTTGACCGCGCGCGCGGTGTTTCGTATGCCCGCTTCGTCGTACAGGTGGAAGGGCGTCGGGTGAGCGGCCGCAATCCGCGTGATCGTTTCGTGGTCGGCAAAAGGCTTCTTCATGACGGCGCCTCAATCCCGCCCGTCGAGCAGCTTGTCCGCGCTCACGAGCTTTATGCACAGGCAGAGCAGACGCATGGCCGCCCGCAGCTCGTCCGCATCGGGGTAGGTCGGCGCGATGCGGATGCTCGTGTCCTTCGGATCCACGCCGCCGGGGAAGGTCGCGCCCGCGCCCGTGAGCGTCGCGCCCGCCTCCTTCGCCAGGGCGACGACGGCCTTGGCGCAGCCCTCCGCCGTGTCGATTCCCACGAAGTAGCCGCCCTTGGGCCGCAGCCATGTCGCGAGGCCCGTTCCGCCGAGCTCCGCGTCGAGCGTGTCGAGCACGATTTCGAACTTGGGCCGCAGCAGGTCGCCGATGGCGCGCATGTGCCGCCTGACCGCGTCGGCGGTCTTGAAATGCCGGACGAAGCGCAACTGGTTCAGCTTGTCGGAGCCGATCGTGCGGATCGAGATGCGCTTCTGCTGCTCCGCGATGTTCGCGGGGCTCGCCGCCGCCATGCCGACGCCGCCGCCGGGGAAGGTGACCTTGGAGGTGGAGAAGAAATAGTAGACGCGATCCGCGTTGCCGGCCGCCGCCGCGAGCTCGAGTATGTTCGCGACGCGGTGTTCTTCGAACACGTGGTGCAGACCGTAGGCGTTGTCCCAGAATATGCGGAAATCCTCGGCCTTTGTTTTCATCTCCGCCAGACGCCGCACCGTTTCGTCGCTGTAGACCACGCCCTGCGGATTCGAGTAGAGCGGTACGCACCATATGCCCTTGACCGAAGCGTCGTCCCGAACGAGGGCCTCCACCGCGTCCATATCCGGGCCGTCCTCCGTCATCGGCACGGCGATCATCTCCGTGCCGAATTCCTTGCTGATCGCGAAATGCCTGTCGTAGCCGGGGCTCGGACACAGGAATTTCACGCGGCCCTGCCGGCCCCAAGGCGCGCCGCCGAGCGTACCGAACAGGCAGAGCCTGCTGTAAAAATCATACATAAGCTCAAGGCTCGCGTTGTTGCCGACGATGATCTGCTCCGCCGGTATGCCGAGCAATTCCGAAAACAGCCGCCTGCACTCGGGAAGGCCCGTCGGAACGCCGTAGTTGCGCACGTCCGTGCCGTCCTCGGATGTGTACGGCGCAAGGGTCTCAAGGAGCCCGTTGCTCAGATCGAGAACGTCCGGCGAGGGCTTGCCCCGCGACATGTCGAGCGACAGGCCGCGCGCCTTGATCTCGAGATATTCCGCGCGGCATTCATCCCGCAGTTGCAGGAGTCGTTCTTCTGGATAATTTTTCCATAAATTCATCGCACACCTCTTCTACGCAATATTGTAATTTCGATTATTATATTAAAAAACGCGGAATCGCGCAATATTTTTGTTCACGGGAAAGCCAAGATATTTGTTAAACTCGGGAGGGGTTTAACAGACCTCTGTTTTGCGCCGTTTCTCACTTTCTCGTTGTTTTTGGCGTTCGGCTGTGCTATAATTTACCTGCAAGACAAGAGCCGTGCAGAACGGCGTTGCGGGCGGATGCGTTGCGGGATGTCGCCGCAAGCGATGCGGCGCGGCCGGATCACTTGAAACAAACCGCGACGCTTGTTCGGAAAGCAACAGGCATCGCGATGCGCAGATACACATTTTGGGGAGGGATCGACATGGACGCTTCTTTCGCCGGCCTCGCGGAGGATCTCCGCCCGGGGGCGCTTTCCGAAGAGGAAATCGCGCGCTACGGCCGCCATCTGTCGCTTCCCGAGGTCGGCGCGGAGGGACAGCGGCGCCTCAAGGCGGCGCGGGTCCTGATCGTCGGCGCGGGCGGCCTAGGCGCACCGCTGGCCATCTATCTGGCCGCCGCCGGCGTCGGCACCCTCGGCATCGCGGATTTCGACTTCGTGGAGGCCTCCAACCTGCAACGGCAGATCATACACGGCACGAAGGACGTCGGCCGGCGCAAGGTCGCCTCGGCGCGGGACCGCATCGCGGGCCTGAATCCTCATGTGCGCGTCGTGGAGCACGAAACGCGGCTGAGCTCCGAAAACGCGCTCGACATCCTGCGGGACTACGACATCGTGGCCGACGGCAGCGACAATTACCCGACGCGCTATCTCATAAA